>NZ_JBHXFI010000009.1:5568-185101 GCF_042724075.1 Streptomyces sp. NPDC127097 | reverse complement strand
CCCGCCGGGCACTCGCCGACAGCGGGCTGGACCGGGCGGTGATCGACGGCTTCGCCTCGGCCGGGCTGGGCACGCTCGCGCCCGTCGAGATCGGGAAGGCTTTGAGGAGTGGAGCCTAGGGGAGTCGAACCCCTGACATCTGCCATGCAAAGACAGCGCTCTACCAACTGAGCTAAGGCCCCTTCGCGGACCAGGGTACCCGGTGTCCGACCGCTTTCCCGACCGGGTATCGCCGCACACCGTTGCTCTCCGTAGGATGCTTCGCGAGATTCGCGGCAGCGAAGCGATCGGGGAGACAGGGGAGACGGTATGGACTCAGCACAGCAGGAAGCCACCGCGCGGGCCCGGGAGCTCCAGCGCAGTTGGTACGGGGAGCCTCTGGGTGCGCTGTTCCGCCGTCTCATCGACGATCTCGGTCTGAACCAGGCCCGGCTGGCCGCTGTGCTCGGTCTGTCCGCCCCGATGCTGTCCCAGCTGATGAGCGGGCAGCGCGCGAAGATAGGCAACCCGGCCGTGGTGCAGCGGGTGCAGGCGCTGCAAGACCTGGCCGGACAGGTCGCCGGCGGCAGCGTCAGCGCCGCCGAGGCCACCGACCGCATGGACGAGATCAAGAAGACGGCGGGCGGTTCGGTGCTGAACAACACCGCGCAGCAGACGTCGTCGACGGGGGCGACCACGGTGCGGCGCGTGGTGCGGGAGATCCAGTCGCTGCTGCGGTCGGTCGCCGACGCCGGGGACATCATCGATGCGGCGAACACCCTCGCCCCGGCTCACCCCGAACTGGCAGAGTTCCTCCGGGTCTACGGTGCCGGTCGCACCGCGGACGCGGTCGCCCATTACGAGGCGCACCAGAGTTAGCCACAGGGGACGTCGCGGATTCGGAAAGCGGACGGGGCGCAATGGGTGAGGTCTTCGCCGGTCGGTATGAACTGATCGACCCGATCGGGCGGGGTGGGGTGGGCGCGGTCTGGCGCGCCTGGGACGCCCGGCGCCGCCGCTACGTTGCCGCCAAGGTGCTGCAACAGAGCGACGCCCACACCCTGCTGCGCTTCGTCCGCGAACAGGCACTGCGGATCGACCATCCGCATGTGCTGGCACCGGCGAGCTGGGCCGCGGACGACGACAAGGTGCTGTTCACCATGGACCTGGTGAACGGGGGCTCGCTGGCGCATCTCATCGGGGATTACGGCCCGTTGCCGCCGCGGTTCGTGTGCACGCTCCTGGATCAGCTGTTGGCCGGGCTGACCGCCGTGCACGCGGAGGGGGTGGTGCACCGCGACATCAAGCCGGCGAACGTGCTGCTGGAGGCCACCGGCACCGGGCGGCCGCATCTGCGGCTGTCCGACTTCGGCATCGCGATGCGCAAGGGCGAGCCACGGCTCACCGAGGCCAACTACGTGGTGGGCACGCCCGGCTACTTCGCTCCCGAGCAACTGCTGGGCGCCGAACCGGACTTCCCCGCGGACCTGTTCGCGGTCGGCCTGGTCGCGCTCTATCTGATCACCGGCACCAAGCCGGACGCCGAGGCGATGAGCCAGTACTTCACCCAGCACGGCATCCCGAACGCGCCCGAGGGCGTCCCGGAGCCGCTGTGGCAGGTGCTGGCCTCCCTGGTGCACCCGGACCCGGATGCCCGGTTCAAGACGGCCACCGGGGCGCGGAAGGCGATTCTGTCGGCCGTCGAGCTGCTGCCGGACGCCACGATCGAGGACGAGATCGTCGAGGTCTTCGACCACATAGGGCCGCTGCCGGCCGGCTTCGGGCCGGACGGGCCGCTGCGTCCCCGTGGCCCGGCGGGCCCCGCGACGGCCGGCGCCACCACGGGCACCGGGACCACCGGGCAGGTCTCCATGTCGGACACCGGCAGCTTCCAGCTCGCCCCGCCGGAACCGACCGCCCCTCCGACACCGACACCGACACCGACACCGCCCCCCGCGCCCACGCCGATGCCGAGGGTGACGCCTGACAGCACGTACACGGGCCACGGCGGCACGCCCACCGGTCAGCGCGACACCTCCACCGGTCATGGCTCCTATACGGGCCATGACTCCTATACGGGCCACGGCGATGCCGTCACCGGCCAGGGCGGTACGCCCACCGGCTACGGCACGCCGGCCGGGCCGCCCGCCTCGTCCGGCATGCCGCTCCCGGCACCGGCGGCGCCCCCGCCCCCGCCCCCGGCGCCCGCGTACGAGCCGACGGCCCCCGGCCACCCGGAACGGTCCGCGACCCGCCCCTACACGGCCGGCCCGCTGCCGGTCCCCGGGCAGCCCCCGGCGGGCGCCGCCGCCACCGTGCCGTCCCCGGCGCACCACGCCCCGTACAGAAAGCCGGGCCCGCCCGCGAAGGTCGCGGTTCCGGTGCTGATCGTGGCGTTGCTGTGCATCGCGGTCGGCGTCTGGGCACTGTTCGCCGCCTGACGCCCCGCCACGGGGCCGGTGGGCCGAAGTGCGCCCGGCCCCTCGGGAAGCCGCTACCAGCCCTGTGGCGGCCCGAACCGGGGGTCCTGTGGCGCCTGTTGGGCCGAGGCCGTCGACTGTCCCGGCAGCGAGGGGCGGCCGCCCGGGCCGCCCGCGGTAGCCGGCCCGCCCGCCGCACCAGGCCCGGACCGTGGACCCGCCGCACGGGCCGCGGACCGCCGCGCCACCAGCGTCCAGGCGCCCAGTCCCAGCAGCAGCACCACACCCGTGCCGATCCCGGTGTAGGCCACCGTCATCAAGGTGCCGCTCTTCGCCGCCTCCTGTGCGGTCTGGCCCTTCCGCGCCGTCGCCCGGTCCTCGGGCGTGACGGAGAAGACGCCGGCCGGCCCGGCGTAACCGGGCCCGTCCTTGGCGGTGCCCCGGACATCCACCCGGAGGGTGAGCTCCGCGCCCTTGGGGAAGTACTGGGCGGCATCGGGGTGCAGGCTCACCGCGAGGTAGTACCAGCCCGCGAACCGCATCGCGTTGACCGAGCCGGTGGAGTCGAAGCGGTTGCCGTAGTCGACCGGTGCGGTGAACTCCTTGGCGGCGGCCGGCTTCCCGGTGTACGAGACGAAGCTGGGGTCGCCGACCGCACCGCGCGCCGGGTTGTAGACGGCCAGCCCGAGCACCCTGGCCAGGAAGGCGGAGGCCCGGGACGACGTCGAGTTCGGCAGCTCGGCGCTCAGGTTGAGCCGCTGTCCCCAGTCCACCGGGACGCGGTAGAAGCGCGTCTCGCCCGGCCTGATCCGGTCCTTCCAGACCCCCGAGGCGACCGAGCCCGCGTCGTTGAAGCCGGTGCCGCCCCTGGCATGGCGCTTGGTGGCGTCCGTACGCGGTGCCGGGGTCGCGGTGCTCCAGGTGCCGTGGCCGGGCTTGGCGGGGGTACCGCCCTCCAGCCGGGGCTCGTTGAGGTAGTTGATTTCCAGCGGCCAGGTGTCGGTGCCGGAGGTCTCCGATCCCTCGCGGGTGATGACGAGGTAGTACGGGCCGGCCTTCTGGCACTCCGTACGGTCGGCGCCGATGCGGCGGGTGACGTAGTCGGCGATCGGGTACGCCATGCCGCCGCCGTTGAAGGACGGCCGCGCCTCCGAGCCGCAGCTCGTGCCGTTGCTGTCCTGGACGCTGAGGGTCAG
Organism: Streptomyces sp. NPDC127097; assembly: GCF_042724075.1. Classification (NCBI taxonomy): domain Bacteria; kingdom Bacillati; phylum Actinomycetota; class Actinomycetes; order Kitasatosporales; family Streptomycetaceae; genus Streptomyces; species Streptomyces sp. NPDC127097. The sequence continues at coordinate 181,506 of NZ_JBHXFI010000009.1, read as the reverse complement.
CTTGTCGCCGTAGTCCGCGACCTTGGTGCCGGGTGTGGGCGCCGCGACGGCCGAGAAGTACGCATTGGTCCTGGCGTCCAGATTGACGGCGTACCACTTCTGCTCGCCGCGCTTGATGGCGTCGGTGTGCAGACCGGGCTTGAGCGACGGTGCGTCCGTGGACCTGGGGCTGCCCGCGATCTTCGTGGCGCCCTCCCCCATGCGGTAGCGGGGCACGTCCTCGGCGGAGGCCACGCCCACCGCCCCCGGCAGGATCGGCACCGCGGCGAGCGCCGCCAGCACGGCTATGCCCCTGTACGTCGTGCGCCCCGTCACCACGAGCCACCCCTCATCGGATCCGAATTCCCGCCATCGGCACGCGGCCGTCGGCGCACCCGCCCGCAGGCGACCACGAGACCGGCCGGCAGCCGTACGCCCACAGCGCCGACGGCGACCGCCGCCACACGTTTCTGTGGACCATCCTCCACCGCCACCGGGCGTTTCGTCCGCCGAGGAGCCGGAATCGCTCCCGGAGGCTTCGGCCGCGACCGCGGTGCGCGGACCTGGGTGCCGCCGAAGGACGTAGCGGCGCCGTAGCCCCGGACCGTCGGCTCGTTGGCGAACTCGACGTCGCAGCGCAGCTGCTGGCCCCGGCGTGACGCCCTTCGTCAGCGGATGTTCCACGTGAAACGTCAACTCCATCGGCCACCGAGCCGCGTCCGAGCCCGTGGCTTGAAGCAGTAACCGTCCTCGGCGAGTTGGGCGGCAACCGGCCGGGCGAGCCGGGTAGCGAGCCGGGTGTCGCCGCAGCCCCTGTCCCCCCTCGTGTCCCACTGACCACACCACAGCCAGCGTTTGCTATTGCAAGCTAATAGTGTGCTATAGCAAACACAAGAAGATCGCCGTCACGGTCACCCAACGACAATCAGCCACTCCGGACCCGCCGCCCCGGGCCCCAGAGCGCCCGCCCCGGACGCACGAAACCCCGACCGCCCGGAGGCAATCGGGGTCCGTACGAACCTGCTGTGCGTAGAGGGGTCTCAGACACCCGAACCTGCGGGCACGGAGTCGGTCGCCTCCGTCCACAGATCCTGCTCGGCGCGATCCGCCTGGATCTGGCGGTACACGAGGAGCCCGCCGATGGCGGCCAGTGCGACCAGGAGAAGCTTCTTCACCGCGCGACCTCGTCTTTCGTTGACGTAGGGGACCTATGTCGGCCGATGATACACACCGACCGATACCGATCGGTTACCTAGCCCGCGGTCGGCAACACCTCTTCCGAGGCACGCACCGCGAGCCAACTTCCGCCTCCGTACAACGAATCGGCCCGGCCGGGGAGTTCCCCGGCCGGGCCGATTGTGCAGTGCGGCTACCAGGACTTGAACCTGGGGCCTCTTCCTTATCAGGGAAGCGCTCTAACCGTCTGAGCTATAGCCGCGCGCTCGCTGCACCAGAAGATTAGCGCACTTCAGAGGCGTTCCCAAAATCGGTTCACGGAGCCTCCCGAACGCCCTCCCACGAGGGACTCACTCGTCCTCGGCGAGGGTGAGCTCCACGCCCCCGACGAACCCGGCCGACAGGTTGTAGATGAAGGCACCGAGCGTGGCCAGGGCCGTCGCCAGCACCACGTCGATCACCGCGATGATCGACGTGAACAGCAGCGCCCGCGGCAGCGACAGGAACGACTGGAGATCGAAGCCGCCGCCGTCACTGGAGCCGGTGGCCTCGCTGATCGTGGCACCGACCGTGGAGAAGACGCCCATGGCGTTCATGACCATCCACAGCACCGCGACGGCCACGACCGTGCAGATGCCCAGCGCGATGGAGAGCAGGAAGCTCACCTTCATCACCGACCACGGGTCGGCGCGGGCCACCCGCAGCCGGGCCTTGCGGGTCCGTGGGGCCGTGGTGGCGCCCGTACGGGGCCGGCGCACCGCCTGCCCGCCACTCTGGCCGCCCTCGGTGGGATACGCCTGAGGCGGCTGATACGGCTGCTGTGCGCCGCTCCCGGCCTTTCCCTGGGGCTGCGGCTGCGGCTGGCGGGTATCGGTCACGGGTTCCCCTTGATGTGAGCCCTCGTCCCGGGGGCCGGTGTCGGAAACGGCGGAGCCACGGGCGCTGTCCTCCGTCACGGTCGCGGGTCCGGACGAGGAGCCCTTTCCGGCTCCCGATCCACCCGCCGCAGCGCCCGTGGCTCCACTCACGATCTACTCCTCGTGTTACTCCGCCGCGGGCTGCTCGCCCTCGGTCTCCGCGGACCCGGCCTCGTCCGCCGCGGTCTCGTCGGGCTCGGCGCCCCCGTCGACCTCTTCGGCTTCCCGGCCGGCCTCGGCGTTCCATGCGATGCCGACGACGGCATCACGCTTGCCCAGGTTGATCAGTTGGACGCCCATGGTGTCACGGCCCGTTTCCCGCACCTCGTTGACCCGCGTACGGATCACGCCACCCCCGAGCGTCACCGCGAGGATCTCATCCGTCTCCTCGACGACCAGCGCGCCGACCAGCGAACCCCGGTCCTCCACGATCTTGGCGGCCTTGATGCCCAGACCGCCGCGGCCCTGGACGCGGTACTCGTCGACCGCGGTGCGCTTGGCGTAACCGCCGTCCGTGGCGGTGAAGACGAAGGTGTTGGCGCGGACCACGTTCATGGAGAGCAGCTCGTCGCCCTCGCGGAAGCTCATGCCCTTCACACCCGAGGTGGCCCGGCCCATCGGGCGCAGCGCCTCGTCGGTCGCCGTGAAGCGGATCGACTGGGCCTTCTTGCTGATCAGCAGCAGATCGTCGTTCTCCGACACCAGCTCGGCGCCGATCAGCTCGTCGTCCGTGCCGTCCTCCTGCTCGCGCAGGTTGATCGCGATGACACCGCCGGACCGCGGGGAGTCGTAGTCCTTGAGCGGCGTCTTCTTCACCAGGCCGGCCTTGGTGGCGAGCACCAGATACGGCATGGCCTCGTAGTCGCGGATAGCCAGGATCTGCGCGATCTGCTCGTCCGGCTGGAAGGCGAGCAGATTGGCCACATGCTGACCCCGGGCGTCCCGTCCCGCGTCGGGGAGTTCGTACGCCTTGGCGCGGTAGACCCGGCCCTTGTTGGTGAAGAACAGCAGCCAGTGGTGGGTCGTGGAGACGAAGAAGTGGTCGACGATGTCGTCTTCCTTGAGCTTGGTGCCCCGGACGCCCTTGCCGCCGCGCTTCTGCGAGCGGTAGTCGTCGGTCTTCGTCCGCTTCACATAGCCGCCACGGGTGATCGTGACGACGATGTCCTCCTCGGCGATCAGGTCCTCGATGGACATGTCGCCTTCGAAGGGCACCAGCTTGGAGCGCCGGTCGTCGCCGAACTTCTCGACGATCGCGGCGAGTTCCTCGCTGATGATCTGGCGCTGCCGCTCCGGGGAGGCCAGGATCGCGTTGTACTCGTTGATCTTGCGCTGGAGCTCGTCGTGCTCGGCGGTGATCTTCTGGCGCTCCAGGGCGGCCAGCCGGCGCAGCTGCATCTCCAGGATCGCGTTCGCCTGGATCTCGTCGATCTCCAGCAGGCCCATCAGGCCCTCGCGCGCCACGTCGACGGTCTCACTGCGCCGGATCAGCGCGATGACCTCGTCGATGGCGTCCAGCGCCTTGAGCAGACCGCGCAGGATGTGCGCCCGCTCCTCGGCCTTGCGCAGGCGGAACTTCGTCCGGCGGACGATGACCTCGACCTGGTGCGTCACCCAGTTGCGGATGAAGGCGTCCAGCGAGAGCGTGCGCGGCACCCCGTCGACCAGCGCGAGCATGTTCGCGCCGAAGTTGGTCTGAAGATCGGTGTGCTTGTAGAGGTTGTTGAGGACGACCTTGGCGACCGCGTCCCGCTTGAGGACGATGACCAGACGCTGGCCCGTACGGGAGGAGGTCTCGTCGCGGACGTCCGCGATCCCGCCGACCTTGCCGTCCTTGACCAGGTCGGCGATCTTCTGCGCGAGGTTGTCCGGGTTGACCTGGTAGGGCAGCTCGGTGACCACCAGGCACTGGCGGTTCTGGATCTCCTCGACCTCGACCACCGCGCGCATCGTGATGGAGCCGCGGCCGGTGCGGTATGCCTCCTCGATGCCCTTGCGGCCCACCACCAGCGCACCGGTGGGGAAGTCCGGGCCCTTGATCCGCTCGATCAGCGCGTCCAGCAGCTCCTCGCTGGACGCCTCGGGGTGCTCCAGCGCCCACTGGGCGCCGGCCGCGACCTCGCGCAGGTTGTGCGGCGGGATGTTCGTCGCCATACCGACCGCGATACCGGCCGAGCCGTTGATCAGCAGGTTCGGGAAGCGGGCCGGCAGGACCGTCGGCTCCTGGTTACGGCCGTCGTAGTTGTCCTGGAAGTCGACGGTCTCCTCGTCGATGTCCCGGAGCATCTCCATCGACAGCGGCGCCATCTTGCACTCGGTGTACCGCATGGCGGCCGCCGGGTCGTTGCCCGGGGAGCCGAAGTTGCCGTTGGAGTCGACCAGCGGCATCCGCATCGACCAGGGCTGGGCCAGGCGCACCAGGGCGTCGTAGATCGAGGAGTCGCCGTGCGGGTGGTACGTACCCATGACGTCGCCGACGACGCGGGCGCACTTGTAGAAGCCCTTCTCGGGGCGGTAGCCGCCGTCGTACATCGCGTACAGGACGCGGCGGTGGACGGGCTTGAGGCCGTCCCGGACGTCCGGCAGCGCACGCGAGACGATGACGGACATCGCGTAGTCGAGGTAGGAGCGCTGCATCTCCGTTTCGAGCCCGACGGGCTCGACGCGCATCCCGACGCCTTCGATGGCGGCGGGCGCGCCCTCGGCGGTCACGCCGTCCGGGGTCACAGGGGGGTTCTCGTCGGCCATGGTGGTTCAAAGTCCTTTCGAGCTGCGGCTGTTGTACGGGCCGACAGGGCTCAGATGTCGAGGAAGCGGACGTCCTTGGCGTTGCGCTGGATGAACGAGCGGCGCGCCTCGACGTCCTCGCCCATCAGCACGGAGAACAGGTCGTCCGCGCGGGCCGCGTCGTCCAGGGAGACCTGGCCGAGGACACGGTGGTCGGTGTCCATGGTCGTGACCCGCAGCTCCTCGGCGTTCATCTCACCGAGACCCTTGAACCGCTGGACCGAGTCGTCCTTGATCCGCTTGCCGTTCTGCTTGCCGAGCTCGATCAGCGCGTCCCGCTCCGGGTCGGAGTAGGCGTACTCGAAGTCGTCCCGGCCCCACTTGATCTTGTACAGCGGCGGGCGGGAGAGGTAGACGTGCCCGGCCTCGACCAGCGGCCGCATGAAGCGGAAGAGGAAGGTGAGCAGCAGGGTGTTGATGTGCTGACCGTCGACATCGGCGTCCGCCATCAAGATGATCTTGTGGTACCGGAGCTTCTCGATGTCGAAGTCCTCGTGCACACCCGTGCCGAACGCCGAGATCAGCGCCTGGACCTCGTTGTTCTGGAGGATCTTGTCGACCCGGGCCTTCTCGACGTTGAGGATCTTGCCTCGGATCGGCAGGATCGCCTGGTACTCCGGGTTACGGCCGGACTTGGCCGAGCCGCCGGCGGAGTCACCCTCGACGATGAAGATCTCGCACTTCTCGGGGTCGTTGGACTGGCAGTCGCTCAGCTTGCCGGGCAGCGACGCGGTCTCCAGCAGACCCTTGCGACGGGTCAGATCACGCGCCTTACGGGCCGCCACCCGCGCGGTGGCCGCCTGGATGCCCTTGCGGATGATGTCCGCGGCCTCGTTGGGGTTGCGGTCCAGCCAGTCGTTGAGGTGCTCGTGAACCACCTTCTGGACGAAGGTCTTGACCTCGGTGTTGCCCAGCTTGGTCTTGGTCTGGCCCTCGAACTGCGGCTCGGCGAGCTTGACCGAGATGATCGCCGTCAGACCCTCGCGGATGTCCTCGCCCGTGAGGTTGTCGTCCTTCTCCCGCAGCAGCTTCTTGTCGCGCGCATAGCGGTTGATCAGGCCGGTCAGCGCGGCGCGGAAGCCCTCCTCGTGGGTACCGCCCTCATGGGTGTGGATGATGTTCGCGAAGCTGTAGACACCCTCGCTGTACTGGGTGTTCCACTGCATCGCGAGGTCGACGGAGAGGTTCCGCTCCTTGTCCTCGGCCTCCACCGAGACCACCGTCGGGTGCACCAGCTCGCCCTTGCGCGAGTTGAGGTACTTCACGAAGTCGACGATGCCGCCCTCGTAGTGGTACCGCACCGAGAGCGGCTTGCCGTCCTCGTCCACGTGGTCCGGGCGCTCGTCCTTGAGCGAGATGGTCAGCCCCTTGTTGAGGAACGCCATCTCCTGGAAGCGCCGCGACAGCGTCTCGAAGCTGTACGTGGTGGTCTCGAAGATCTCGCCGTCGGCCCAGAAGGTGACCGAGGTACCGGACTTCTCGGTGGCCTCGTGCTTGGCCAGCGGAGCGGTCGGCACACCCTGCTTGTACTCCTGGGTCCAGCGGAAGCCGTCCGTGTGGATCTCGACCGCGACCCGCTGCGACAGGGCGTTCACGACGGACACACCCACGCCGTGCAGACCACCGGAGACCGCGTACCCGCCGCCGCCGAACTTGCCGCCCGCGTGCAGCACGGTCAGCACGACCTCGACGGCCGGCTTGTTCTCGGACGGCACGATGCCGACGGGGATACCGCGGCCGTTGTCGACGACACGCACACCACCGTCGGCCAGGATCGTCACGTCGATGGTGTCGGCGTGGCCGGCCAGCGCCTCGTCGACGGAGTTGTCGACGACCTCCTGCACGAGGTGGTGCAGACCGCGCTCACCGGTGGAGCCGATGTACATGCCGGGACGCTTGCGGACCGCGTCCAGCCCTTCGAGGACGGTGATCGCGCTGGCGTCGTACGACTTCTCCACCGCGGAGTCGCCCGTCGGGCCGACAGGAACCCCCTCTTCAGTAGAAGCCGTGTTGTTCTCGTTGAGGTCGCCGGAGTCGGCCACGAAGCGCCCTTTCTGGCACAGCACAAGCCCTTCCGCGCCTGTGCGGGTCACCCCAGGAGGACAGGCGGGAGCGGCTGCGTCGTTCGACATGTTCCGCGAGTGGGCGGGATTGCTACCAGTGTACCGGTGGCGCCGACACTCATGGGGGTTTGCAGGCACCTGAGTCGTCATGTGCCGCCCTGAACTGGCGTCCGCCGACTCCCCATATCCGAGACGGGGCCTCAGGACGCTCACGCGGGCACTCAGCGCTTCGGACTGTCAACCGGCGGCTACCGTGAGCGGAGTCTCATCCACCTCACCCGTATACAGGCGTCTTGCGCAGGTCATCCAGGGGGCCGGGGGCTCAGCCGTAGGTGTCGCCGGGGCCCTTGCTGCCCGGTGCGCGCAACGATCCGTAGCGCCGTGCCGGACCACCGGGGCCCAGCACCTTGATCACCTTTACGGTGCCGTGGCCCAGGTCCTCGTTGAGGCGGGCCACCAGCGTCGGGGCCAGCAGCCGCAGCTGCGTCGCCCAGGCCGTCGAATCGCACTGCACCGTCAGCACCCGGGCGTCCTCGTCGTACTTCTGCGGCTCGCAGTGTTGTGCCACCTCGGGCCCGACCAGCTGCGGCCAGCGCCCCATCACCCCGCCGACCGCCGCCGGGGTCTCCCAGCCGCGCTCCGTGATCAGCCGGTTGATCGCCGCACCGAGTGGCAGCGGATCGCGGCCGTCCGCGCGCGCCCCCGAGCGCAGTCCGCCGCGCCTGGCCTGCTTCTTCTGCTGTGCGGCCGCGCCCCGCGCCCGCGCCTGCTCCTTCGCGGCCACCAGCGCCTGCCGGGCCAGATCCACCCCGGACAGCTCCGGGGCCTTGGGCCGCTCGGGCTGCTCCTCGCTCACGGGGTCACCTTCTCCACGGCGCCGTCGGACACCGCGTAGCGCGCACCGGCCAGGACGCCCGGCACATCGTCGTCCACCGCCGCCGTCACCAGCACCTGCTCGCCCGGGGCCACCAGCTCCGCCAGCCGCTCACGACGGCGCGCGTCCAGCTCGGCGAAGACATCGTCCAGAACCAGCACCGGTTCATTGCCCTCCGCCCGCAGCAGGTCGTACGAGGCCAGCCGCAGCGCCAGCGCGTACGACCAGGACTCGCCATGGCTGGCGTAGCCCTTCGCCGGGAGCTGCCCCAGCTTGAGCACCAGATCGTCGCGGTGCGGGCCGACCAGCGTCACCCCGCGCTCGATCTCTCCCTTACGGGCCTCGCCCAGCGCCGCCAGCAGCACACCGTACAGGTCCTCGCGGGTGGTGGCGTCGGCCATCGCCTCGCCCGCCGAACCGCGGTACTCCAGCGCCAGCGGACCGCCGCCCGGCGCCAGCTGGTCGTACGCCTTGTCCGCGAGCGGCCGCAGCGCGGCGATCAGGTCGAGCCGCTGCGCCAGCAGCTCGGCACCCGCGCGGGCCAGATGCTGGTCCCACACGTCGAGGGTGGACAGATCCATCTGCCGGCCGCCGTGCCGCCGCGCCAACGCGGCGGTCTTCAACAGGGTGTTGCGCTGCTTGAGGACCCGGTCGTAGTCCGAGCGCACCCCGGCCATCCGCGGCGAGCGCGCGGTGATCAGCTCGTCCAGGAACCGCCGGCGCTCGCCCGGATCGCCCTTGACCAGCGCCAGATCCTCCGGCGCGAACAGCACCGTCCGCACGATGCCCAGTACGTCCCGCGGCCTGACCTGCGAAGACCTGTTGATCCTGGCGCGGTTCGCCTTGCCCGGGTTGAGCTCCAGCTCGATCAGCTGCTGCCGCTCGCCCTGGACGACGGCGGCCCGGACGATGGCCCGTTCGGCGCCCATCCGCACCAGCGGGGCGTCCGAGGAGACCCGGTGGCTGCCGAGCGTGGCGAGATAGCCGACCGCCTCGACCAGATTGGTCTTGCCCTGCCCGTTGGGGCCCACGAAAGCCGTGACGCCCGGATCGAGCGGCACCTCGACCCGGGCGTACGAGCGGAAGTCGGCGAGGGACAGATGCGATACGTGCATGGCTGGGCGCCGACCTCCCCCGGCTGCTTACAACGGTTGCTGCCTGCTGCTTCTGGTTGCTGCGGTGTGAGCGGTGTCCGCTACTTCTTGCTCTCGACCGCGTGCCCACCGAACTGGTTGCGCAGCGCGGCGATCATCTTCATCTGCGGGGAGTCGTCCTGACGGGACCCGAACCGCGCGAAGAGCGAGGCCGTGATCGCGGGCAGCGGCACGGCGTTGTCGATGGCGGCCTCGACCGTCCAGCGGCCCTCACCGGAGTCGGCGGCGAAGCCGCGCAGCTTCTCCAGGTGCTCGTCGTCGTCGAGCGCGTTGACGGCCAGGTCGAGCAGCCAGGAACGGATGACCGTGCCCTCCTGCCAGGAGCGGAAGATCTCGCGGACGTCCGTGACGGAGTCGACCTTCTCCAGCAGCTCCCAGCCCTCGGCGAAGGCTTGCATCATCGCGTACTCGATGCCGTTGTGGACCATCTTCGCGAAGTGGCCGGCACCGACCTTGCCGGCGTGCACCGCACCGAAGTCGCCCTCGGGCTTGAGCGCGTCGAAGACCGGCTGCACCTTGGCGACATCGTCCTTGTCGCCGCCGTACATCAGCGCATAGCCGTTCTCCAGGCCCCAGACGCCGCCGGAGACACCGCAGTCGACGAAGCCGATGCCCTTGGCCTTCAGCTCCTCGGCGTGCTTCTCGTCGTCGGTCCAGCGGGAGTTGCCGCCGTCCACGACGATGTCGCCCGGCGAGAGCAGCTCGGCCAGCTCGTCGATCGTGGACTGGGTGGCGGCACCGGCCGGCACCATGACCCAGACCACCCGCGGACCCTTGAGCTTCTCCACAAGCCCCTGGAGGCTGTTGACATCCGCCAGGTCCGGGTTGCGGTCGTATCCGATGACGGTGTGGCCGGCGCGGCGAATGCGCTCGCGCATATTGCCGCCCATCTTGCCGAGACCGACGAGACCGAGCTCCATCAGAGACCCTCTTTGCACGTAGACGTTGCTGGTGTACCCGGACCCGAGCCTACGCCCGCAGGTCCGCGCACACCTGTGGGCTCAGCCGCTCATCAGGGGCCGGTCAGCCGGTCGCCGCAGGCCCGTGGCCTGGGCCGCTGTCCGGCGGCCACGGGACAGCGGGCGACGGCATGCCGCCACCCGCGTGACCCGCGCTCCGGCCGTCAGCCCGACAGCCGCACCGGCATGATCAGGTACTTGTACGCGTCGTCCGCCTCGGCGTCCTTGGCCGGCCGGCCGCTCAGCAGCGCGGGCTTGGTGGAGGTCGTGAAGGACAGCTGCGCCACGGGGGAGTCGATGGCCGACAGGCCCTCCAGGAGGAAGCCGGGGTTGAAGGCGATCGAGATGTCGTCACCGTCCAGATCGGCGTCGACCCTCTCCACAGCCTGTGCATCGTCGCTGGAGCCGGCCTCCAGGATCAGCACACCCTGCTCGAAGCTCAGCCGGACCGGGGTGTTCCGCTCGGCCACCAGGGCCACACGCTTGACGGCCTCGACGAACGGGGCGGTCTCGATCACGGCGACCGAATTGAACTCGGTCGGGAAGAGCGTGCGGTACTTCGGCAGGTCGCCTTCCAGCAGACGGGTCGTCGTCCGGCGCCCGGCACCCTCGAAACCGATCAGGCCCTCACCCTGCCCGGAGCCGGACAGCGCCAGCGTGACGGTGTCGCCGCTGCTCAGGGACTTGGCGGTGTCCAGCAGCGTCTTGGCGGGGACCAGCGCGACCGCGGAGGCGTCGGGGCTCTCCGGCTTCCACAGGAACTCGCGCACGGCGAAGCGGTAGCGGTCGGTGGAGGCCAGGGTGACCGTGTCGCCCTCGATCTCGATCCGTACGCCGGTGAGCACCGGGAGGGTGTCGTCACGGCCGGCGGCGATGGCGACCTGGGCGGCGGCCGCGGCGAAGACCTCACCGGGGACGGTGCCGGTGGCGGTGGGCATGGTCGGCAGGGACGGGTACTCCTCCACAGGAAGGGTGTGGAGGGTGAACCGCGAGGAGCCGCAGACGACGGTGACCCGTACACCGTCGGTGGAAATCTCCACCGGGCGGTTGGGGAGCGCACGGCAGATGTCGGCGAGCAGCCGGCCGGAGACGAGGACCGTGCCCTCCTCTTCCACCTCCGCGTCCACCGAGACCCGCGCGGAGACCTCGTAGTCGAAGCCGGAGAGGCTCAGCGTGCCGTCCTCCGTCTTCAGCAGCAGGCCCGCGAGGACGGGCACCGGCGGACGGGCCGGGAGGCTCTTGGCCGCCCAGGCCACTGCCTCCGCGAGTACATCGCGCTCCACCCGGATCTTCACCGGAAACCGCCTCCTGCTGTTGCTGGCTCTTCGCCCTGCTGGCCTTCGTCGTCGGCTGGGTTGCCGGAGACCAGTCTGACGCACGCCACCGACAGTCGGTGCGGCTCGGGGTCAAGTCGACTCGGCCGAGGGCGGGCACCCGGCGGCCAACTTGTGCACAGGCCCCGTTTCCGAACGAGTTCCCCGGTAGATATCCGTGGTCGTAGTAGTAGGGGCTGTGGAAACCGTGGACAACCGCTTTTGCGCAGGTCAACGCGGATTTTTTGTCCACCGCCCCTGTGGGTGGCGGCCGTGGATAAGCGGGCGGTTCTGTGGACCGCCGGAAGTTCTGCACACCCGATGCACAGGGGACAGGTACTTCTCCCCAGTGCCATCCCCAGCTTTACCCACGTTCCCCACAGCCCAACCGACCACCTTGGTGTGACGGCTTTCACTCGGCCCGGTGAGGGCGGGTGTCGTGTTGCCGAACAGTGGACAGCGGTGTGGAGAAGCTGGGGATTGCTGGGGACAACAGCGGCTTGCCTGTGGGCGGGCGGTGGACAAGACGCCGGCCGCCCTGTGGACGAATCCACTGTCCACACCCTGTGGAGGGCGGTTGGCCACAAATCCACATGCGGCTGACCTCCCCCGATGGCCCGTCAGTACACCGGCCTGTGGATCCCACAGGGATAACTTTCCCCTCCCCAGGATGTGGACGGAAGATTCTTGCCCAATCTGTGGAGAGAAGCCGTGTCCGGCCGCGGAATCGAACACAGGGGGTGCGCTCCACAGGTTTGGGACGGCGGCGGGGCGTCTCGGAGCGGGGGGTTGGAGGGCTCAAAGCGGGGCCGGGAGAGGTGCGTTACGCGATCGGACGCGCGCGGCGGGAGCGCGCAGGACGCCGCGGAGAGAAGCGGAAGGGAGCGGGGCGCAGCCGGGAGAAGGGTGCGGCCGGGCGCTCGCCGGGCGGTGGCCCCCGTACGGCGAAGGGCGCTCCGGGAGCGGATCCCGGAGCGCCCTGGGCGTCCTGTGGGCCGGCCTCAGCCGTTCTTGATGCGGTTGGTCAGCTCGGTGACCTGGTTGTAGATCGAACGTCGCTCGGCCATCAGCGCGCGGATCTTGCGGTCGGCGTGCATCACGGTCGTATGGTCCCGGCCGCCGAACTGCGCCCCGATCTTCGGCAGCGAGAGGTCGGTCAGCTCGCGGCACAGATACATGGCGATCTGGCGGGCGGTCACCAGGACCCGGCTGCGCGAGGAGCCGCACAGATCGTCGATGGTCAGCCCGAAGTAGTCCGCGGTCGAGGCCATGATCGCGGTCGCGGTGATCTCCGGCGCGGCGTCCTCGCCGCCGGGGATCAGATCCTTCAGCACGATCTCGGTCAGCCCCAGGTCCACCGGCTGCCGGTTGAGCGAGGCGAACGCCGTGACCCGGATCAGCGCGCCCTCCAGCTCACGGATGTTCCGCGAGATCCGGGACGCGATGAACTCCAGCACCTCCGGCGGCGCGTTCAGCTGCTCCTGCACCGCCTTCTTCCGCAGAATCGCGATCCGGGTCTCCAGCTCGGGCGGCTGGACGTCGGTGATCAGACCCCACTCGAAGCGGTTGCGCAGCCGGTCCTCCAGGGTGACCAGCTGCTTGGGCGGCCGGTCACTGGAGAGCACGATCTGCTTGTTCGCGTTGTGCAGCGTATTGAAGGTGTGGAAGAACTCCTCCTGCGTCGACTCCTTGCTCGCCAGGAACTGGATGTCGTCGACCAGCAGGATGTCCATGTCGCGGTAGCGCTTGCGGAACGCGTCCGCCTTGCCGTCGCGGATGGAGTTGATGAACTCGTTGGTGAACTCCTCCGAGCTCACGTACCGCACCCGGGTGCCCGGATACAGGCTCCGCGCGTAGTGCCCGATCGCATGCAGCAGGTGGGTCTTGCCCAGCCCCGATTCCCCGTAGATGAACAGCGGGTTGTACGCCTTGGCCGGCGCCTCGGCGACGGCCACCGCGGCGGCGTGCGCGAAGCGGTTGGAGGCACCGATGACGAAGGTGTCGAAGAGGTACTTCGGGTTGAGCCGCGCGGTCGGCTCACCGGGGCCGGTCGCCGGCGCGGGCTGCGCGGCGAGCGGGCTGGGCGCACCGCTGGGCGCGGGAAGCACGGCGCCGGGGCCGGAGCCGGGGGTGCCCGCGCGGCCGGTGTGCCCGCCGGGCTGGTGCTCGGAGCGGTCGCGGCGCGGCGGGTCATAAGGGGAGCGCGGACCGTCGGAGTGCTGCGGCGGCCCGTTGCGGTCGGGCGCCTGCGGACGGTAGTCGTTCTGCCGCTGCTGATGCTGCGAGATGTGGGACGACGGGGAGGCGTACGGGTCACGCTCGGGGAAGCCGCCGAGCTGCTGCTGCCAGCCGTAGTCGTCGCGCGGGCCGGGGCCGCCGCCCATCTGCGGCCAGCCGCCGGGCTCGTGCCGGGGCTGCGGGTAGTCCGGGTAGGCGGGCCGGACGCCGGGCAGGTCGTCGCCCTGGTGTCCGTATCCCTGCCGGCTGTCGTGCCGGGACTCGTGGCGGGTTTCGTAGCCGTCGTACGCATCGTGTTGCTGCTGTGACTGATGCGTCTGCTGGTGGTGCGGGGGGTGCTGCTGGGACGGCTGGTGCTGGGGTGCCGGCGGCGTGGACTGCGCCGGGGGCTCCTCGGAGGAGTCGTCCACGGTGATCGCGATCCGGATCGGGCGGCCGCACTCATGGCTGAGGGCCTCCCCGATCAGCGGCGCCAGCCGGCCTTCGAGCACACCCTTGGCGAATTCATTGGGGACGGCGAGCAACGCGGTATCGGCGACCAGCGCCAGCGGCTGGGTGCGCTTGAGCCAGGTCTCGTCCTTGGGCTTGAGGCCATCGACCTCCGCACGAAGGAGATGGTCGAGCACGCGGGGCCACACTGCGGCAAGATCGGCAGGTACATCAGCCACAGGGCACGCTCTCTCACAGTCCCACGAATGTGTGATTCTCAGGACGGGCGGGAAGGAATCGAAGTTCAGCCACGGTAGTCAGGGCGGGCCTGGGGATTCAAGTTGTTGTCCACAGCCTGTGCATAGTGTGTCCTGACAAGGGGCCGGCAGGCGACGCCGAGAAGCCGGTTTGACCGGATGGCGTAGCCGCGCGTACCGTGACCAGGTCGAGTTGTCGATGGCTGCTGCCGCCTGCCTCCGATGGGCAAAGATCACGCTCGAAGTGATCGTGTAGCGGTGCACTTAGGCGTTGCGAGCTACTCGTGGGCGCACGGTGACAGCCAGTCGACGCCCCACATCTGTCTCTCCTGAGACAACAAGCATTCCTGGAGCCCCCGAGTGAGCAAGCGCACCTTCCAGCCGAACAACCGCCGTCGCGCGAAGACCCACGGCTTCCGTCTGCGCATGCGGACCCGTGCCGGCCGCGCGATCCTCGCGTCCCGCCGTGGCAAGGGTCGCGCCCGCCTGTCGGCCTGAGCAGCAACCTAGGTCCATGACGTGCTGCCTACCGAGTATCGGCTGAGGCGGCGCGAGGACTTTGCGACCGCGGTACGCCGGGGACGCAGGGCCGGGCGCCCGCTCCTTGTCGTTCATCTTCGCAGCGGTGCAACGGACCCGCACGGGTCGGGGGAAAGTGTTCCCCCGGCACGTGCGGGTTTCGTCGTGAGCAAGGCAGTGGGCATCGCTGTCGTGCGCAGCAAGGTCAAGCGCAGACTCCGTCATCTCGTGCGCGATCGGCTGGACCGGCTGCCCGCCGGTAGCCTGGTTGTCGTACGGGCCCTGCCCGGTGCGGGTGACGCGGACCACGACCAGCTGGCCCGCGACCTGGACGCCGCCTTCGAGCGGCTGCTGGGAGGGGCGCCGAGAGGCTGCAATCCCCCGGGGGCTGCGACCGACAGCAGCTGCCCCGCGGGCCCCCGGAGCTCCGGACGGGACCCGGGAGGGAGCGCACAGTGAAGTACCCGCTGTTGCTTTTGATCAAGATCTATCAGTGGACCATCAGCCCCCTGCTGGGACCGGTCTGCAAGTACTACCCGTCGTGCTCGCACTATGGCTATACGGCCATCGACCGGCACGGCGCGGTGAAAGGGACTGCGCTGACAGCCTGGCGCATCCTGCGGTGCAATCCGTGGTCGCTCGGGGGCGTCGACCACGTCCCTCCCCGGAAGCGTCCGGTTTGGCATCAGCGGCTGAGGAGCCGCCTGGGCGGGCCCACCGTCCCTGAGCCTGTCGCCCAGCCCGAGACTCAGCCCAACGTCCAAGGAGCCTGATTCGTGGACACGATCCTCAGTCCCCTCTATATCGCTGTTTCCTGGATCATCGTCCAGTTCCACTCGTTCTACAGCCTCATCTTTGACAAGGACAGTGGCGCGGCGTGGGGTCTGTCCATCGTCTCGCTGGTGGTGCTGATCCGTATCTGCCTGATCCCGCTCTTTGTGAAGCAGATCAAGTCGACGCGGAACATGCAGGCGCTTCAGCCGAAGATGAAGGCGATCCAGGAGCGCTACAAGAGCGACAAGCAGCGCCAGTCCGAAGAGATGATGAAGCTCTACAAGGAGACGGGCACCAACCCGCTCTCGAGCTGTCTCCCGATTCTGGCCCAGTCGCCGTTCTTCATCTCGCTGTACCAGGTCCTGAACCACATCGCCCAGAACAAGGTGGTCGGTGTCATCGACCAGCCGCTTCTGGAGAGCGCGCAGAAGGCCCACATCTTCGGTGCGCCGCTGGCGGCGAAGTTCATGGACAGCGCGGAGAAGATCCAGAGCCTGGGTGCTTCTGTGACCGACGTCCGCGTGGTCACGATCGTCATGATCGTCCTGATGTCGGCGTCGCAGTTCTACACGCAGCGCCAGCTGATGACCAAGAACGTCGACCTCACGGTGAAGACGCCGTTCATGCAGCAGCAGAAGATGCTGATGTACGTCTTCCCCATCATGTTCGCCGTCTTCGGCATCAACTTCCCCGTCGGTGTTCTCGTCTA
Organism: Streptomyces sp. NPDC127097; assembly: GCF_042724075.1. Taxonomy (NCBI): domain Bacteria; kingdom Bacillati; phylum Actinomycetota; class Actinomycetes; order Kitasatosporales; family Streptomycetaceae; genus Streptomyces; species Streptomyces sp. NPDC127097. Next base: position 165,358 of record NZ_JBHXFI010000009.1, on the reverse strand, counting down.
CTGGCTGACCACCAACGTGTGGACCATGGGCCAGCAGATGTTCGTCATCCGTCGTAACCCGACCCCGGGCAGCAAGGCATTCGAGGAGCGCCAGGAGCGGCTGCGGGCCGCGGGCAAGATCGTCGAGGACCCGGCCGAGGTCGCTGCGAAGCAGGCCGCCGAGGAAGCGCGCCAGAACCGCCAGCAGCCCAAGCGCCAGACGAAGAGCAAGCGGCAGACCGGCGGCGCTCCGGCCGGCGGTGCGCAGAGCCGTACGCGTGCCGGATCGGCGTCGGGTGGCTCGGGCTCCGGTCAGGGTGCGGCGAAGAAGCCGTCGCTGGAGAAGAAGGACGCGCAGGAAGGCAAGGGCAAGGGCGGCGACTCCGGGTCCCGCACGGCCAAGTCCGGACAGCGCAAGGGCCAGCAGCGCCCCAAGCACCCGACCAAGAAGTAAGAAGGAGTCCTTTCGTGACGGACACGACCCCTGCCACCAAGGGCACCGACACCCTGACCCGCCTGGAGCAGGAAGGCGAGATCGCGGCCGACTACCTCGAGGGTCTGCTGGACATCGCCGACCTCGACGGCGACATCGACATGGATGTCGAGGCCGACCGCGCCGCGGTGTCGATCATCAGCGACTCGACCAGCCGTGATCTCCAGAAGCTGGTGGGCCGCGACGGTGAGGTGCTGGAGGCTCTTCAGGAGCTGACCCGGCTGGCCGTGCACCGGGAAACCGGTGACCGCAGCCGTCTGATGCTGGACATCGCGGGCTTCCGGGCGCGTAAGCGTGAGGAGCTCTCGGAGCTCGGCGCGAAGGCGGCGGAGGAGGCCAAGGGCACCGGGCAGCCGGTGAAGCTCGACCCGATGACGCCCTTCGAGCGCAAGGTCGTCCACGACGCGGTGGCGGCGGCCGGGCTCCGGAGCGAGTCCGAGGGCGAGGAGCCGCAGCGTCGAGTGGTCGTCCTCCCGGCCTGACCGCTCAGCGCTCCCGTTTTTCTTTGGCCCCGTCTGCTCGCAGGCGGGGCCAAAAGTTGTCAGCGTTCTGTGTTATCCCGGGGCGTAACCCGGGTTCCCGGCAGAAGTAGCAGTCCAGAGGAAGGGCGGTTCCCGTGACGGAGGCAGCAGCGGAGCTCCCTCCTGCGCCGAAGGCGGCGGAGGAGGTATTCGGTGAGCGCTTTGCGGAAGCCGTGCGGTACGGCGAACTGCTCGCCGACGCCGGGGTGCGGCGGGGGCTCATCGGCCCGCGTGAGGTGCCGCGGCTCTGGGAGCGGCATCTGTTGAACTGCGCGGTGCTCTCCGAGGTGGTGCCCGAGGGCGTCTCGGTCTGCGACGTGGGTTCGGGTGCCGGGCTGCCCGGTATCCCGCTGGCTCTGGTGCGCCCGGATCTGAAGATCACGCTGCTGGAGCCGCTGCTGCGGCGGACGAACTTCCTCCAGGAGGTCGTCGAGCTGCTCGGGCTGGACCACGTCACGGTCGTGCGCGGGCGGGCCGAAGAGGTGATGGGCAAGCTCCCTCAGGTGCATGTGGTCACGGCGCGTGCCGTTGCCCCGCTCGACCGGCTGGCCGGCTGGGGTGTGCCGCTGCTCCGTCCCTACGGCGAGATGCTGGCGCTCAAGGGCGATACCGCTGAGGAGGAGCTCAAGGCGGCTCGGGCCGCGCTGAGCAAGCTCGGCGTGGTGGAGACCTCGGTGGTGCATGTGGGCGAGGGCGTGGTGGATCCGCCGTCGACCGTGGTGCGGGTCGAGGTGGGCGAGAGCCCCGGCGGTGTGCGCTTTGCGGCCAAGCGGGCGAAGGCGGCGCGTGTGAGCCGTGCGTCGAGGGGGCGCCGGCGCTGATGCTCCGCTGCCGGTGCGTGGAAGCCGGCATTGGCATGAGGACATTCCGTTCCGCGAAAGCGGGACGGGGAATTCCGCAAATGCCATCAAAACGACACAAGACGGAGTGTCGCGGCTCATTCAGGCGCGACGCTGGCATCGTGTTTCACGTGAAACGTCGTTCTCTGCTGCAAGGGATCATCGACCGTGGTCGTGCGGCCGCCGCGCCGCGCGACCGTAGACCCACAAGGGTCAGCGAAGTATCCACAGAAGTGGATTCGTCCACAGGAGAACGGACCTCACTGGTTCACGACACCGAAAGCATGGCAGGCTCTGAACATTGCGAGCCTGATGTCGAGGAGAGTGAATCCTTGCGGTCCGACGCCAACATCGCGGGACCGATGACCGATCCGGTCCCCGGTCCCCGTAGCGAGTCGTTCGGGGACGACGTTTCACGTGAAACGCCGCCCCCGATGGACGACACCCCGATCGGTCGTGCAGCTCAGCTTGCGGTGGAGGCACTTGGCCGCGCGGGTGAGGGGCTGCCCCGGCCTGAACAGACTCGGGTCATGGTGGTTGCCAACCAGAAGGGCGGGGTCGGTAAGACCACGACCACGGTGAACCTGGCGGCCTCCTTGGCCCTGCATGGCGCCCGGGTTCTGGTGATCGACCTCGACCCCCAGGGCAATGCCTCCACGGCACTGGGGATCGACCATCACTCCGAAGTGCCCTCCATCTATGACGTGCTGGTGGACAGCAAGCCGCTCTCCGATGTGGTGCAGCCGGTCGCGGATGTGGAGGGCCTGTTCTGTGCCCCCGCCACGATCGATCTGGCCGGTGCGGAGATCGAGCTGGTCTCGCTGGTGGCGCGGGAGAGCCGGCTGGACCGCGCCATCAAGGCGTACGAACAGCCACTGGACTACATCTTCATCGACTGCCCGCCCTCCCTCGGCCTGCTGACGGTCAACGCTCTGGTCGCCGGTGCCGAGGTGCTGATCCCGATTCAGTGCGAGTACTACGCGCTGGAGGGGCTGGGGCAGCTGCTGCGGAACGTCGATCTGGTGCGGGGCCATCTCAACCCCAAGCTCCATGTCTCGACGATTCTGCTCACCATGTACGACGGGCGCACCCGGCTGGCGTCCCAGGTCGCCGATGAGGTGCGCAGCCACTTCGGCCATGAGGTGCTCCGTACGAGCATCCCCCGCTCGGTGCGCATCTCCGAGGCACCCAGCTATGGGCAGACGGTGCTCACCTATGACCCGGGATCCAGCGGCTCGCTGTCCTATCTTGAAGCGGCCCGGGAGATCGCCTTGCGTGGGGTCCCGCAGACCGGGGGCCAGGGCCTCAGCGTCAACTATGAAGCACAGCACAGCATCTCGGAGGGGACTCAGTGAGTGAACGACGTAGAGGACTGGGCCGTGGGCTCGGTGCGCTGATCCCCGCGGCACCGCAGAGCACGGATCATGCCGGACCCGCCGGACAGGGAGCGACGTCACCGTCGTCCGTACCGGTTCTGGCCCCGGAGCGCGGGGTGGCGGCGGCCAAGGTGACGTCGCTGCCGGCGCACGGTGTTTCACGTGAAACGGAAGCACCAGCCGCGGCGGACACGGCGGGTATCTCGGAGGTGGCCGGCGCGCACTTCGCTGAGGTGCCGCTGGATGCGATCAAGCCGAATCCGCGGCAGCCGCGTGAGGTCTTCGACGAGGATGCCCTGGCCGAGCTGATCACCTCCATCAAGGAGGTGGGCCTGCTTCAGCCGGTGGTGGTCCGTCAGACGGGGCCGGGGCGGTACGAGCTCATCATGGGTGAGCGCCGCTGGCGGGCATGCCGTGAGGCCGGGCTGGAGAAGATTCCCGCGATCGTCCGGGCCACGGACGATGAGAAGCTGCTGCTCGATGCGCTTCTGGAGAATCTCCACCGGGCTCAGCTCAACCCGCTGGAAGAGGCAGCCGCCTATGACCAGTTGCTGAAGGACTTCCAGTGCACCCATGACGAGCTGGCCGACCGGATCGGGCGTTCGCGCCCGCAGGTCTCCAACACGCTGCGGCTGCTGAAACTCTCGCCGTCCGTGCAGAAGCGGCTTGCCGCGGGTGTGCTCTCCGCGGGCCATGCCCGTGCCCTGCTCTCCGTGGAGGACTCGGAGGAGCAGGACCACCTGGCACGCCGCATCGTCGCGGAGGGACTCTCGGTCCGTTCCGTCGAGGAGATCGTGACGCTCATGGGGTCGACCCCCAAGAGTGCGAGCAAGACCAAGGGGCCGCGTGCCGGCACCCGGGTGTCCCCCGCGCTCACGGGTCTCGCTTCCCGGCTGTCCGACCGCTTCGAGACCCGGGTGAAGGTCGACCTGGGACAGAAGAAGGGAAAGATCGTCGTTGAGTTCGCCTCGATGGACGATCTGGAGCGCATCCTCGGCACCCTCGCCCCGGGTGAGGGGCGCGTCCTGGGCCAGTCACTGGCCGAGGAGAACGACGAAGAGGAGTGAGCTGACGCTCTCGGCTCCCGGGCGGGCCGTGTTCCGGAGCTCATACCGGAACACGTGCCCGCCCTTTGCACTCTTGCGGTACCCGCGCCCGTAAAGGGTGGATACGATGCGTTCGGGTATGGCACGCATCCATGTGGAGACATCTCACACCGAGGAGAGGGCCATGCGATCGGTGAGCCGCACCGGACTGCTGGCAGCGGGCTTCGGACTCGCAGCCGTCGGAGGGTTCGTTGGTGGTCTGCTCAGAGAGCAGGTGGCGCTGACGGCGCTGCGAGGTGTGGCAGGCGAGGAAAGCGAGGACCTGGGTTCATGGGCCGTCGGCTCGTACCGCTCACGCTGGACAACCTTCCGGACCTCCCCAAGCGCTGCCGCTCCTGCGTCTTCTGGGAGCTCGACCCCGTCAGCGGCGAGGCCGCGGTAAAAGCGGGTCGCCCTGAGCTCGAGAAGGAAGCCTGGATCTCGGCAGTACTGCTGGAGTGGGGGTCCTGTGGGCGGGTGGTCTATGTCGATGAGGTGCCGGTCGGGTTCGTGATGTACGCCCCGCCGGCTTATGTGCCGCGCTCCACGGCCTTCCCCACCAGCCCGGTCTCACCGGATGCGGTGCAGCTGCTGACGGCCTGGCTGATTCCCGGCTACCAAGGACAGGGGCTGGGGCGGGTGATGGTCCAGACGGTCGCCAAGGACCTCATCCAGCGCGGCTTCAAAGCCATCGAGGCATTCGGAGACGCCCGCTGGAGTGAGCCGGCCTGTGTGCTGCCCGCCGATCATCTGCTCGCGGTGGGCTTCAAGACCGTGCGTCCCCACTCCCGCTTTCCCCGACTGCGGCTTGAGCTGCGTACCACGATCTCGTGGAAGGAAGATGTGGAGCTGGCACTCGACCGCTTGCTGGGAGCCGTCCAGAAGGAACCCGCGCTGCGACCGCTGTAGAGCCGAGCCGATGTTTCCCGTGAAACGGAGAACGGGCCCGCCCCCTCGTGGGGGACGGGCCCGTTTCCCGTGAAACGTGGCGGCGTGCTCAGCCGAGGAAGTCCGCCAGGTCGCGCTCGATCGCGGCCTTCGGCTTGGCACCGACGATGGTCTTCACGACCTCGCCGCCCTGGTACACGTTCATGGTCGGGATCGACATGACGCCGTACTTGGCGGTGGTGGCCGGGTTCTCGTCGGTGTTCAGCTTGGCGATGACGATCCCGTCGTGCTCGGCGGCAATGGCCTCCAGGGACGGGGCGATCTGGCGGCACGGGCCGCACCAGGTGGCCCAGAAGTCCACGAGAACGGGCTTGTCGCTCTTGAGGACGACCTCTTCGAAGTTGTCGTCCGTGACGGTCACCGTGGCGCCGGCCATGGGATTCTCCTTACTGGGTGGGTGGTGGGAAAGCTGGGTGCGCGGGTCAGGCGGCGGGGGTCTTCTCCGGCTCGGGCGTCGACTCGCCGCCCGACAGCGCAGCGAGGAACCGCTCGGCGTCGAGGGCGGCGGAACAGCCCGTGCCGGCCGCGGTGATCGCCTGGCGGTAGGTGTGGTCGACAACATCGCCGGCGGCGAAGACGCCGCTCAGGTTGGTGCGCGTGCTGGGGGCGTCGACCTTGAGGTAGCCGTCGTCGTCGAGGTTCAGCTGGCCCTTGAACAGCTCGGTCCGCGGGTCGTGGCCGATCGCGATGAAGAGGCCGGTGACGGGGAGCTCGGAGGTCTCGTCGGTCTTGAGGTTGCGCAGGGTCAGACCCGAGAGCTTGCCCTCACCGTGGATGTCGGCGACCTCGCTGTCCCACACGAACTTGATCTTCGGGTCGGCGAACGCACGCTCCTGCATCGCCTTGCTGGCGCGCAGGGTGTCACGGCGGTGGACGACCGTGACCGACTTGGCGAAGCGGGAGAGGAAGGTGGCCTCCTCCATCGCGGTGTCGCCTCCGCCGATGACGGCGATGTCCTGGTCCTTGAAGAAGAACCCGTCGCAGGTGGCGCACCACGAGACGCCGCGACCGGACAGCTCGTCCTCACGGGGCAGGCCGAGCTTTCGGTGCTGGGATCCGGTGCTGACGATCACGGTCTTCGCCCGGTGCACATTGCCGGCGGTGTCGGTGACTGTCTTGATCTCGTCGGAGAGATCAACCGCGACGATGTCGTCCGGCACGAGCTCGGCGCCGAAGCGCTCCGCCTGGGCACGCATGTTGTCCATGAGGTCCGGCCCCATGATGCCGTCGCGGAAACCGGGGAAGTTCTCCACGTCGGTGGTGTTCATCAGGGCGCCTCCGGCGGTGACGGCACCTTCGAAGACCAGCGGCTTCAGGGACGCGCGGGCGGTGTAGAGCGCTGCGGTGTAGCCCGCGGGCCCGGAGCCGATGATGATCACGTTGCGGACGTCGCTCACGGGTGTCTTCCTTGTCTCTGCCGACTGCTTGCTGGGGCTCTCGGTTCTCTCACCCCACCCAACGGATCCTACGGGGCGAGCATTCCCGGAGTGTCACAGCGCACTTCTCGTCGCTCAGTCTCGCTGGAACGAGTGCGACAGCAGAACCTTTCCGGGAGCCGGTGGCGTGGCAGAGACACAAGAGGAAGCGATGACATACGCAGAGACGCGCTGGGGATCGGTCGGATCCGGCAGCACCACGAGGTAGGCGTCCTTGCCCTGGTAGCGCGTGTGGCTGGTCGCCAGCGGAGTCTCCGGACGGGCGATGCCGTGGCGGACGCAGGACGGAATGGTGTCGGCGCTGCCGCGCATCGGGGTGTCGGGGGAGCTCCGGGTCCCGATGCCGGGGGACTTGGGCGAGCCCTTCGACGTCAGCAGTTCGTCCACATGTGATTCGAGACTCGCCGCGGTGAGGGCGCCCGCATCGCCGCTCTTCTTCTCGGGGGAAGCGGTGGTCCGGTCCTGCTTGCCCGCCTGGGGGCCGTCGAGGGCCGCGTTCTGCATAAGGAGGCCGCCGAAGCTGAAGACCGCCGCGGCCGCCGCGGTGCCGAGCAGAATCCGTGGCCAGCGCCGCGCTCGGGACGCGCGGCCGCCAGGCGTCTGCCGTCCGGGGCCCGAGGAGCCCCGAGGGCGCCCGGTGGGCCGGGCGGCCGGTGTCCCTCGGCGGGGTGCCTCTTCGTCGGTTTCACGTGAAACCACGACAGGGATGGTGGCCGTTTCACGTGAAACGTGAGCCGTGGCGACGGGGGTGGTGGCGTCCAGCAGTGCTTCGGCGGCGAGGGCGGCATCGATGCGACCGGCGACGTCGGCCGGCATCCGCAGCGGGCCGGGGAGCGTGCCGAGCAGTGACCGGATTTCTTCCAGGGACGCATAGACGTCGTCGCACAGGGGACACGTGGACAGATGGTCGCGCAGTTCCGCGGTGCGCGAGGGAGAAAGCAGCCCGTCCGTGAGCTCGGAGATCTCGGAGACCTCCGGGTGCTCACCTGTGGGGTGCTCACCCGTGCCGGTCGTCGACGTCACGCTCGCCCACCTCCGCCCTTCACGGCACCTGTGTCCTTCGGCCCTGCCGTCGGTGGGACGGATGTCCCCTGCGCCCGGTTCCTTCCCCCGCTCACGGGTTTGCTATCCCCGTTGTCGGCGCGCAGATGGGTGACCAAGGGCAGGAGCCGAGCCCGGCCCCGTGCGCAGCGGCTTTTCACCGTTCCGGTCGGGATATCGAGGATCGCCGCGGCCTCCGCGACGGGGTAGCCCTGCATATCGACGAGGACGAGGGCGGCCCGCTGTTCCTCGGGAAGGGTGCGTAGGGCGCTGAGCAGCTCCCGGTGCAGATCCTGGCGCTCGGCGGGTGCCGCGGCGGATTCCTCGGGCTCCAGCAGCTGCTCCAGCCGCTCGGTCTCGGCGACGGGCGAAGTGCGCCGTGAGGCGGCCTTGCGGGCTCGGTCCAGACAGGCATTGACCGTGATGCGGTGCAGCCACGTCGTCACGGCGGACTGACCGCGGAAGGTATGGGCCGCGCGATAGGCGGAGACCAAGGCATCCTGCACGGCGTCGGCGGCCTCTTCGCGATCACCGAGGGTGCGCAGTGCCACCGCCCAGAGCCGGTCGCGATGGCGCCGGACTATCTCCCCGAATGCCTCGCGATCACCAGCGACATGGCGAGCGATGAGGTCTTGATCACTAGAGTCCTCTAGCAGACCCACTCATACCCCCTCACCTAGCGCCGACTCCTGGAAATCTTGCCCCCTGTAAGACATCGGCGTAAAGATCGCCAAACCTGCTGCTACTTGACGTAAGTGGCTCCTGACTTGCAGCAACAAGGAGACACTGTTCATCGTAGGCAGGCGTGTGGAGAACCACTAGGGAGCTTCGACTCGTCGACGAGTGACCTTCTTGCCCGAGAACGCCAAAAGATGCGTGGCTGCTTTTGCTTCTCAGGGTGGTGCTGCTCAGGTGCCGCTTTGACCTTGAGGGTGGGCTGCCCGCCGGCGGCTGGTCTGCCGCACGAGGTCGCCCCGCCGGCCCGAAGGCCGGCGGGGCGTTGGCCACCTCGTATTTCTACGGGTTTCCGGTGCGCTGAGTTGATACCGGTGCGTCAGCTGAAGATTTTGATTTCTGAAATGCCGCCGCGGAACCAGTCCGACGTTCCATCAGAGGAAAGTTTCGTGATGTGGACCAGGACATAGCGAGACTTCACCGACCGGTCGAGCTTCACATCCAACTTGTCGCCGGCCTTTCCCAGCTTGGAGAGGCTTTGCGAGAAATCACCGAGTGCCGCCGGATCCGCTGCGGAGGGTGCTGCTGCGCGGACTTCTACGGTCTGGCCTGGCCGATACATGCTGACCTGTATCCCGGAGATGTCCTTGGCGCTCCCGAGGTCAACGATGATTCCGCTGCCGTCTGCGCGCGGTGGCAGGTTTCCGAAGTTGGGCCAGCCCTTGAACCGTCCGGTCACCCAGGCAGTACCCGGATCGCCGTCCGTGACGTTGTGAGCTTCATCCTCCGAGAAAGGCTGGGCCAGGGGTGAGAACTCTGTGGCGCCCTTGACCGGGAGAGGCTTTCCGGTGTGCTTCTTCGGACCGCCGGACGACTGTGAGTTCCCCGGGGTGTCCTGCTCGTTCTCCCGCTTCAGCAGCGTGTCCGCCAGCTGCCAGCTGCCGAGCCCCAGCGCCGCGATGAGCAGCGACGAGACGGACCACTTCAGGGCCCGCCCGGTGCGGCTCTGGAGCGGCGACGGAGGCGGGGTGACCGGCTGCGTGGCATGCGGTGCCGACGCGCCGTGGGTGGACGGCTGCCGGTAGCTGCCCTGCTGGTAGCCGGTGCGCTGGTACGGCGGCGGGGCGCTGAACGCCGTCTCCGGGGGCCGGATACGGGGCATGGCCGCGACGGCCTTGGCCAGCTCCTCCGGGGTGGTGCACGGCTGCTCCTGGCGGGAGGCCGTCGAGCCATCGTTGATCAGTGCGCGCATGGCCAGCTCGGACAGCCCGCGATGAACGCCGGCCCGCACCTGGTCGGGCGCGATCAGCCCGACGCCCTTGGGCAGGCCGGTGAGGCCATGGGCGTCGTTCTCGTACGGCCAGCGCTGGGTCAGCGCGGCGTACAGCAGCGCACCGATCGCCTCGGTGTCCGCGCGCTGCGGGGACTCACAGCTGATGCCGCGCAGTGCCGCCATGACGGCCAGGCCACGGATGCGGTACTGCCCGGACTCCGTACGCAGCACCGAGCCGGGGGTGATCCGCAGATGGGAGAGGCCCTCGCGGTGCGCGGCGGCCATGGCCTGGGAGACCTGGCTGACGAGCTGGTAGGCGTCGTGCGGCTCCAGCGGGCCGTTGGCGAGCACCGTGGTGAGCTCGGTGGCGTCCGGCAGCCACTCGTGGACGACGTAGACGAGGTCGTTCTCCTCGACGGCGTCCAGGACCTGGACGAACCGGGGGTCGCCGAGCAGCGCCGACGAGCGGGCCGCGGACAGCACCGGCCGGGCTCTGGGGTGGTCGGCGGGCAGGATGTGCACACCGACGGCGCGCCGCAGTTTCTCGTCGACCGCGCGCCAGCTGCTGAATCCGTCCAGACGGGTGACGCACTCTTCGAGGCGGTAGCGTCTGGCAAGCTTGTGGCCGCTGTGCAGTTCCGGTGGCTGGGCTTCGATCGCCTCGGCACGCTCCTCGTCGGTGCCTGCGGCGTCCTGTTCCCTGCCGGATACCTTCTCGGCCTTAGCACCGTCGTCCGTGGCCTTACCCGCCTTGGCGGTCAGCGGTTCCTCACCGCTCGTGTCAGCCACGTCGACGGCAGCCGTGCTCCGTTCCGCCACCGTCGTTCCTGCCTCCCCATCCGTTGCAGGCTCAATGAGCCAAGACAATTGTGCCCACAGTCCGCCACTATGCACGACACACGGTGGCAGTCGATGGTTGTGCTCAACTAACGTCCAAGCTTCGACCGGACCATGCCGACCAGGGCGTTCAGTTCCTCGATGCGCATTTTGCGTGCGGCTACGTAGAACACACCCAGAAGTGCGGCGATACCGGCGATCAGAGCGGTGATCGATCCGAGGAATCCGCTGCCGAGGGTCTGCATGATCCCGTACACCACGGCCCCCGAGATGATCGTGGCCGGGATGCTGGCGCCGGCCAGCCGCGCGTAGGTCCGGACGACATGAGCGGTGTCGAGGTCGCCGTCCATGCGCTTGCTCAGGCGGCGCCAGGCCACACCGACGCCGATGATGTACGCCAGGCCGTAGGAGGCCGCCATGCCGACCACGGCCCAGCGGGCGGGCAGGACCAGGAAGCAGAGGCCGGAGGCGGCGGCGTTGACGGCGGCAACGATCACCGTGTTGTAGAAGGGGGTGCGGGTGTCCTCGTACGCGTAGAAGGCGCGCAGGACGACGTACTGCACCGAGAACGGGATCAGGCCGACACCGAAGGCCATCAGCATGTAGCCCATCGGGATGCCGGCGCCGGACGAGCCGTAGACCAGCGTGCACAGCGGGATGCCGAGGGAGAGGAAGCCGAAGGAGATCGGGACGATGGCGACGGCGGAGGTGCGCAGGCCCTGCGAGATGTCGTCGCGGACGGCTCCGGTGTCACCGTCGTGTGCGGACCGGGCCAGCCGCGGCAGCAGCGCGGCCATCACGGAGACGGTGATGATCGCCTGCGGCATGTTCCAGATCAGCTGGGCGCTGGCGTACGAGATGAAGCCGGTGCCCGGGTGGCCCTGGTCGTTGGCGGTGTTGCCGGCCCAGGTGGAGAGCTGGGTCACGACGAGGACGCCCGCCTGGTTCGCGAGCACGAACAGCACCGTCCACTTGGCGAGCTTGGCGGCCTTGCCCAGGCCGTGGCCGCGCCAGTCGAAGCGGAGCCGGAGCCTGAAGTCGGCGTCGCGCAGATACGGGATCATCGCCAGCGCCTGGACGACGAGCCCGAGGAGGGTGCCGATGCCCAGGAGCCGGATGCCCTCGTCGGGGATCGTGGTGACGCCGATGTGCGAGGTCTCCGCCGAGCCGTAGACCCAGATGAACAGGCCGAAGGTGGCGATCATGACGATGTTGTTGAGGACCGGGGTCCACATCATCGCGCCGAAGCGGCCGCGGGCGTTGAGGATCTGGCCCATCACGACGTGCAGGCCCATGAAGAAGATCGTGGGCACGCAGTAACGGGTGAAGGCGACCGCGACCTCGTTGGCCGCCGGGTCGCGGGAGATGTCGAAGGAGACCAGCTTCACCAGCAGGGGCGCCGCGAAGACCGCCAGCACCGTAAGCAGGCCGAGGATCACCATGACCAGCGTCAGCAGCCGGTTGGCGTACGCCTCGCCACCGTCGTCGTCCTCCTTCATCGCGCGCACCAGCTGCGGGACGAAGACGGAGTTCAGACCGCCGCCGATGGTCAGGATGAAGATCATCGTCGGAAGTTGGTAGGCGACCTGCCAGGAGTCACCGAGCACCGCACCGCCGAGCGCCGCGACGATCAGTGCCGAGCGGACGAAGCCGGTGAGACGCGACACCATCGTGCCGGCGGCCATCACCGCGCTGGACTTCAACAGACCGCCGGCCCGGCCGCCGGAGGGCTTGCCGGCCGCGGCCACGGGGGCGGGCTCCGGTGCCGGGGCGGGCTGCTGGGGCACGCCCTCCGGGCCGGGCGCCGCACCGGCCGCCGCGGGGCCCGGAGGCACCGGAGCGGGCTGCTGGGGCTCGTAGTGCTGCTGGTCCCGGTAGAGATGCGCGAAGGCATCGGGCTCCGGACGCTCGCCGGCGGCCTGGGTCCTGAGGCCCTCGAGGCCCAGGGGCTGTGTCGTCGTGTCCGCCTCGCCGTACGGGAGGCCGGCGGCCGGCCCCTGCTGCCCGGGCGGCGGGGCCCACAGCTGCGGGTCGGGCGTGTGACGGCCCGCCGGAGGCTGCTGGTAGGGCGGGGGCGCGGGCTGCCCCGGGGACGGTGGTGGGTGCGCCGCGCGGTCGTAGCGCGCCTCGGCCACCGGATCCTGAGCGGTCGGGTCCTGGGCGCGGTACGGATCGTTGCGGTAGGCGTCCTGGACGTAGGGGTCCTGGTCCGCGGGCAACGGGGGCGTCGGAGGGACCGGGCCCGTGGGGTCGCCATTGGCGCCCCGGCCCCGGTCACCGTCATACGGCGCATTCATCGCTGCCCCACCTCATCCGTCGCCGGCCATCCGGCCCCGCCAACTATCAACGGTCCACTTTCTCACCTGAGCCGGACGGGTCGGAGCTTTCCGATCCGGTGTCCGGGCTGGGGTCACTCGGCTGCTCGGGCTCGTCGCCGTCCGTGCCGCCGTTGTCGCCGTCCGTACCTGAGTCGCCCTCGGGACCCTCGTCGTCGGACCCGCCCTCGGCGCGCTGGGCGGCCGCCCGCTTGCGCTGGAGATAGATCCGTACGCCGGCGAGGACGAGCAGCAGCACACCGCCGGCGATGACGAGCATCACCGTGGCGGTGATCTCCGTGACGTTCACCTGGAACGTCATGCGGTCACCGTAGGGCTTTCCGTCCGCGGTGTAGAGCTGGGCGGTCACCCAGGCCCGGCCGTTGGCGTTCGCCGTGGTGGCGAACTTGAACGACTGGCTGTGGCCGCCGTCCACCGTGATCTGCTGCGCCTTGCCCACGTCCAGCCGGTTGGGCTGGGACGAGGTCAGCTTCAGCGTCATGTCCTTGACGCCCTGGACCAGGTTGTTCTGGACCGTCACCGGAATCGTGGCGCTGCGCCCGGAGAGCGTCGCCCCCGACTTCTGGATCAGGTGCACCTTCTTGGTCAGACCGTCGAGGTAGCTGCGTACGGAGCGCCGGTACGTCGCGGCACCGGCGGCATCACCGCGCCACTCCGTCGACATCTCCCGCATTATGGCGCTGCCGAACGGGGTCACCACACGCTGCGGCTGGGCCAGGATCACCTGGTAGTCGTCCAGTGCGGCCTGGGTGCCCCGGATCTGGCGGAAGGCGGAGGTGGGGAGCTCCTGCCGGCGCAGCGAGGACGGGTAGGCGGCGCCGCTCGGCACCCGGCGGGTGGCCGAGGCGTCGGGCTTGGCCTTGGCCGCCCTGCCGAGACTCAGCGGCTGGCTCCAGCTCCCCGAGTCGTCCAGCGTCCGCAGCGCGGTGGCCATGGCGTGGGCCTGGCTGACCGAGGGCATGCGTTGCGGCGCGACGACGACGCTGCGCTGCCGGCCGGGGTCCTCCAGGCTGATCATCTGGGTCTGGGCGAGGAAGTCCTGGACCGCGTGGGCGGAGTTTCCGGCCTTCGACATATCGCCTTCGAAGGCCCGCGAGAGCTGCGCGTCCGCGACGACTGCGGTGTTGCCGCCGCCGATGGGGCGGGCTGCCGTCGGGGTGTAGGACAGTCCCCCGGTCTCCCGCAGGCTGTCGCTGCGGGTGATCACATTGTGCGCACCGGCCGAGGTCGCGACGTCCACGACCGAGGAGTCGATCGCACCGTCGACGGGCCAGGCGAAGTCCGTCCGCGGCTTCACATCGAGGATGGTGTCCACGGTCTTCTCGGCGAGGTCGGTGGCCGGGCCGAGGTGGCTGAGCGCGCTGGGCACGTGCTTGCCGTGGTGGGCGAGCGAGGCGAGGTCGGGGTCGGCGAAGGGCAGCGCGACGACCTCATGGGTCTTGGCCGCTTCTTCGAGCTCGTGCAGCCACTGCTTGGCGACCGCCTGGTTCTTGCCCATGGGCCCGTCCGGGCCGTTGACCCGGTAGGACTTGGTCATCGCGTCGACGGTCGCGAGCAGATCGGGATCGATGACGAAGGTCACCGGCAGGTTCTTGCTGAGCGCGACCATCTGCTGGAGCCGGCCGCCCGGTGCGAGTTCGGCGGCGAGGTCGTCGTTGCGGAAGACCGGCGTCTGCTGGGCGTCGGCGTCGGTCTCGGCGGTGAGATGGGTGGAGGAGATCAGCGGCCACATGTACGTGAGCTGTGTCTTCTTCGTGGCATCGGCCTGCTGCCAGGGCAGCAGCGTCCGGTCGAAGCCGAGGACCTGGCTGTAGGCCGCGGTCTGCGAGCGTCCTGACACGGAGACACCGAGCTGGTACACGCCGTTCTCATCGAGACGGAGGTCCTTGACCGGCACGCTGAGCGTGAAGGAGCGGCTGACCCCGGGCTCCAGCTTGCCGATCTTTTTCTCGCTGCTCTTGATCTCCGCGCCGTCCGCGCCGGGCAGATAGCCGGTGCGGCGGGACACGTTGTCGATGGAGCTACGGCCGCCGAGCGCGTCCCCGCGGTGCATACCGATGTGCGCGTCGGTGATCGTGCTGCGTCCGTCGTTGGTCAGCGTCCCGGAGACGGTGACCGAGTCGCTCTTGGAGGGAGCGGACGGGGACATCGAGTCGATGGTGACATCGACCGTGCGGGAGCCCGTCGGGGCCGCGTGGGCGGTGGGGCTGTGCGGAACCTGGAGCAGCCCCACGAGCAGGAGCACCCCAGTGAGCAGTGTCACGGTCCTTCGCAGCCATCGACCACGCGGCCGTTCAGTCCCCTGGAACCCTGCCGCCTCGGCCACGCGCTCGTCCGTCCCTCGTCGTCGTCAGTGGTCGTCGGAATGTGCGTCCACGAATGGTAACGAGGCCCGCCGTGCCGGAGTGCCAGGGACTGCTCCACATGATCGCGGTGCGGAGACCCGGGTGCCCGGCCTGACCCCTTTATTACGTGGCGCCTCGCGCTGCGCGGCCACGTACCCTGTTTTGTTGTGCCGAACGCCAACAATGACCTCCCCGCCCCGATCGCCGAGCGGACCGCGCAGTCGACGAACGCGCTGAACCATGTCCAGCGCCGTGCCGTGAGCGAGCTGCTACGGGTGTCCCCCGTCGCGGATGACCTGGCCCGTCGATTCCAGGAGGCCGGGTTCACACTTGCCCTGGTCGGCGGCTCGGTCCGGGATGCGCTGCTGGGGCGGCTCGGCAACGACCTGGACTTCACCACCGATGCCCGCCCTGAGGACGTTCTGAAGATCGTCCGGCCGTGGGCGGACGCGGTCTGGGAGGTCGGTATCGCCTTCGGCACGGTCGGCTGCAAGAAGGACTCCTTCGACATCGAGGTCACGACCTACCGGTCCGAGGCGTATGACCGCACCTCCCGCAAGCCCGAGGTGTCCTACGGCGACTCCATCGAGCAGGATCTGGTGCGCCGGGACTTCACGGTGAACGCCATGGCGGTGCTGCTCCCGCAGAAGGAGTTCGTCGACCCGCACGACGGTCTCGAGGACCTGGCGGCGCAGGTGCTGCGGACGCCGGGGACGCCGGAGGAGTCGTTCTCCGATGATCCGCTGCGGATGATGCGCGCGGCGCGCTTCGCCGCTCAGCTGGACTTCGAGGTGGACCCCGCGGTCTTCGCCGCGATGACGGCGATGTCGGACCGCATCGAGATCGTCTCCGCGGAGCGCGTACGGGACGAGCTGAACAAGCTGCTCCTGGCGCCGCGTCCACGCGAGGGGCTGCGGCTGCTCGTCGATTCGGGCCTGGCCGGCCATGTCCTGCCCGAGCTGCCCGCGCTGCGGCTGGAAAGTGACGAGCATCACCGCCACAAGGACGTCTACGAGCACTCGCTGACGGTGCTGGAGCAGGCGATCGACCTGGAAGAGAACGGGCCCGATCTCGTGCTGCGGCTGGCGGCACTGCTCCACGACATCGGCAAGCCCCGGACGCGGCGCTTCGAGAAGGACGGCCGGGTCTCCTT
Source organism: Streptomyces sp. NPDC127097 (assembly GCF_042724075.1). NCBI lineage: Bacteria > Bacillati > Actinomycetota > Actinomycetes > Kitasatosporales > Streptomycetaceae > Streptomyces > Streptomyces sp. NPDC127097. The sequence continues at coordinate 149,021 of NZ_JBHXFI010000009.1, read as the reverse complement.
CCATCACCACGAAGTGGTGGGCGCGAAGATGACCAAGAAGCGGATGACCGCTCTGAAGTACTCCAACGACCTGGTGAAGGACGTCTCACGGCTGGTGGAGCTGCATCTGCGCTTCCACGGCTACGGGACGGGAGAGTGGACGGACTCCGCGGTCCGTCGCTATGTGCGGGACGCCGGTCCGCAGCTGGAGCGGCTGCACAAGCTCACGCGCTCGGATTGCACGACCCGCAACAAGCGCAAGGCCGGTGCCCTGTCGCGTGCCTATGACGGGCTTGAGGAGCGCATCGCGCGGCTCCAGGAGCAGGAAGAGCTGGAAGCGATCCGCCCGGACCTGGACGGCAACGAGATCATGCAGGTTCTGGGCATCGGCCCGGGTCCCGAGGTCGGCAAGGCGTACAAGCAGATGCTGGAGCTGCGGCTGGAGCACGGGCCCATGGAGCGCGAGGCGGCGGTCGCTGCGCTGAAGGAGTGGTGGGCCGCTCAGAGCTGAGCCTGAAACGGGCGGTGTTTCACGTGAAACGAGGAGCGGTGTTTCACGTGAAACACCGCTCCTTCGTCTTCCGACGCGTCCGGCGTGCGCTACTTCACCGAGGTCAGGCAGAGCACCATGCGGGTGCTGCTCCTGCGACGGCGCACGTCTTTGACGTAGGCCGACTCTCCCTCGGAGCACACCGTCGGGTCCGTGGTGTCGTTGTGCACGGTGCTCACCTTGTACTGGGCTTCCGAGGTGCCGCAGTCCACCACCTTGAGACCGTCGTCGAGTGAACTGCTGGACTTCTGCACACAGTCGCCGGCCTCGGCGCTGTCCGCGTCGTCCATGCTGTTGATCCAGAAGAACGCGAAGACGATCACCGCGATCACGAGGCCGATGGCCCGCAGGATCGACTTGGGGGACCGGCGCTTGGCAGGCTGCGGCGGCGGCACCGGAGCTCCGCCCTGCATGTGGGGCTGCTGCGGCTGGGGCGCCATGGGGTAACCCGGCGGCGGCTGCTGTCCGTACGGAGCCTGCGGCTGCGGGGGGTAGGCGTAGCCCTGGGGCTGGCCATAGGGCGCCTGCGGTGCTTGCGGTGCCTGCGGATAGGGGCTCTGGCCGTACGGCTGCTGTCCGTATGGCTGCTGCCCGTACGGCGCCTGGCCGTACGGATTCGGGCCCTGAGGCGGCGTGGTCATGGGATTCCCCCGTTATTGATGTGTACAGGCTCGTGCTGGAAGCCCGTAAGGTACCGGGTCCGTGCGCGCCCCGTTGCAGGGCCCAGGGGCTGAGCGGCGAGGGACGGCCGTCTATCGGCGCCCCGAGCGGACCGTGGCCACGGCGATCAGCGCGTAGAGCACCGTCACCATGCCGAGGAGGGCGGCGGACCGGCCATCCGGAGGCAGCATGAGGGCCGCGACCGCGGCGGCACCGACGAACGCGACGTTGAAGAGCACGTCGTAAATGGCGAAGGACCGGCCGCGGAAGGCGTCATCGACCGTCGACTGGACGATCGTGTCCGTGGAGATCTTGGTTCCTTGGGTGCTCAGACCGAGGACGAACGCGGCGGCCAGCATCGGGCCCGGCGTGAAGAACAGCCCGAGAGCCGGCAGCAGTACCGCGCCCAGTGCCGCACAGCCGGCGATCCAGCCGAACGCGGTGAGCCGGTCGACGGCCCAGGGCGTGACGATCGCGGCCGAGAAGAAGCCCGCCCCCGAGACGCCGAGGGTGATCCCGAGCAGCGCCAGGCCCTCGGACTCGGTCTCGGCCCAGGAGTACCGGCACAGCATCAGCACCATCACCGTCAGCGCCCCGTAGCAGAAACGCATCAGGGCCATCGCGATCAGTGCGCGGGCCGGGGTGCGCCGCTCGGCGAGATGGCGCAGCCCTTCCCACAGCCCGCGCGCGGTGCTCAACAGGGCTTCCCGCAAGTGTGGTTGGAGGCGTGCGTCGTCGGGGCCGAGCAGCTGTGGGCCCATGCGCAGCGCGGTCAGGGCCGAACAGAAATAGAGGGCCGCGGCGAGCAGGACGACGAAGGCATCCACATCCGAGCCGGTCAGCCGGACGGCGAAGGCGAGCCCCCCGCCCGCCGTCGCGGCGAGCGTGCCGGCCGTGGGAGTCAGGGAGTTGGCCATGACCAGCTGCTGTTCACCGTCGACCACACGCGGGAGCGCGGCCGAGAGCCCGGCCAGAACGAAGCGGTTCACGGCGGTCACGGCGAGGGCCGAGGCATAGAAGAGCCAGTCGGGGACCTTCGATGCGATCAGCGTCGCGGTGGCCATCGCCAGCACGGTGCGCAGCAGATTGCCGTACAGCAGGACCTGCCGGCGCCGCCAGCGGTCGAGCAGCACGCCGGTGAACGGCCCGAGGAGGGAATACGGGAGCAGCAGGATCGCCATGGCGGAGGCGATGGCCGCGGGCGACGTCTGCTTCTCGGGCGAGAAGACGACGTAGGTGGCGAGCGCGACCTGGAACACTCCGTCGGCCGCCTGGGACAGGAGCCGTGCGGCAAGGAGCGAACGGAAGTTGCGTAGCCGGAGTAATACGCGAAGGACGCGCACAGCATGCATGAGGCACAGCCTCACACAGCCCGCAGGCCCCCGGGCGGAATGCCCGGGGGCCTGCGGAGGGAGCGTGCGTCGGGCGGCTCAGCGCTCGACGTCGCCGTTGATGAACTTCTCGACGTTCTCCCGTGCCTCGTCGTCGAAGTACTGCACCGGCGGCGACTTCATGAAGTACGAGGACGCGGAGAGCACCGGGCCACCGACGCCGCGGTCCTTGGCGATCTTCGCGGCGCGCAGGGCGTCGATGATGACACCCGCGGAGTTCGGGGAGTCCCAGACCTCGAGCTTGTACTCCAGGTTCAGCGGGACGTCACCGAAGGCGCGGCCCTCGAGGCGGACGTAGGCCCACTTGCGGTCGTCCAGCCAGGCCACGAAGTCCGAGGGGCCGATGTGGACGTTGTCCTCGCCCATCTCCCGGTCCCGGATCTGGGAGGTGACGGCCTGGGTCTTGGAGATCTTCTTGGACTCCAGGCGCTCGCGCTCGAGCATGTTCTTGAAGTCCATGTTGCCGCCGACGTTCAGCTGCATCGTGCGGTCCAGGATGACGCCCCGGTCCTCGAAGAGCTTCGCCATCACGCGGTGCGTGATCGTGGCGCCGACCTGCGACTTGATGTCGTCACCGACGATCGGGACACCGGCCTCGGTGAACTTGTCCGCCCACTCCTTGGTGCCGGCGATGAAGACCGGGAGGGCGTTGACGAACCCGACCTTGGCGTCGATGGCGCACTGGGCGTAGTACTTCGCGGCGTCCTCGGAGCCCACCGGGAGGTAGCAGACCAGCACATCGGCCTGGGTGTCCTTGAGGACCTGGACGACGTCGACCGGGGCCTCGGGGGACTCCTCGATCGTCTGGCGGTAGTACTTGCCCAGGCCGTCGAGGGTGTGGCCGCGCTGGACCTGCACGCCGGCGTTCGGCACGTCGCAGATCTTGATGGTGTTGTTCTCGCTGGCGCCGATGGCATCCGCGAGGTCGAGCCCGACCTTCTTGGCGTCGACGTCGAAGGCAGCCACGAACTCGATGTCACGCACGTGGTAGTCGCCGAACTGCACGTGCATGAGGCCGGGCACGCGGCTCTTCGGGTCGGCGTCCTTGTAGTACTCGACGCCCTGTACCAGCGAGGCGGCGCAGTTGCCCACGCCGACGATGGCTACGCGAACCGAACCCATTCCGGTTGCTCCCTGTGTTCTCGATGAGGATCTGCACAGCAGTGCCTCATGTGGTGGTGTCATCGGACGGATCCGGCCGGGATCCACCCCGGTGCCGGGGCAGGCCGCCCGTATCTCCTGACTGGTTCTTCTTGTCCTGCGCTGCGGAACCCGTGGGGCGCTGATCACGCCCGGCGCGCTCGCTCTCGATGAGCTCGTTCAGCCAACGGACTTCGCGCTCCACGGATTCCATACCGTGGCGCTGAAGTTCGAGGGTGTAGTCGTCCATGCGCTCGCGGGACCTGGCCAAGGAGGTACGCATCCTCTCAAGACGCTCCTCCAGCCGGCTGCGGCGGCCTTCCAGCACGCGCATCCGCACGTCCCGCGAGGTCTGGCCGAAAAACGCGAAGCGGACACCGAAGTGCTCGTCCTCCCACGCGTCCGGGCCGGAGTGGGCGAGCAGCTCCTCGAAGTGTTCTTTGCCCGCTGAGGTCAATCGGTAGACGATTTTGGCCCGGCGCCCTGTCAGAGCCGCGGTGGGTACGCCCTCCGGGGCGCCTTCCGTCTCCTCGATCAGCCAGCCGCTCGCGACCAGCGCCTTGAGGCAGGGGTAGAGGGTGCCGTAGCTGAACGCACGGAAGACCCCGAGCGAGGTGTTGAGCCGTTTTCGCAGCTCATAGCCGTGCATCGGGGACTCGCGGAGCAGGCCGAGGACGGCGAACTCGAGGATGCCGGAACGTCTGCTCATCCTCCGCCTCCTTGGTCCGGTGCGTTCTTTATGTCGTGCTGATGTATCGACTCGATACATCCAGACGATAGAACGGCCATCTGGGCGGAACAAGAGGGGGCACGGTGAACGGCATCACATCACCGAATCGTTCTCATCAACCTGACTGATTTGGAGTGAATTTCAACACTGGGCAGGTTTTGGCCGTGCGTAGTCTGTGCGGCATGCAGACTGCCGGGAACCGTGGGCCGATATCTGGCGTCCTCGTCCTCGGTGTAGTGCGGCTCGCGCCTCAGGAGCGGGCCGTGCATCGGGGGGACCTGAAGACAACTGCCGCCTTCAGGCGACGAGAAAGCGCGCCTGCCCGAGGAGTATTCGTTCCATGAGCGAGCACCGTCGCAAACCGCCACAGCCGCAGAGTGGCGGACGTGCCGCGGCCCGACGCGCCGCACAGCAGCCACCAGGGCGCCGTGCCGCCCCTTCCCGTGGCTCCGCTGCCGGTCCCGCCTCTCACTCCGAGTCGTCCGGCTACGAGCCGCGGCAGGGTGGGCGCGCCGACGCCCGGAGAGCCGCCCAGCGCGGCGGCCGCCGGCGGTCGTCCGATGCCGCGATGGCCTCCGGTGATGGCGCCGGGGGCCGTGGTGGCGGCGGCCGTCGAGGCGGTGGCGGCGGAGGTCCCGAGGGCGGCCGCGGCCGGGGTCGCGGCGGCGGGAAACCTGCCAAGAAGCGTTTCATCGATTACCCGCGTGCCAACCGCGTGGGCTGGCGGCGCTTCGTGCCGTCATGGAAGCAGGTCACGACCCTGTGCGTCGGATTCATAGGGTTGATCGTGGGTGCCTCCGGCGTCGCGCTGGCCTTGGTGAACGTGCCCAGCGAGAGCGACGCCGCCAAGTCGCAGAACAACGTCTACCTCTGGTCTGACGGCAAGGTCATGGCGCGTGACGGTGAGACGAACCGGCAGAACGTCACGATCAACGAGATTCCGCTCGAGATGCAGAAGGCGGCGATCGCCGCGGAGAACGCGTCCTTCCGGACGGACTCGGGTGTGGACCCGATGGGCATCGCGCGCGCGGTGGTCAACATGGCCAGGGGCGGCGAAACCCAGGGCGGATCGACCATCACTCAGCAGTACGTGAAGAACGCGATGCTGAGCCAGGAGCAGACCCTTGACCGTAAGTTCAAGGAGCTGTTCATCGCGATCAAGGTCGGCTGGTCGAAGAGCAAGGACCAGATCCTTCAGGGGTATCTGAACACCAGCTACTACGGCCGCGGGGCGTACGGGATCCAGGCAGCGGCGCAGGCGTACTACGGAAAGGACGCCGCCAAGCTGAACGCGAACGAGAGCGCCTTCCTGGCCACCGTGCTCAAGGGCGCGGATCTGTACGACCCGGCGGGCGGTACCAGCCCTGGGGCCACGAAGGCGGCGAACACCAAGCGCGCCAAGGCGCGGTGGTCCTGGATTCTCGACCGGGAGGTCGAGAACCACCTCATGTCCAAGGCGGAGCGGGAGAAGTACCGGGGGCACTTCCCCACGCCGAAGCTGCCGAGGCCGGTCGCCGGCAAGAGCGGTCAGATCGGCTACATGATGGACACCGCGAAGAAGTACGTGCTGAAGCACTCGGGTCTCAGTGAAGCCCAGTTCGACAAGGGCGGTTACACGATCCACACGACCTTCAGCTCGAAGAAGACCAACGATCTCGAGGCTGCGGTCAAGAAGGTCAACAAGCGGTACATCGACCCCGATAAGCGCGCCAAGGACAAATTCGTCCAGTTCGGCGGTGCCTCGGTGGTGCCCGGAGACGGCAAGATCGTCGCCCTGTACGGCGGTGAGGGCTACGACAAGGGGCACTTCAGCAACAACGCGGACACCTTCGGGGTGCCCGTGGGCTCGACCTGGAAGCCGTTCGTGCTCGCGGCGGCGATGAAGTACGGGACGGTCAAGAGCCATGGGGTGCCGGTCAGGCAGGACAGCCGGTACAACGGCGACGACCACCTCAAGGTGAAGGACGCCGAGGGGGGGTACGTCAAGAGGAGGGACGGCTCGTTCTTCTTCCAGGAGAACGAGAGCAACCATCCCTGGGGCTATATCCCGTTGACCAAGGCGATGGAGCAGTCCGTCAACACCCCGTTCGTTCAGCTCGGCATGGATGTCGGGATGAGCAAGGTCCGGGACATGGCCGAGGCCGCGGGTATCTCGAAGGCCAGCTTCGACAAGAACCTGAACCCGTCCTTCGCGCTGGGCACCTCCACACCGAGCGCGATCCGCATGGCCGATGCGTATGCCACGTTCGCCCAGTCCGGGACGAAGGTGGAGCCCTATTCGGTGACGAAGGTGACGTACAAGGCCGGGGACCTGGAGGGCTTCGACAAGCCCCGGAGCGAAACGGCGATGGATGCCAACATCGCCAACAACGTGACCAAGGTGCTGGAAAACGTCATCGACAACGGCACGGCGAAGGAAGCCAAGCGGCTGGGCATGCCGGCCGCCGGCAAGACCGGTACCACCGACGAGAACAAGTCGGCCTGGTTCGTGGGCTACACCAAGCAGCTGTCGACGGCCATCACGATGTTCCGTGAGGACGCGGGGAATCCGCGCCAGCTGTCCATGAACGGTGTCGGTGGCTTTGACTCGATCCACGGTGGTGCGCTGCCCACCGAGGTCTGGACCGAGTACATGCTCCAGGCGATGAAGGGGGTCACCCCGGAGTCCTTCCCGCCGGCCACGCCCCTCGGGCAGCGGCTGGACCAGGAAGGCATGCCGACGCCGACGCCGACTCCCACGCCGTCGGACACGCCGTCGAGCTCGCCGTCGGAGTCGCCCAGCGAGTCCGCTCCCCCGACGAACTCCCCGAGCCCGACCCCGACCGACAGCTGTTCCCCGTGGGACCTGAACTGCCGGAACAACGGTGGGGCCGGTAACGGCGGCGGTAACGGAAATGGCGCGGGTGGCACCAATGGCGGCACCGGTGGCACGACCCCGACGCCGGATCCGACGGAGCCGACAGACAGTGGAGGCTGGCTCGGCGGCCCGAACGGCTGACCGTTTCACGTGAAACACGCGCAAGGTTTCACGTGAAACCTGGAGCAACGAAGCCCTCGCCCGGATGGACCGGGCGGGGGCTTCGCCGTTTTCCGGCCACGGCCGTACGGCAGGATGGGGCCATGACGAGCGTGCGACGGGATGATCCGGTACGGCCGACGAAGCAGGATGAGGTGGCGGCGGCCGGCAGTGAGCTGATCGGGGGGCCGATCGGCCGACACGCACTGCTCGGGAGGCACTGGCTGACGCCGGTGCGGATCATCGCGCTCATCGCCATCGGCATGTTCGCGCTCGGCATGGTGCAGAAGCTGCCCTGCTACAACGGCGGCTGGTTCTTCGGCGCCACGAGCCAGTACACGCACGCCTGCTACTCCGACATCCCCCATCTCTATGCGGGGCGGGGCTTCGCCGATGGCCTGATCCCGTATTTCGACCGGCTGCCCGGCGATATGGAGTATCTCGAGTACCCCGTGCTCACCGGTGTCTTCATGGAGGTCGCCTCCTGGATGACCCCGCACGGCGGCGGAATCCAGCACCGTGAACAGATCTACTGGCTGGTCAACGCCGGCATGCTGATGATCTGCGCCGCTGTCGTCGCGGTGTGTGTGGCCCGCACCCACCGCCGCCGCCCCTGGGACGGCCTCCTGGTCGCCCTGGCGCCCGCCGCCGCCCTCACCGCCACCATCAACTGGGACCTCCTGGCGATCGCCCTGACGGCCGCCGGGATGCTGATGTGGTCACGCAGCCGCCCGCTGGCGGCAGGCATCCTCATCGGGCTGGCCACCGCGGCGAAGCTGTACCCGGTGCTGCTGCTGGGCCCGCTGCTGGTGCTGTGCTGGCGGGCGGGCGCCTGGCGGGCGTTCCGGAGAGCGCTGACCGGTGCCCTCGCGTCCTGGCTGGTGGTGAACCTGCCGGTGATGATCACGCATGATGCCGGGGGCTTCCACATCCGGGAGGGCTGGGCGAAGTTCTACACCTTCAGTCAGGAACGGCCCATCGACTTCGGTTCCATCTGGCTGCTGATCTCGCAGCGCACCGGCAACCCCCTGGAGAACGCCAATACCTACGCCACGCTGCTGATGATCGTGGGGTGTGCCGCCATCGGCCTGCTGGCTCTCTACGCACCGCGCCGGCCGCGCTTCGCACAGCTCGCCTTCCTCGTCGTCGCGCTGTTCATCCTCACCAACAAGGTCTACTCGCCGCAGTACGTGCTGTGGCTGACCCCGCTCGCCGCGCTGGCCCGGCCGCGCTGGCGGGACTTCCTGATCTGGCAGGCATGCGAGGTCATGTACTTCCTCGGGATCTGGACGTACCTCGCCTACACCGGAAGCGGCGACAAGCACCAGGGGCTGCCGACGGAGGGCTACCAACTGGCCATCGTCCTGCACCTCTTGGGCACTCTCTACCTGTGCGCCCTGGTCGTACGGGACATCCTGATGCCGGAGCGCGATGTGGTCCGCAGGGACGGGGACGACGATCCCTCGGGCGGCGTCCTGGACCGCAGCCCCGATGCGTTCGTGCTCGGACGGGCCTACCACCCGCCCCGGCACGCGGTGCAGTTCCAGGCGACGCCGCAGGTGCGCTGGGGCGCCGTACGGGAGTGAACGGACCTCGCCGACAACGCACCGGGCCCGGTGCCGCAGAAAGGTCTGCGGCACCGGGCCCTTGGTGTGTCCGCGTCGTGGCGCGGCCGGCTCAGCGGTCCACGAGGCGGTCGAACTGTGTGGTGGTGTGCCGCAGATGGGCCACCAGCTCCTCGCCGACCTGCGGCTGCGGGGCATCCCCCGGCACGAACAGGATCGACACCTGCATGTGCGGGGGCTCCGCGAACCAGCGCTGCTTCCCGGCCCACACATAGGGCGCGAGATTGCGGTTCACGGTCGCCAGCCCGGCCCGGGCCACGCCCTTGGCGCGCGGCATCACCCCGTGCAGCGCCTTGGGCGACTCCAGCCCGACACCGTGCGAGGTACCGCCCGCCACCACGACCAGATAGCCGTCGGAGGCCGCCTTCTGCTGGCGGTAGCCGAAGCGCTCGCCCTTGGCGACCCGGGTGACATCGAGCACCGCACCGCGGTACTCGGTGGCCTCGTGGTCGCCGAGCCACAGCCGGGTACCGATCCGCGCGCGAAAGCGCGTCTGGGGGAACTGCTGCTGGAGACGGGCGAGCTCATCGGCCTTGAGGTGGCTGACGAACATGGTGTGCAGCGGGAGGCGGGCGGAGCGGAGCTGGTCCATCCAGCCGATGACCTCTTCGACCGCGTCGGACCCGTCGGTGCGGTCCAGCGGCAGGTGGATCGCGAAGCCTTCGAGCCGGACGTCCTCGATGGCCGTGGCCAGCTTCGGCAGGTCCTCCGGCCTGACGCCATGGCGCTTCATGCTGCTCATGACCTCGATGACGACCCGGGCCCCGACCAGGCCGCCCACACCCTCGACCGACGACACCGAGCGGATCGCCCGGTCGGGCAGCGGCACCGGCTCCTCACCGTGGCGGAACGGGGTCAGGACGAGCAGATCGCCGCTGAAGAAGTCCTTGATGCGGGCCGCTTCGTAGGTCGTTCCGACCGCGAGGATGTCGGCACCGAGGCGGGTCGCCTCGTCGGCGAGGCGCTCATGGCCGAAGCCGTAGCCGTTGCCTTTGCAGACCGGGACCAACCCGGGGAACTGCTGGAGAACGCTCTGCTGATGCGCCCGCCAGCGCGCGGTGTCGACGTAGAGGGTGAGCGCCATGGCCGGGCCCGGAACCTTTCTCGTGGCTGGTGTCTCAGGGGAACGAACGGTGCGGTGGAGCGTCAGCGGCGCGCCATGTAGAGGTCGAACGCCTTGTGCAGAAGCTTGTTGAGCGGGAAGTCCCACTCACCGAGGTACTCCGCTGCCTGCCCACCCGTGCCGACCTTGAACTGGATCAGGCCGAAGAGGTGGTCGTTCTCGTCGAGCGAGTCGCTGATGCCGCGGAGGTCGTAGACGGAGGCGCCGAGCGCGTAGGCGTCCTGGAGCATCTTCCACTGCATCGCGTTGGACGGCCGGACCTCACGGCCGATGTTGTCCGAGGCGCCGTAGGAGTACCAGACGTGTCCGCCGACGACGAGCATCGTCGCGGCCGACAGGTTCACGCCGTCATGGCGGGCGAAGTACAGCCGCATGCGGTCGGGGTCCTCGGCGTTGAGCGCCGTCCACATGCGCTGGAAGTAGCCCAGCGGACGCGGCCGGAACTGGTCACGTACCGCGGTGATCTCGTAGAGACGCTGCCACTCGGCCAGGTCGTCGTAGCCGCCCTGGACCACCTCGACACCGGCCTTCTCGGCCTTCTTGATGTTGCGGCGCCACAGCTGGTTGAAGCCCTTGTGGACCTCTTCCAGCGAACGGTCGGCCAGCGGCACCTGGAAGACATAGCGGGGCTGTACGTCGGCGAAGCCGGCGCCGCCGTCCTCGCCCTGCTGCCAGCCCATGCGGCGCAGCTTGTCGGCCACCTCGAAGGCGCGCGGCTCGATATGGGTCGCTTCGACGTCCCGCAGCCGCTTGACGTCCGGGTTCTGGATGCCGGCCTTGATCGCCGGGGAGTCCCAGCGGCGGATGATGACCGGCGGGCCCATCTTCACCGTGAAGGCACCGTGATGCTTGAGATGCGCGAGCATCGGCTGGAGCCAGTCCTCCAGATTCGGCGCGTACCAGTTGATGACCGGGCCCTCGGGCAGGTACGCGAGGTAGCGCTTGACCTTGGGCACCTGGCGGTAGAGGACCAGGCCGGCGCCGACCATCTCGCCGCTGGGGTCGAACCAGCCGAGGCTCTCCGCGCGCCATTCCGCCTTGACGTCTGCCCAGGCAGGAACCTGCATGTGGCTCGCCGCGGGCAGGCTCTGGATATATGCCAGATGCTGCTCTCGACTGATGGTCCTCAGGGTCAGGCTCATGCGGGGCGCTCCTCGGGCAGGTGTGTCCCCATGGTCGGGGCTCCGGCTCTCGCGCCGAAGCCTACTGTGACCGTGGAGCGCCCCGTCTGGGCCATACGGGCTGGGGCCCCGTATGCCCCATCGGCTAGCCGACGAGACCGCCGAAGAGGCCGCCGTGTGCCAGGCCGAGGTAGAAGCCGACGGCCGCCGCCCCGAGGCCGATGATCAACAGGAAGCGTTCGCCGGTGGTCGACGAGATGAACTGACCCCACAGGCCGGTGCCGATCCCGATCAGACCGACCCAGGAACTGACCAGGTGCAGGCTGGGAGAGAGCGTGGTGAAGATGGCGATCGCGCCGAGCACCACGGTCACGATCGCGAAGGTGTTCTCGACGGGATGGTCCTTGCCGTCGCTGTTGAGAAGCGACAGCAGACTGCGCTGGGTCCGTGCCTGTGCCATGCGGCACCTCCGATGACAAGGCGGCGCACTGTAACGCCGCTCACACCCGTTGTGTTCCAGATTGCGGGGTGGAGCGGACGGATTTCAACCGGAAGGCATCAGGCAGGTACTCTGTACGGTCTGCGCCTATGTCTGTCCGGAGCACCGGACGGGCCGGGTGCGGAACGCATACGACCCTCCTGCCACGGAACGACCGTGGCCGCTGAGTCCAAAGGAGGTGGGTTCTACATGCGTCACTACGAGGTGATGGTCATCCTCGACCCCGATCTCGAGGAGCGCGCTGTCTCCCCGCTGATCGAGAACTTCCTCTCCGTCGTCCGTGAGGGCAACGGAAAGGTCGAGAAGGTCGACACCTGGGGCCGTCGTCGTCTCTCTTACGAGATCAAGAAGAAGCCCGAGGGCATCTACTCGGTCATCGACCTCCAGGCCGAGCCTGCGGTCGTCAAGGAGCTCGACCGTCAGATGAACCTGAACGAGTCGGTCCTCCGGACCAAGGTCCTCCGTCCCGAGACCCACTGATCGCGTCAGCGTCCAGCGGTAACCGGGTTCGAGTAGCAGCAACACCAGCAGCCAGCAGCACACCCGCCGAGAGGTACCCCTAATGGCAGGCGAGACCGTCATCACGGTTGTCGGCAATCTTGTCGACGACCCCGAGCTGCGCTTCACCCCGTCCGGTGCGGCGGTCGCGAAGTTCCGCGTCGCGTCCACTCCCCGCACCTTCGACCGTCAGACCAATGAGTGGAAGGACGGCGAGAGCCTGTTCCTGACCTGCTCGGTGTGGCGTCAGGCGGCGGAAAACGTCGCCGAGTCCCTTACGCGGGGTACCCGCGTGGTCGTCCAGGGCCGCCTCAAGCAGCGGTCGTACGAGGACCGCGAGGGCGTGAAGCGCACGGTCTACGAGCTCGACGTCGAGGAAGTGGGCGCGAGCCTCAAGAACGCCACGGCCAAGATCACCAAGACCAGCGGTCGTGGTGGCCAGGGCGGCGGCTTCGGCGGCGGCGGTCAGCAGGGCGGCGGCCAGGGTGGCGGCGGCTGGGGCGGCGGCCCCGGCGGCGGTCAGCAGGGCGGCGGAGCTCCTGCCGACGACCCGTGGGCGACCGGCGGCCCGGCCGGCGGTGGCCAGCAGGGTGGCGGCGGCGGTGGCTGGGGCGGTAGCTCCGGCGGCGGCTACTCGGACGAGCCGCCCTTCTAGGTCCGTACGCGGCCCGATCGCGCGCGGTTTCACGTGAAACCGCGCCGTGCGACGGCCGCCGGCCTTGAGGGCGTCAGCACAAACTTCTTGAACTCATTGGAGAGAGATAATGGCGAAGCCGCCTGCTCGCAAGCCTAAGAAGAAGGTTTGCGTGTTCTGCAAGGAGAAGATCTCCTACGTCGACTACAAGGACACGAACCTGCTGCGGAAGTTCATCTCCGACCGCGGCAAGATCCGTGCCCGCCGGGTCACCGGCAACTGCACTCAGCACCAGCGTGACGTCGCCACGGCCGTGAAGAACAGCCGTGAGATGGCGCTGCTGCCCTACACGTCCACCGCGCGATAAGGGAAGGGTGACCGAATCATGAAGATCATCCTCACCCACGAGGTCTCCGGCCTCGGCACCGCCGGCGACGTCGTTGACGTCAAGGACGGGTACGCCCGTAACTACCTGGTCCCGCGTGGTTTCGCGATCCGCTGGACCAAGGGTGGCGAGAAGGACGTCGAGCAGATCCGTCGCGGTCGCAAGATCCGCGAGATCGCCACGATCGAGCAGGCCAACGAGATCAAGGGCCGGCTCGAGGGCGTCAACGTGAAGCTGGCCGTCCGTGCCGGCGACGCGGGCCGCCTGTTCGGCTCCGTCACCCCGGCCGACATCGCCTCGGCGATCAAGGCTGCCGGTGGTCCGGACGTCGACAAGCGCCGTGTCGAGCTCGGTTCGCCGATCAAGAGCCTGGGCGCGCACCAGATCTCCGTGCGTCTGCACGCCGAGGTCGTCGCGAAGCTCGGCGTCGAGGTCATCGCCGCGTAATCGCAGTACCCGGCCGAAGGGCCGCATCCCGTCACCGGGGTGCGGCCCTTCGCCGTGTGCGGAGCGCGGACGGACGGGGTCAGTCCTCGTCCTGGGCGCGCTTGTAGAGCGTGGCGATGTCGTCGTCGAAGTATGCGGCGTAGGAGACATCGTCCTCGTCGCCGCCGCCTTCGTGACCGCCCAGGACGCCGATGACCGTGCCGGTGTGGCTCCTCGGGTCGTAATCGGCGAGCCAGGGGCTGCCGCTCGTACCGCCCTCGAAGTCGGTGCACCGGATACGCAGCTGGGTGTTGCTGTACTTCGTGGTGCGGTTCTGGCAGGAGATCGGGGTGTCGCGGCTGGTGGGGTAGCCGGTGATCTTGACCTCGTTGTGGAAGCCACGGTCGATTCCGAGGGTGTTTCCGCCCAGGACGTCCTGGATCTGCTGGTCCTTCTTCTTTTCGAGGAGGAGGAAGGCGACATCGAGATCTTCGTCGTTGGACTTGGCCCAGCGGTCGTCGAGGACCACCTTCTTGACCTTCCACAGGCCGGCGGGCTCCTTGCCGTTGCGGTAGTCGGGGGCAAAGACCAGATCGTCCACCGGGGTCTTGCCATCGCTGTCGAAGGCACAGTGCGCCGCGGTGATGAGCATGTTCCGGCCCGGGCTCTGCACCACGCTCGCGGTGCAGAAGTGATCGCCGGTGTCGTCCTTCTCGAAGACCGCACCGACCCGGGCGTTCTGCTCGGTCCGGCGCGGGGTGTAGGCATTGCCGTCACCGGCCGGGGCCGTCGCGGCGGGATCCTGGTCCTGGGGGTCCTGGCCCGCCTCGCCGGATTTGCCGAAGCTGCTGCGGCCACCGCCGCCGCTGCCGCTGTTCGTATCGGCTTCCTCCGTGGCGTACCCCACCACAGCAGCAGCCACCATGACGACGAACGTCAGGGGCAGCACGGAGTTCCTGGCAAGCGAGCGCACAGGGTCATTATCGGCACGCGCTGCGTGTTACGGGAGATGCTTCAACGAGAGGCTCCGGTCACAATCCACCGGCCCGAGCGGGTGCGGAGCCACAGGGTCAGCATCCGGACGGTCATCATCAGGGCCATCGCCCACCACAGGGCGACCAGTCCGCCGCCGAGCAGCGGGACGGCCAGCGCCACCGGCGCGAACAGGGCCAGTGTCACGACCATGGCCCAGGCGAGATAGGGCCCGTCCCCCGCCCCCATCAGCACACCGTCGAGGATGAAGACGATGCCGGAGACCGGCTGGGTCAGGGCCACCACCAGGAGCGTGCTGAGCAGCGGGCCCTGCACGGCCGGGTCGGAGGTGAACAGCGGGATGAACAGCGGGCGGGCGAGCGCGACCAGCACACCGAGGGCCAGGCCCGCGGCGATGCCCCACTCGACCATGCGGCGGCAGGCGGCCCGGGCGCCGTCGCGGTCCCCCGCGCCGAGGTAGCGGCCTATGATGGCCTGCCCGGCGATGGCGATCGCGTCCAGCGCGAAGGCCAGCAGGGACCACAGCGTGAGCACGATCTGGTGGGCGGCGATCTCCGCGTCGCCGAGCCGGGCGGCGACGGCCGTGGCGATCATCAGCACCGCGCGCAGCGAGAGCGTACGGACCAGCAGCGGCACGCCGGCCTGGGCCGAGGCACGGATGCCCGCGGTGTCGGGGCGCAGGGTGGCCCCGTGCCGCCGCGCGCCGCGGACGACCACGACGAGGTAGGCCGCGGCCATGCCGCACTGGGCGAGGACCGTGCCCCAGGCGGAGCCGGCGATGCCGAGGCCGGCGCCGTAGACCAGGCCGATGTTGAGCGCGGCGTTGGCGGAGAAGCCGCCGACGGCGACGTAGAGCGGGGTCCGGGTGTCCTGGAGGCCGCGGAGCACGCCGGTGGCGGCGAGCACGACGAGCATCGCGGGGATGCCGAGCGCGCTGATGCGGAGGTAGGTCGTGGCGTACGGGGCGGCGGTGCCGGACGCGCCGAAGACCTCGACGAGCCAGGGTGCGGTGGGCAGCACCGCCGCGATGACGGCGGCGCCGAGCAGCAGGGCGAGCCAGATGCCGTCCATGCCCTGGCGGATGGCGGCGGGCAGGTCGCCGGCGCCGACCCGGCGGGCGACCGCGGCGGTGGTGGCGTAGGCGAGGAAGACGAAGACGGAGACGGCGGTGGTCAGCAGGGCGGCGGCGACGCCGAGGCCGGCGAGCTGGGGGGTGCCGAGGTGGCCGATGACGGCGCTGTCGACCATGACGAAGAGGGGTTCCGCGACCAGGGAGCCGAAGGCGGGCAGCGCGAGGGCGATGATCTCGCGGTCATGGCGGCGGCCGGTGCGGCGAGGTGTCGCGGGAGCCTGGGTCATGCGCGCAATCTAATCTTCCACAGGTAAGAGATGCAAACCCTGTGCAGTCCTTACTTTCCGCAGTGTGGAGTCGTCTCCCCTGCGCCGTTTGTCGCGATCTTGAACCGCTGGCGGAAGTTTTTCTCCCCCACAGGCTATGGATGAGAAAAGTGCAGGTCAGAGGGTTGAGGGTGGGGTGACTGTGTGCTTGTCCACAGAAGTTTCCCCCGGGCCGTGCACAGGATCCGGGGACTTCTCCACAGCTGAAGGGCGGTCATCCACATGGCCTGTGGATAACCAGATTGGCGGACGGTGCCCACGCGCCTACCGTGGTCCGGCACCCGCCGCCTGTTCCGGCCTGAGAAATCGTCCGAACTCGACGCGCCGTAACCGGAGTCGGGCGACTCGATTGTCAGAGCTGTGCCGTAAGAAAGAACCGCACAGCAAGGTCCGCGTCGCGGACGGGAGGAGGTGCCGGGGTGAGCATTCCCGAGCCCATGGAAGACCCCTGGGCGGACTCCGGTCCCAGCGACCTGCTGCCGGCCGCCCGCTCCCGGCGCGGCGAGGGCAAGGGCCGCGGCCGCGGCGACCGGCAGGACCGCGACGACGAGGGCGGCGGCTCCTGGACCGGCGGCTTCGAGCGGGTCCCTCCGCAGGATCTGGACGCCGAGCAGTCCGTGCTCGGCGGCATGCTGCTGTCCAAGGACGCCATCGCGGACGTCGTCGAGGTCCTCAAGGGCGAGGATTTCTACCGTCCCGCCCATGAGCTCGTCTATCAGGCGATCCTCGACCTGTACGCCAAGGGCGAGCCGGCCGACCCGATCACCATCGCCGCGGAGCTCACCAAGCGCGGCGAGATCGCGCGGGTCGGCGGCGCCTCGTATCTGCACACCCTCGTCCAGTCGGTACCGACCGCCGCGAACGCCGAGTACTACGCCGAGATCGTCCATGAGCGTGCCGTGCTGCGCCGCCTGGTCGAGGCCGGCACCCGGATCACGCAGATGGGATACGCCGCGGACGGCGATGTCGACGAGATCGTCAACAGCGCCCAGGCGGAGATCTACGCCGTCACCGAGCAGCGGACCAGCGAGGATTACCTCCCGCTCGGCGACATCATGGAAGGCGCCCTCGACGAGATCGAGGCGATCGGCTCCCGCCAGGGCCAGATGACGGGTGTGCCGACGGGCTTCACCGACCTCGATTCGCTGACCAACGGACTGCACCCGGGCCAGATGATCGTGATCGCGGCCCGTCCCGCCATGGGTAAGTCGACCCTCGCGCTGGACTTCGCGCGGGCCTGCTCGATCAAGAGCAATCTGCCGAGCGTGATCTTCTCGCTGGAAATGGGGCGCAACGAGATCGCGATGCGTCTGCTGTCCGCCGAGGCGCGGGTCGCCCTGCATCACATGCGCTCCGGCAGCATGACGGACGAGGACTGGACGCGGCTGGCGCGCCGGATGCCGGATGTCTCGGCCGCGCCGTTGTACATCGACGATTCGCCGAACCTGTCGATGATGGAGATCCGTGCGAAGTGCCGCCGGCTCAAGCAGCGCAATGAGCTCAAGCTGGTCGTCATCGACTATCTCCAGCTGATGCAGTCCGGCGGCTCGAAGCGCGCCGAGAGCCGTCAGCAGGAGGTCTCGGACATGTCCCGAAACCTCAAGCTGCTGGCGAAGGAGCTGGAGCTCCCCGTCATCGCGCTCTCCCAGCTGAACCGTGGCCCCGAGCAGCGCACGGACAAGAAGCCGATGGTCTCCGACCTCCGTGAGTCCGGATCGATCGAGCAGGACGCGGACATGGTCATCCTGCTGCACCGCGAGGACGCCTACGAGAAGGAGTCCCCGCGCGCCGGCGAGGCCGACCTGATCGTGGCCAAGCACCGTAACGGCCCCACGGCCACGATCACGGTGGCCTTCCAGGGCCACTACTCCCGGTTCGTGGACATGGCGCAGACCTGAGCGGCCGCGGGAAGCTGCTCAGCGCCGCGTCTCGTACCTGGTCAGGACCACGCCGCCGGGAAACGTCCGGGTCTCCACCAGGTTCAGGTTCACCCAGCTGTCCAGCGCGGTGAAGAACGGTGTGCCGCCGCCCACCAGGACCGGATGGGCGGCGATCACGTACTCGTCGATCAGCCCGGCGCGCATGGCCGCCCCGGCGAGCGTGGCGCCGCCGATGTTCATCGGGCCGCCGTCCTCGGCCTTGAGCCGGGTGATCTCGGCGATCGCATCGCCGGTGACCAGGCGGGTGTTCCAGTCGACCTTGTCGATCGTCGAGGAGAACACCACCTTCGGCGTGTCCCGCCAGTTCCGCGCGAACTCGATCTCCGCCGGGGTGGCGTGGGGCTGTTGGTCGCCGGTCGGCCAGTAGGAGCTCATCGTCTCCCATAGCTTGCGCCCATACAGCGACAGGCCACTCGCCCGCTCGTGGTCGAGCCACCACTGGAACAGCTCGTGGCTCGGCGGTCCGCTCCAGCCGATGTCGTCGCCGGCCGCGGCGATGTAGCCGTCCAGGGTCAGGTTCATGCCGTAGATCAGTTTCCGCATGGCCCAGCCTTCCGTCCGTGGTGTCCGGCGTAGGGACCAGCGTGGCGCGGGAAACTCATCGGTGCGCGATCTGGGCTCGCCGGTAGTCCTCGTGCTCGGGGCTCAGCGTGGAGTGCTCGGCCGGCACGGGCAAGCCGCCAGATGTCGGCCTCGCCCTCGCGAGGAAATGCCACGGATTTGAGACCGATCATGGGTGACATGGCCGTGAGACAGCCAAGAACGCCCAGGTCACGCAAGGTCGACAGGTCACGAGCGCACGACCCCACAGGACCACGGCGGGGGCCGGGTCGATGCGGGGCCGGCGCGCCGGCAGCGGGGAAGAGCGCCCCGTCAGGCGGGGGGGGAGAGCGCCCCGTCAGGCGGGGGACGAAACCGCCCCCTCTCCGGCCCTAGCGGGCGACCGCGTTCGCTCCCGTCTGTGCGAACTTCTCGTCCAGTGCCCCGGACGGAGCGCCCGCGACGCCGATGCCGGCGATCGGTGCCTTCTCGGCGGTGACCGGGACACCGCCCGCCAGGAACAGGGTGCCGGGGATGTCCTTCAGGTTCGGGGTCTGCTGGAGGCGCTCGGCCAGCTGGGAGGTGGGGGCGTTCCAGGCGGCCGCGGTGAACGCCTTGCGCTCGGCGGACTCGTAGGACTGCGGGCCGGCGCCGTCGCCGCGCAGGGTGACGATCGTGTTGCCGTTGCGGTCGACGACGGCGACCGTGACCCGCTGGTTCTCCTTCTCGGCGGCGTCGAGCGCGGCCTGCGCGGCCTTGGTGGCGGCGTCGATCGTCAGGTGGGTGGAGGCGGTGGTGGCCTGGTCCGGGACGGCGGCGGCCGAGGTGGCTGCGGCGGACGTCGTGGCGGGGGCGGAGGCGTTCGCGGACACCGCACCGAAGCCCGAGAGGGCGACGGCGGCGAGCACGGCACCGCCGGTGGCGACGCGGGCACGGCGGGAGAACTTCTGCTGCACGGGGTTCATGGCCTTCATGGGTCGGTCGGCTCCTCGGGTGGGCGGGCGGCCCGGTGGCCGCTCCTGCTTCGTCCGCTCTCCACACTCGGCCCGGAAGCGGGGCCGGGCGGTCGGAGTTCCGGCTGCCTTGGCGCTGCAAGACGGATGACACCGGGGTCATCCGATCGATTGACCGGCCCGGCCCCGTGCACGGTCACAATGGAGGTGTTTGCCCAGCTCGGCGCCGCTCGGCGGGCCGCCGGGGCACAGTGCAGCAAGCGCGAGGGGAGGCGGGTTCCGGATGCGGCACCGGCCGTACGAACCGAGCGCCGTGGACACCCGGTGGCTCGGCGCCGTGATGCACACGGCGTTCTTCCTGCTGCTCGGCGGAGCGCTCGCCCGCTTCCTGCTGCGCCATCCCGGCGAGCCGCGCACCCCATGGATCATCGCGCTGTGCGTCGTGCTCGCCGTCCTGCATCTGCTGGGGCCCGGAATGGGCGAGGCGGGCCCGCGGCCCACCCGGCGGCGCGCGGCCTGGCTGGCGCTGGTCGTCGCGGTGTGGATGGTGCTGGTCGTGCTCGCGCCCAGCTTCGCCTGGTGCGCGGTGCCGCTCTTCTACACCGGCCTGCGCACGCTGCCGCCCCGCGCGGCCCTGGTGCTCGTGGCAGTCCTGACCGCGCTCGTCGTCGCCGCGCAACTACAGCTCGCCGGACGCTTCGACCCGAACCTGGTGCTCGCGCCGCCCGCCGTCGCCGCCCTGGCCACCGCCGTCTTCCTCCAGATGGAGCGGCACACCGCCCGCCAGCGCGTCCTGATCGACGACCTGATCCGCACCCGCCGCGAACTCGCCGCCTCCGAACGCCGCGAGGGCACCCTCGCCGAACGCCAGCGGCTCTCCATGGAGATCCACGACACGCTCGCGCAGGGCCTGTCCAGCCAGCGGATGCTGCTCCAGGCGGCGGACCGGGTGTGGGACACCGAGCCGGACAAGGCCCGCGTCCACGTACGCACCGCCGCGTCCGTCGCCGAGCACAACCTCGCGGAGGCCCGGCGCTTCGTGCACGACCTGGCCCCCACCGACCTCGCCCGCGGCGGCGGTCTCGGTGCGGCGCTGCGCGCCCTGGCCGCGCGGGAGTCAGGGGCGCAGCTCGCCGTACGCGTCCATGTCGACGATGACGGCCGGCTCCCCCGGCTGCCCGACCGCGTCCAGTCCGCGCTACTACGCATCGCGCAGGGCGCCCTGGCCAACGTCCGCGAGCACGCCGCCGCCGACAGTGCCACGCTCACCCTCACCCTCCTCGACGACGAGGTCGTCCTGGACGTCTCCGACGACGGCCACGGCTTCGACCCCGTCGCGCTGCCCGAGGTCCCCGGCAGCGGACGCGGGCACGGGCTGCCCGCCATACGAGCCCGGCTGCGCGCGCTCGGTGGCACCCTGACCGTCGAGTCCACGCCCGGCGAGGGCACCGTCCTGTCCGCCGCCGTCCCCCTGGAGGCGCCCCGATGACCCCCGACCGCGCTCCCGTGCGCATCCTGGTCTGCGACGACCACGCCGTCGTACGGGCCGGGCTGCTCGCCCTGCTCGACAGCGCCCCGGACATCGAGGTCGTCGGTGAGGCCGGGACCGGCGAGGAGGCGCTCGCGCTGGCCGCGAAACTCGCCCCGGACGTGGTGCTGATGGATCTGCAACTGGGCGAGGGCATCGACGGTGTGGAGACCACCCGGCGCCTCACCTCCGCCCCCGGGGCCGCCCTCCACGTCCTGGTCCTCACCACCTACGACACCGATGCCGACATCACCCGCGCCATCGAGGCGGGCGCCACCGGCTACCTGCTCAAGGCTGAGCGCCCCGATGAGCTCTTCGCCGCGATCCACGCCGCCGCCGGGGGACGTACCGCCCTGTCCGCGCCGGTCGCCGGCCGCGTCATGGCCAACCTGCGCCGGCCCCGGCCCACCCTCACCGACCGCGAACGCGACATCCTGGCCCAACTCGCCCGCGGCATCGGCAACCGGGACATCGCCCGCGCCCTCTACATCAGCGAGGCCACGGTCAAGACCCACCTGCGCCGCATCTACGACAAGCTCGGTGTGGACACCCGCGCGGGCGCCGTGGCGGTCGCGAAGGAGCGGCGACTGGTGCCGTGAGGGCGGCCGAAGACGCCGAAAGGGCCGGCGGAAGAGCCGTGGCGGGAAGGAGCCGTGGCGGGAAGGAGCCGTGGCGGGAAAGCGCCCCACCAGCGAGCTGATGTGGGGCCGTAGTGTGAAGCTCAGGGCATGCCTTCCCTGCCCGAGTCGTCCCCTTGGCCCACCACCATCCGCACGGCCAGGCTTCTGTTACGTCCTGCGGAGTCCACCGACGTGCAGGAATTCACCCGGCTCTGGACGGACCCCGAGGTCCGGCGCTTCCTGGGCGGGCCGGTGGCCGAAGAGAAGCTTCTCCTCTACCAGCAGCATTTCGCCAGCCGCCCCTATGTGTTCGCCGTGACCACGCGCAAGGACATGAGCGTCGTTGGCTCGGTGCTGATCGATTCGGCGTCGCGGTTCGACGACCGGCGGGAGGTCTCCTACGGGCTCCTGCCCGAACACTGGGGCCAGGGCTACGCCCGGGAAGCCGTGGCCGCCGTAGTTGACTGGGCCTTCGTGAACGTCCCCTCGGACAGCGCCTCCATCATCGCTGTCACCCAGGAGGCGAACGCCCGCTCCTGCCGCCTCCTGGAAGCCATCGGCATGCGTCGCCTCGACGGCTTCGTCGAGTTCGGCGCATCGCAGGTGCTGTTCTCCGTCGAGCGGCAGAGACTCCGCAGGGGCCGGTGAGCCCGCGGAGCCGGTGACCAGGATGCGTGCTGCCTGGGTGCCACACACCCAGGCAGCGCACCGCTCTCCTCCCTAACCTGAGGGCATGTCCGACAACACCCTGGGAGACTTCCTGCGCGCCCGGCGCTCCGGCCTGCGGCCCGAAGACATCGGGATGGCGAGTTACGGCGTCCGCAGAGTCGCCGGGCTGCGCCGTGAGGAGGTCGCGGTGCTGGCCGGAGTGAACGTCGACTACTACACCCGCCTCGAACAGGGCCGTGAACGCCACCCCTCGCCGCAGGTCCTTGACGCCCTCAGCCGTGCCCTCCACCTGGACACCGACGCCCGCGCCCACCTCCACCGGCTGGCCGGTATCGCCCCGAACGACCGTCCGGCGCGACAGCGGAACGTGGTCGGCCCGGCGCTGCGCCGGCTCATGGACGGCTATCCGCACACTCCGGCCTTCGTCGTCAACGGAGCCTTGGACATCCTGGCCGCCAACGCCCTGGCCGACGCCTTGTACGCACCCTTCGACCCGGCGGACAACCTCGCCCGGATGACCTTCCTCGACCCGGCCGCCCGGGACTTCTACACCCACTGGGACCGGACCGCGCAGGCCACCGTGGCCAACCTCCGTCAGGCGGCCGGTTTCGCTCCCGACGACCCCCGGCTGAGCGCGCTCGTCGCCACCCTGACCGAGCGGAGCGCGGCCTTCGCGGCGCTGTGGCAGGCCCATTCCGTGCGCGGTAAGACCCAGGACGCCAAGCTGTTGAACCACCCCGATGTCGGGCCGCTCGCCCTCACCTACCAAGCCTTCGACGTCCGCGACGCACCCGGCCAGCAACTCGTCATCTACCACGCCGAACCCGGCAGCCCCAGCGCCGAAGCGCTGTCCCTGCTCGGCGCCCTCAACGCCACCCGGCGGCAGGCGGGGTCCCGGTGACCGGCGTCAGGGCGTGACGGTCAGGACGATCTTGCCGGTGGTGCGGCCGGTCTCGCCCAGGGTGTGGGCCTTCGCGGCCTCCTCGAGCGGCAGGGCCGTATCGATGTTGACCTTCAGTTCTCCGGAGTCCACCAGGCCGGCGACGGCTTGCAGGCCGGAGCGGTCGGGCTCGACGAGGACGAACACCGCGCGAACCCCTGCCTCGCGCGCCCGGTCTGCGGGGAAGGCGTCGTCCAGCGGCAGGATCGAGACCAGCGAGCCGCCGGGACGCAGGGTGCGCAGCGAGCGGGCGCCGTAGTCGCCGCCGATGGTGTCGAGCACGACGTCGACCTCGCCCACCGCGGTGGCGAAGTCCTGTTCCGTGTAGTCGATGAGCTCATCGGCGCCCAGACCGCGCAGGAAGTCATGCTTGGCCCGCCGGGCGGTGCCGATCACGTACGCGCCGCGGGACTTGGCGATCTGCACCGCGAGATGACCGACGCCGCCCGCCGCCGCGTGGATCAGCACCCGCGCGCCGGGCCGCACGTGCGCGGTGTCGACCAGGGCCTGCCAGGCGGTCAGTGCCGCCAGCGGGAGGGCGGCGCCCCGGACGTGGTCCAGGCCCTCGGGAAGGTGGGCGAACTGGCGTGACGGGGCGGTGACGTACTCGGCGTAGGCTCCGGCGGGGTGCGGGAAGTGCGGCATGCCGAAGACCCGGTCGCCCGGCTCGAAGAGGGTCACCCCGCGGCCGACGGCCTCGACCACACCGGATACATCGAAGCCCAGGATGAATGGCGGCTCGCTGCCGTTGAGGAACCGGCCGTCGTTCCGCGTCTTCCAGTCGGCCGGGTTGACGCCCGCGGCGTGCACCCGGACCAGGATCTCGGTGGGGCCGGGCGCCGGCCGGGCGGTCGTGATCAGCTTGAGGACCTCAGGGCCTCCGGCGGTGTCCTGGCTGACGGCCCGCATCCGCGGGGTCCCGGTCTCGGACATGGTGTCTCCTTCGTCTGCGCCCATGGCTTCGTCTGTGCCCATGGCGGGGGATCGGGTGCGCGCGCCGCCTGGCGGCCGCGTTTCCCGAGGTCCCGCCAGCTTTCCGCGGTGGCCGGGAGACCGGCGGTGTCCAAATGGCCAATGTTTGAAAGAATCGGGTCATGCATCGCGTCGGAGTGCTCGCCCTGAATGGTGTCGTCCCCTTCGAGCTGGGAATCCCCGCGCGGATCTTCGGCGCCGCACAGGACGCGGCCGGCGAGCCGCTCTACTCCGTCGTCACCTGTAGTCCGGACGGGCGCCCGGTGCGCACCGATGCCGACTACGACATCGCGGTCACCGCGGACGCCTCCGTCCTCGCGCACGTCGACACCGTCGTCATCCCGCCGGCCCACTCGGCGGACACGCTCCGGGAGGACGGCCGGCTGCCCGATGACGCGCGGGCGGCGCTGGCGCATGTCCGGCCCGGCACCCGGATGGTGGCCATCTGCACCGGTGCCTTCGTCCTGGCCGCGGCCGGGCTGCTCGATCACCGCCCGGCCACCACGCACTGGCGCGAGGCCACCCAGCTGCAACGCCTCTTCACGACCGTCCGGGTCGACCCCGATGTGCTGTTCGTCGACGACGGCGATGTCCTCACCTCGGCCGGTGCGGCCGCGGGGGTGGATCTGTGTGTGCACCTCGTGCGCCGGGACCACGGCAGCGCCATCGCCAATGAGGTGGCCCGGTTGTGTGTGGTGCCGCCGTGGCGGGAAGGCGGACAGGCCCAGTTCATCCGGCAGCCCGTGCCGGAGCCCTCGGCGGGCGGCACCGCCGCGACCCGCGCCTGGGCCCTGGAGCGTCTCGGCGAGCCGCTCACCCTGACCGACCTCGCCGGGCACGCCCGCGTCAGCGTGCGCACCCTCACCCGGCGGTTCCGCGACGAGGTCGGCATGAGCCCTGGTCAGTGGCTCGCCGGCCAGCGCATCGAGCGCGCCCGGCATCTGCTGGAGACCACGGACTGGTCGATCGACCTCGTCGCCCATCACGCGGGCTTCGGCACCGGGACCTCGCTGCGCCAGCATCTGCACAGCGCGGTGGGGGTGGCACCGCTGGCCTACCGGCGGACGTTCCGGAGCGCCACGGCGCTGACCGTCTGAGGCGGCGCCGCACCAGGCCCTGTGCACGGCTCGGGCTGCCCGCCGGCGTTGACCTTCAGGCTGGTGGAAGCCCCACAATCGCGTCCATGGACGACACCGGACAGCTGTTGACCATCGGCGTCTTCGCGCGCCGGGTGGGCCTCGCGCCGAGTGCCCTGCGGTTCTACGACGACTGCGGGCTGCTGCGGCCGGCGCGGGTGGATGCCGTGACGGGGTACCGGCGCTACGGGGCGGGGCAGGCGGCGCGGGCGGTGAAGCTGCGGCAACTGCGGGCGGCGGGGCTGCCGCTGGTGGATGTCGCGGTGGTGCTGGACGGTCCCGAGGACGCGGCGCACGGCGTACTGCGGGCCCACTTGGCGCAGACCCGGCGGACGGCGGACGAGGCGCGGGCGGTGGTGGAGGGGCTCCTGCGGGAGGCGTCCGGCGGCCCGGAGGACCGCGGGAGACGGGCGTGGGCGCGGGTGGGCGGCGCCGAACTCGCCAGTGCGGTACGGCAGGTGGCGCCCGCCGCCGCGACCGGGGCGGCCCGGGAGGAGTTTCCGGTCCTGGGCCGTGTGCTGCTGGAACTCGTCGACGGTGAGGTGCGCTGGGTGGCGACCGACCGCTATCGGCTGGCGGTGCGGGTGCTGCGGCCGGACGCGTTCGAGGGCGGTCCGCGGCGGGTGCTGATCGGCGCGGAGACGGCGCGGGGCCTGGCGGAGTGGGCCGTACGGCAGGTGACGGTCGAGATCGAGTGCGCGGGAGACGGGGCGGGGCTCCGGCTGCGGAGCGGGGCGGACTGCCGGGAGGTGCCGGAGGGCGCCGGGCAAGGGTGGAGCGGCGGTGGGGATGCCGACGGGTTTCCGGACTACCGGCTGATACCGGCGGACCCGGAGGCGGGGCGGTATCGGGTGATCGCCGACCGGCTGGGGCTGCGGGACGCGATGACCGGGCGCACGGGGCCGGTGTCGTTGTCGGTCGTCGGCGCGGGGCAGGGGGACGTGGTGCACGCGGGCGGCTCGGCGGTTCCGGACTCGGAGGCGGGTGGCCGTGCGGCCGGGCCGGTGCTGGAGGTGACGGGCGGGGGCCGGGAGCCCGTCCGGATGCGGGTGGTGCGCACCGGGCCGGAGCTGCGGATCGCCTTCGATCCGGCCGTACTGGTCCCGGCGCTGGAGGCCGGGGTGGGGCCGGACGCGTTGTTGGAGATCGCCGCGCCGGACCGGCCCGTTCTGGTCCGGTCCGCCGACCAGGGGAGTTTTACGACGCTGGTGATGCCGGTGCGCGAGGGCGCCGGAGCGGCGGTCGACGCTGCCGGGCGCACCGGCGGCTGAGACCGGTGACCGAGGACCGGTCACCGAGGACGGATGAGGGGAGCGGACCGGTGGATCCGGAACTGCCTGTGGTGCGACTGTGCGTGGCGGGGATGCAGGCCGAGGCGGAAGGGCGGGCCGATGCGGCGCGCGCAATCTTCCAGCAGGCATGGGACGGCGCCACCGACGACTACGAGGCATGTGTCGCCGCGCACTATCTCGCCCGGCACCAGAACTCGCCCGAAGAGACGCTCCGTTGGAACCAGGAGTGCCTGGACCGCGCCGACCGGGTGGCGGACGAGCGGGTGGCCGGGTTCTATGCGTCGCTGTACCTGAACATGGGGCACGCCTGGCGCCGGCTCGGCCGGCCTGCCCTGGCGCGCACCTACTTCGAGCGCGCCGCGGAGCGGGTGGCGCAGGCCCCCGACGGTCAGTACGGCGACTGGAACCGCTTCGCGATCGCGGCGGGCCTGCGGGAGACGGCCGGTCCGCGCGACGACGCAGCGGCGGACGAAGCCGGTGCGGAGAGGGCGCCACGGAGTCTCGACGACGCGGTCGACGGGCGGGTGCGGGAGTTGGTGTCGCGGTGGTGCGCCCGGGGCGACCTCATGGCGCTGGGCCTGGCGCTCCCCGCCTACCTCGGATACCTCGGCACGGCCGCGGACCGCGTGCGGCTGCGGTCCGCGCTGCACATGGTGCATGCGGCGGGCCGGCTGCCGGCGGACGAACAGACGGAACTGGGTGCGGTGATCGGGTCGGCAGCGCTGCGGTGATGCGGCGAGGATGGGCCCGGCCGAGCCGGATCCGCTGTTGAGGAGCGCCATGACCATCGCAGAGTCCACGGAGTTTCCCCCTTCCGAGGCCGTCGGCCGGGAGCCGGGGACGGCCGGTACACCCGACGCGTGCGCGGAGCTGCTGCCGCAGACCCGGCGGGCCTTGCTGCACCGGCTGGCGGTCGGGCAGGCCGAGGGGCGCGCACCGTCGATGACGGGCGCGGTCGTCCGCGGCGGCCGAGCGGTGTGGACCGGGGCCCGGGGCTCGGTGGAGGGGGAGGGGGAGGCACCGCACGGCGATGTGCAGTACCGGATCGGTTCGCTCACCAAGACCTTCGTCGCCGTGCTGGTGCTGCGGCTGCGGGACGAGGGGCTGCTGCGGCTGTCGGACCCGCTCGGCAGGCATCTGGCGGACACTCCGGTGCCGGACGCGACGATCGCGCAACTGCTCTCCCACAGTGCGGGGTTGGCGGCCGAGCCGCGGGGGCCGTGGTGGGAGCGGACCTCGGGCGGGCTGCGGCCCGAGCCGGCCGACCTCTTCGACGAGCGCCCGCAGCGGCATCCGGCCGGCCGCCGGCACCATTACTCCAACGTCGGCTACGCACTGCTCGGCGCGCTGGTCGAACGGCTGCGGGGCGGTGTGCCGTGGGGCGAGGTGCTGCGGCGTGAGGTGCTGGCACCGCTGGGCATGAGCCGTACGACGCTGCGCCCGGAGCGGCCGTACGCGACGGGCTGGGCGGTGCACCCGTGGGCCGACGCGCTGCTGCCGGAACCGGCCGCGGACACCGGCTTGATGGGCCCGGCGGGGCAGCTGTGGTCGACGCTCCAGGACCTCTGCCGCTGGGCGGCGTTCCTGCTGCGGGGCGACGGACGGGTGCTCGGCGCGGCGAGTCTGGCGGAGCTGCGGACACCGGCCGTGCCGGCGGAGAGCGGTACGTGGGATGCCGGGTACGGGCTGGGAGTGCAGCTCCTGCGGCGGGAGGGGCGGCTGCTGGTCGGGCACCATGGCTCGATGCCCGGGTTCCTGGCGGCGCTGTGGGCCGATGTCGAGGAGGACGTGGCCGCGGTCGTCCTCACCAACTGCACCTCGGGCCCGGCGGCCGGGGCCGTCGCCACCGATCTCACCGGGATCGTCATCGCGCACGAGCCGCGGATCCCCGAGCCCTGGCGTCCGCTGCCCGGCCCGCTGGATCCGGAGCTGCTGGCGCTGACCGGACCCTGGTACTGGGGCGCGAACCCCCATGCCCTGCGGCTGCGGGCCGAGCGCGGGCTGGAGCTCACCCCGCTGTCCGGGGCGGGGCGCGCCTCGCGGTTCCGGGCCGAGAAGGACGGCACCTGGACCGGGCTGGACGGTTACTACGCGGGCGAGACGCTGCGGGTGGGGCGGGACCGGGACGGTGCGGTGAGCCATCTGGACCTCGGCACCTTCGTGTTCACCCGCGAACCGTACGAGCCGTCGGCGCCGGTGCCCGGCGGGGTGGATCCGGACGGCTGGCGGGTCTGAGGCCCGTACGGCGGCGGCCCGGCGCGGACGTACAGTCGAATCCGATGTCAGGAGCCGCACCGAGTCGGCTCGCCACCGCTGGAAGGCCCTGTGACTGCTGTGTCTGACCTGAGCACGAACCCCGCCACCCCGGACCTGCTCGACCTGCCTGCGCTGACCGCGGCCCACTTCGCGCGGATCGAGGACAAGGTCGCGGCCCTGATGCGTACCCGCTGCGATGTCGTGGCGATGCAGGGCGAGGCACTGCTGCCGCTGGAGGGCTGCATACGCTCGGCCGTCCGGCCCGGCAGCACCGCCCTCAACATCATCACCGGTCCGTACGGCGAGACCTTCGGTGGCTGGCTGCGGTCCTGTGGCGCCGAGGTGGTCACCGTCACCGCGCCGTTCACGGGTGCGGTCACCCCGCAGCAGGTGGCGGAGGCGTTGCGGGAGCGGCCCGAGATCGACTTTGTGAGCCTGGTGCACGCCGAGGCGGCCACCGGCAACACCAACCCCGTGGCCGAGATCGGCGCGGTGGTGCGGGAGCACGGCGCGCTGCTGATGCTGGACGCGGTCGCCTCGGTGGGCGCCGAGCCGCTGCTCACCGACGAGTGGGGCGTGGACCTCTGTGTGATCGGCGGGCAGAAGGCGCTGGCCGGGCCTGCCGGGGTGTCGGTGGCGTCGGTCAGCGCCCGTGCCTGGGAGCGGATCGCCGCCAACGAGCAGGCTCCGCGACGCTCGTACCTCTCCCTGCTGGACTGGAAGGAACGCTGGATCGACGGCGGACGCACCGCACTTCCGCATGCTCCGGCGCAGCTGGAGATGCTCGCGCTGGAGCAGGCCGCGGACCGTGTGGAGGCCGAGGGCCTGGAGGCGGTCCTCACCCGGCACCGGGCGGCGGCCGCGGCGACCCGGGCCGGTGTGCGGGCGCTGGGCGGGCTCGCTCCGTATGTCGTGCGCGACGAGGACGCGGCGCCGGCCGCCACGACGCTCCGCGCACCCGAGGGAGTGGATGCCCGGGAGATCGTGACCGCCGCGGTCGCGGTGGATGCGGCGGTGCCGGTGCAGGCCGCGGCGGGCGCTCTGGCCAAGGGGATGATCCGGGTGAACCACTATGGCCGCGCCGCCGACCGGGCGGTGGTCACGGCATCCCTGGTGGCGCTGGCGGGTGGGCTGCGCGCCCTGGGCGTGTCCGTGGACGCCGAGGGAGCGGCCCAGGCGGCGGGCGCGGCGTGGGACGCGGTGGTCGCCGGCTGAGCCGAGCGAGCGCCTGGCTCTGGGCGCGTTGTCGATGTGGGGTCGTGTTTCACGTGAAACACGACCCCACGCGTATGTCGGGACGCGGCACCGTTTCACGTGAAACGCCTTTTGTACAGGGGCAGTTGGGGGCGAGGCAGGCGAGCTGTCGTACGCCGCGGAGGGAGGCATGGCGACGGCATCGCGGCCGGCGGCGCTCTCGTCCCCGTCAGGAGCCGTCCGGTGGCGCGCCCCGGGCTCCGGGGTCAGGCTGGACGCTGAGGACGGCGCCCCGGCGACGGCTGCGCGGCGCCGCCTCCGCGTCCATCGCGCCGTCGGGCGCGGGCTTCGGCGTGGCGGAGTCGGCCGGTCGCGCGCCGGCTGGCTGCCGGCCGGTGATTCCGGCTGGCGCCGCGACGGTGAAACGCGCTTAACGATCTTGCTCAGGGCCTCCTCTAGAATCGGAATGAGCGACCCGTTTAAAAACGCGGAGCGCGTGACCCGGTATCAGTCGTTCCCAGGAGGCCCGGCAGTGACGGACGGTGGTGTGACGCCCGCCCGTGCGGATGCGCGGCGCAACCGGGCGCTGGTGCTCCAGGCGGCCCGATTCGCCTTCGAGGAGCAGGGGTTGGGGGTTCCGCTCGGCGAGATCGCACGCCGTGCGGGGGTCGGCGCCGGGACCGTTTATCGCCATTTCCCGTCCAAGGAAGCCCTGTTCAGGGCGACGATCGTGGACCGGATCGAGCTGTTCACCGATACCGCAAGGGACTTGGCCGAGGTCATGGATCCCGGTCCGGTCTTCTTTCGCTTCCTGTCCTCGGTGGTACGGCTCGCGTCACGGAACAGAGCGCTGTGTGACGCGCTGGAGGAGGCCGGCGCGGGCCGCTTCGAGCCGTCGCCGGGGGTCGGGCAGAACTTCGACGATGCGCTGGAAGTCCTGCTCAGAAGGGCCCAAGAGGCGGGCGACGTGCGGCCGGACGTCGGGATAACGGAGCTCAGGGCGCTGCTGGTCGGCTGTCTTTCGATGGAGCGGGCCGTGCCGGGAGCCGGTTCCGGGGACGCGGCTCCGGGCCGGATGACGGTGCTGATGTGTGATGCCCTGCGGACGGAACGCGCCGTAACGGAACTCGAAGCCGAGCCGGTGAAACGTAACGAATCGCGGTGTGAGGTGTGCGGTGCGGCGATCGCGGCGGCGCGCACGGGCCGACCCGCGCGCTACTGCGGTGGTGCCTGCCGGCAGAAGGCACACCGCGTGCGGGAGCGTACGCGCCGGACCTGACCGGCACCGGCCGGGTACCGGCGGCCCGTTCCTCAGAGCGGGAGCTTGAAGCCCAGGTGTGAGGCTTCGAACCCGAGGCGCTCGTAGAAGCGGTGCGCGTCGATCCGGGTCGCGTCCGAGGTCAGCTGCACCATCTGGCAGCCGAGCGTGCGGGATTCCGCCACCGCCCATTCGATGAGCTGGGTGCCGAGGCCCCCGCCGCGCTCATCGCGGTGGATCCGGACGCCCTCGATGATCGAGCGGGTGGCGCCGCGCCGGGACAGGCCGGGAATGACGGTGAGCTGGAGCGTGCCGACCGTCTGCCCCGCACGGACCGCGACGACCAGGTGCTGCTGCGGGTCGGCGACCAGCGTTTCGAACGCGGCACGGTACGGAGTCAGGTCGTCCGGTGACTCGCGGGTGGCGCCCAGGGGGTCGTCGGCGAGCATCGCGACGATGGCGGGGAGATCGGATTCGGTCGCGCGGCGTATCTCGATATCGCTCATGGGCGCGACCTTATTCCGTGCGATCACCGGCGGCGGCAGGGAGGCGGCCCTGCCCCCGTACCGCCGCAAGCCCGTCCTTCATCCGCCCCTCGGCGTCATTCCGGCGGCGCGAGCGTTTCGACAGCGGTGACCAGGGGGGCCAGCTCGGGGCGCCGGGCAGCGTCCTTGAGGGCTTCGCGCAGTGCGCCGTTGTGGGTGGGCCGGGCCTCCACCAGGAGCGCGAGGCCGTCGGGCGTCACGTCGGTGTAGATGCCGCGCCGGTCGTCGGGGCACAGGTAGCGCGAGAGCAGTCCGCGCTCCTCGAGCCGGGTGACCAGGCGGGTCGTGGCGCTCTGGCTGAGCACGACGGAGTCCGCGACCTGGTGCATCCGCAGATGACCGCCCGGCCCGTCGTGCTGCTCGCTGAGCACGTTGAGGACCGAGAACTCCCGGACGCTGAGGTCGTGCGCGGCCTGAAGCGCGCGTTCGATGTGCGACTCGATACGGCCGTGCAGTGCGGACAGGGCGCACCAGCCCTGCGCCGGCCCGGGGGGCTCCGCCGGGGGGCAGCCGGGCGCGGCCGCTGTCGGCTGCGGGACCGCCGTCTCCTGCGTCTCGCGCTTTTCCCGTGTCCGCTGCGTCATCGAAGACCTCCTCATGGGGCGCACGACCAGGATAGGCCACCTCCGAAATATACGGCGCTTGCAATTAACCCGCGTCTGCAATTATTGTGGACGCTCGTAAGGGACGGACGCAATGATCTGAAGGGATCCGTCATGCCACTCGCACTCCTGGCTCTCGCCATCGGTGCCTTCGGGATCGGAACGACCGAGTTCGCGGTCATGGGCCTGCTGCCCGACATGGCGGCCGGCTTCGGTGTCTCCATCCCCCTCGCCGGATACGCGACCACCCTCTATGCCCTCGGCGTGGTCATAGGGGCGCCGCTGATGACGGCTCTCGGCACGCGCTTCACCCGCAAGCAGATGCTGATGCTGCTGATGGGCCTCTTCATCGTGGGCAATCTGCTCACGGGCATCGCGCCCAACTTCGGGATCATGCTGGCCGGGCGGATCGTGGCCGCGTTCACGCATGGCGCGTTCTTCGGCATCGGCGCGCTGGTGGCCGCCGATCTCGTCGCGCCCGAGAAGCGGGCCACCGCCCTCTCGCTGATGTTCAGCGGTCTGACCGTCGCCAACGTCGTGGGCGTACCGGCCGGCACCATGCTCAGCCAGCAATTCGACTGGCGCACCACCTTCTACGCCATCACCGCGCTCGGCGTGATCGGCTTGCTGGGGATCGTCAAGCTGGTTCCCGCACAGCGGGCGAAGGCGGCCTCTCCCATGGGCAGCGAACTCGCGGTGTTCCGCAACCCGCAGGTCGGCCTCGCGATGCTGATGACGATCCTGGGCTTCGGCGGCGTCTTCGCGGCCGTCACCTACCTCGCGTCGATGATGACCGAGGTCACCGGCTTCGCACCGTCCTCCGTGATCTGGCTGACGGCCCTCTTCGGGCTCGGCATGGTCGGCGGAAACCTGGTCTCCGGCCGCTTCACCGACCGCGCCATGATGCCGATGCTCTTTGTGTCGCTGACCGGTCTGGCGCTCTCGCTGGCCGCGTTCACCTTCACCGCGCACGACAAGGTCGCCGCCACCGTCACCCTCGCGCTGATCGGCATCTTCGGCTTCGCCACCGTGCCGCCGCTACAGAAGCGGGTGATGGACCAGGCGGCCTCGGCGCCCACCCTCGCCTCGGCCGGCAATATCGCGGCCTTCAACTTCGGTAACGCACTGGCCGCTTGGCTCGGCGGGATCGTCATCTCCGCCGGCCTGGGCTACACCGCGCCCAACTGGGTCGGTGCGCTGATGACCGTCGCGGCGCTCGGGGTGGCGATATTCGCCTCCGCCCTGGAGCGGCGTCAGACGGGCCGTGGCCAGGTGGTCGCCGCCGGCGGACCCACCGCGATCGCCGACGAGCCCGTACCGGCAGCACACGGCTGACGGCTGCGTCCGTACCGCACCACCCCGGAACACCCGCACCACCCGAAGCCTCGCACCACCCGCGCCCCCCCCGGCGCTCCGTGTTCCACCGGCACGGCCGTCGTCACCACACCCCAAGGACCACTCTCATGAGCACCCCCACCATCACCTCCATGGCCACTCCCACGGCCACCCCCACAGTCCGCCCTCTCACCACCCGCGAGGCCGATGCCCTGATCGAGGCCGCCGTCCGCGCCGCCGAGGGACTCGGTGTGCGGGGCAGCGTCACCGTCCTCGACGCCGGCGGTCAGCTGCTCGGCTTCCGGCGGGACGACACGGCCGTGCTGATCTCCGGGGAGACCAGCACCCGCAAGGCGTACACCGCCCTTCAGTTGGACGCGCCGACCGCCGACCTCGTCGATCTCGTACGCCCCGACGGGCTCTTCCACACCCTGCCCACGGCGCTGGACCGGCCGCTGCTCTTCCTCGCGGGCGGGGTGCCGCTGCATCGGGACGGCCGGCTGATCGGCGCACTCGGCTTTGGCGGCGGCGCCCCCGAACAGGACCACCGGATCGTCACCGCCGCGATAGCGGAGGCCGACCTCGCCTGACCCCGGCCCCGTCCCGCGCTAACGGACGCCCGCGCCCTTGATGCCGTTCCTTCGTGCGCGGCCGGCGCGGGCCTCGGCCGTCTCCGCCTCGCGCAGCCGGCTGCCGCGTGCGGTCGGCCCCCAGGGCTTGAGGACGGAGATCGCGGTGAGGAAGAGATAGGTGGCCGTGGCGACCGACGGCGCGACGACGAGGCTGATGTCGGCGACCGGAGTGCCCGCGGCGGCCTCGGCGGCGAGGTGGTTGATGCCGGGCCGGAGTGAGAAGACCGACAGCAGCACGGTGATGAGCGTCAGCCAGAACTTCACGACGACCCAGCGGTGCCGGGCCAGCCCCCAGGCGGTGCCCAGGGACAGCACCAGCCCGCTGACCAGCGAGGCAAAGGCGAGTGGGAGGACCAGCCAGTCACCGAAGATCTTCATCGCCCGGTAGGCGACCGTCACCATCTCGGGGGAGCCGGTGGTGTAGCCGGTGATGCCGAGCGTGAGCAGCCCGAGGGTGAGGCCGAGCCAGCTGACGGATGCGGCGAGGTGAAGGACGAGGACGGCCCGGCGGACGGGGCGGCTGAGCTGCTGCATACCGACACGGTCCCGCCCCGCGCCGCGCGGTACATCTGCCGGCGGGAGTATCCGCGGGTACGCGGTCTTGAGTACGCACCCGGCCATGATGCGGAGGGGCACACGCTTCGCCGGTTTTGGGGCCGTACGAACCCAGTTGCACCCATACCCCCTCCCGCCCGCGCCTCCCGCCGCCGGGCACCCTAGGCTCCGGGGCCATGAGCAAGCTGCATCTGTTCGACATGGACGGGACCCTGCTCCACGGGTCCGCGGCCGCGGTCGAGATCTCCCGGCAGCTCGGGCTGGACCGGGAAATCGGCGAGCTGGAGCGCGGATTTGCGGCGGGTCGGTTGACGCCCGTGCAATTCGCGCAGCGGGCGTGTGAGCTATGGGCCGCCGAGCTGACCGAACTTCAGGTGGCCGCGGCCTTCGACGGTGCGCCGTGGCTGACCGGAATCCGGGACGTCTGGGCGGATATCCGGGCTCGTGGCGAACGGTGCGCGGTGATTTCCCTGTCCCCGGCCTTCTTTGTAGAACGGCTGCTGGCCTGGGGCGCCGACGCGGCGCACGGTTCCCGCTGGCCGGCGGTGCCGATCCGGCAGGCGGTGGAGCCGGCCGGCATCCTCACCTCGGCGGCGAAGGTGCGTATCGCAGATGAACTCTGCGTGCGGTACGGGCTGACCCGCGCCGACTGCGTGGCGTACGGCGACTCGCTGTCGGACACCGAACTGTTTGCGGCAGTTCCGCGCTCCGTGGCCGTGAATGCGGATCACCATGTCAGTGACCTGGCCTCATATGCGTATGCGGGACGCGATCTGCGCGAGGCATACGCACTGGTGCGTACTGGTCAGTAATTCCGTATTTTCCACGGAGGATTCGTCCGCTGTGTGCGCTGAAAATGCAGTCTGTGGGGAGGATCACTGTTATCGGAAGGGCCGCGCACAGTGTTCCAAGATCAGGACTTGTGGTTTCAACTACTGCCGGTATGGTCGAGTCCGGCTTGGCGGAGTGAGGGCTTCCGCGGGTGCGCGAAGGGCGGGCAAAGCTCGCCAGCCTAGCGGCGAAGCGGCCCGCGACACCCGGGCTTCCGACTATTTGTCCACTGTCGTGAGCAGTGGTGGCATGCTGCTGACACGGCATCTGCTCCACAATGTCGCAGGGAAGTGAGATTTGTCCGCTTTGGAGGATGTTGCCGGAATGGCTTGAGGCGATGAAGAATTCCGGGGCAGGGCGGGGGAATTCCGGGCAGTTCCGATCAACGGAAGTGCGAAGACGACCGAAAGACGTTCGAGGCGAGGCAGACCATGGACGCTCCGACCACTACGTCGGCCGATAACGGCTCTTCCGGCGGGAGCAGTGGCGATTGGGGTTGGTTCACTCCGCCGGCAAAGAAGTCCTCCGGAGAACAGCAGGAGCGGCAAAACAGCCAGGACCGGCAACAAGGCCAGGACGGCCGGGCCGAACCGGACGACCGGAGTGCACACCCCGACCGCGGTGACCACAGAGACCACGACGCGCGAGACGAGCCGAACGACCGGGAACAGATACCCAGTCGGCCGGTCAATCCGATCCGGCCGGTAGGTACCGCCGCCGAGCGGGTGCGCGAGACGGAGCCGTCGCAGGTCCCGCCCGCGCGGCACCCGGGCGGCGCGCCCACCGCACCCACCCCCACCGAACCGCCCGCGGCCGCCTCCGGGTACGCCGCCCCGGCGTCCGCACCGCCGCGACGCGAGGCCGCGCCCTCCTGGGACCGCCAGCCGGCCCGCGGAGGTCAGCCGGCCTGGGAGCGCGCGTCCGTCCGCGGCGGGGAGCCCGAGCCCGTACACCAGTCGGCGCGCACCACGGGAGCGCCCACGGGCAGCGCCGCCCCGGCACCGCCCGCCCAGAACGCGGCCCCCGCCCCCTCCGCTTTCACCCCCAGGACCCGCCCCGCCGCCCCCGCACCGGAGCCCTCGCTCGAGGCCGTGACCGCCTCGGCGTCCGCCGCGGAACCCGCCTCTCCCGACGCGGTTCTCATCCGGCGCACCATGGCGGAGATCGAGCCGGTGGCCGACAAGGTCACCTCGTACTTCTACGCGCTGCTCTTCGTGCAGTACCCCGATCTGCGGGCGCTGTTCCCCGCCTCGATGGACACCCAGCGCGACCGTCTCTTCAAGGCGCTGCTCACCGCGGCCCAGCATGTCGACGACGCCGAGGTGCTCACCGCGTACCTGGCGAACCTCGGCCGCGGGCACCGCAAATACGGCACCCAGCCCGACCACTATCCGGCGGTCGGCGAATGCCTGCTCAGCTCGCTCGCGCGCTATGCGACGTCCAGTTGGGGGCCGGAGACCCAGGCCGCCTGGGTGCGTGCCTACACGGCGATCTCGCAGATCATGATCGACGCGGCCGCCGAGGACGAGGCCGTGGCGCCCGCCTGGTGGCAGGCCGAAGTCGTCTCGCACGAGCTGCGCACGCCCGATATCGCGGTGGTCACGGTCCGCCCCGACCAGCCCTACCCGTTCCTCGCCGGGCAGTACACCAGCGTGGAAACCCCCTGGTGGCCGCGCATCTGGCGGCACTACTCCTTCGCTTCCGCGCCCCGCTCCGACGGGCTGCTCTCCTTCCATGTCAAGGCGGTCCCGGCCGGCTGGGTCTCCAACGCCATGGTCCATCGCGCCCGCCCCGGCGATGTCATCCGGCTCGGGGCCCCCGGCGGCTCGATGACCATCGACCACACCACGCGCAGCGGTCTGCTGTGCGTCGGCGGCGGCACCGGCATCGCGCCCATCAAGGCCCTGGTCGAGGACGTCGCGGAACACGGGGTCCGGCGCCCCGTCGAGGTCTTCTACGGCGCCCGCAGCGACCAGGACCTCTATGACCTCGACACCATGCTGCGCCTGGAACAGGCCCACCCCTGGCTCTCCGTCCGCCCGGTGGTCGCCACCGGACCGGCGGTGCGTGGCGGGACGAGCAGCGAAACCGGGCAACTTCCGGACGCAGTGCGGCAATACGGTCCGTACCGGGAATACGACGCCTATCTTTCCGGGCCGCCAGGGTTGATCCGCAGCGGTGTGGACGCTTTGGTGGGGGTCGGCGTCCCGACCGACCGCATACGGCACGACTCCATAGAAGAGCTGGTCTCAGCGGGAGATTGAAGTCTTGGCAGTGCAGGGCGAAGACGGTCCAACAGGGGAGGGGTGGGGCATGCCGAGGCAGGAGCGCCCCGGGAGCGACGGCGAGCACTTGGTGCAGCAGCGACTCGGTACGACCGAGCGCGCCGACCGCTTCTACGGGGATCAGGTCCTGGACCATCTCAATGACCGGATGCGGGAGTTCGTGGCCCGGCAGGAGATGTTCTTCCTGGCCACGGCCGACCGGCACGGCGATTGCGACTCGACGTTCCGGGCCGGCCCGCCGGGTTTCGTCCGGGTGCTCGACGACCGGACGCTGGCGTACCCGGAATACCGTGGCAACGGTGTCATGGCGTCCATCGGCAATATCTCGGAGAACCCCCGCCTGGGCATCCTGATGATCGACTTCACCCGGGACCGCATCGGGCTGCACATCAACGGCCGCGCGCGGGTCGTCATGGACGAGGAGATGCGGGCGCACCACGCGGATCTGCCGGTCGACCCGATCCCCGGGCGGCGCGCCCAGCTGTGGGTCACGGTCGAGGTCGAAGAGGCGTACATCCACTGCGCCAAGCACATTCCGCATCTCCAGAAGGTCCCGGCGCAGCAGCGCGGGGCGCGGGCGTGGGGCACCGACGACAGCAAGCGCAAGGGCGGCGACTTCTTCGGCGCGGCGGCCGAGGCGAGCGAACGGCCGCCGTTCCGGCGCGCGGCGCGCACGAACGAGCATCTGCGGGGCGGACTGCACGAGGACACCGGCGAGGCGGCCTACCAGGGCGCGGCTGCGGTGTACGGCGGCGACCCCGCGCACGCCGGCCTGCCCCATGCCGCACGAGCCGAGCCCGGATATGGCGCCGGGACCGAGGCCGCCGGCCGGCGGGATTTCGTGGAGGAGCTGAACGCGGAGTTCCTGGACCGCGTCGAGCGGGTGCTCGCCCGCGCCCAGCCCCGTCGTCCCGCGGAGGACGAGGCCGGATTCCGCGGATGGTTCGACCGGCGCGACGGCTGATACAGCGTGCGAGGCAGCGGGCGTCGCGGTGGCGCGGCGGCCGCTCAGCCCAGGTCGGGGGCGTGCATGGCCCGCACGCCCTCGATGTTGCCGTCCAGGTAGTGCCGCAGTGACAGTGGGACGACCTCGACGGAGGCGATTCCGACACGGGTGAAGGGCACCCGCACGATCTCGTAGTCCCCGCAGGGCTCCTCGACCTCGGGGCCGTGCCGGCGTGCGGGGTCCATCGAGTCGAGCCGGCAAACGAAGAAGTGCTGGACCTTGACGCCGTCCACCCCGCCGTCGCTGAAGTGCTCGACGGTGTCCACGAAGACCGGCACCACATCCTTGATCTTCGCGCCCAGCTCTTCGTCGAGCTCACGGTGGAGGGCGTCGATGACGGTGGCGTCCTCGGGCTCGACGCCGCCGCCCGGCGTGATCCAGTACGGGGCGCGGCCCGGCTTGGTGCGCTTGATCAGAACGAGGTCCGCACCGTCGAGCAGGATCGCGCGGGCGGTGCGTTTGACGACTGGCCGTTCGTTCATAGGGGACAGATGCCGCAGTCACGGCCTGGTGAAACCCTCGCCCCTCGGTCACCAGTCGACAGCGGTGCGCAGCAGCCATTCCTGTGCCCGCGCGATATGCGGCAGGCCGAGCGTCCCGGTCCGTACGGCCAGGAAGTAGGTCCGCAGCGGGGGCACCGGCGGATCGAGCAGGGTGATGACATCGCCGCCGGCGAGCGCGTCGGCGCACAGATAGCGGGGCAGGACGGCGAGCCCCGCGCCGGCCGCGACGCAGGACAGCACCGCCCGCAGATCGCCGGCGATCACGGCCGCGGAGGCCGTGGGCTTGGCGTCGAAGACCGTGGACCAGTAGCGGGCGATCAGCGGCAGGCTTTCGTGCACCTCGACGATCGGTACGGGATCCAGCAGGCGGACGCCACCGGCCTCCAGTACCGCCGGGCCGCCCAGCTGATCCGCCCAGTGCGGCGCGGCGATCAGTACATGCTCCTCGTCGCACAGCGGGGTGGCGGTGAGCAGCCCGCCGCGCGGCCGGGTCGTGGTGACGGTCAGATCGTGGTGACCGTCCGCCAGACCGGTCAGCATCTCCTCCGCGGGCCCGAAGGAGGTGCGGATGGACAGGCCCTGGGATATCAGCGGGGCCAGCGCCGGGAGCGCGCGCTCGGCGAGGAACTCCGGGGGACCGGCGAGATGGAGAGTACGGGTGACGGAGTCCCGGTCCAGGCCCGCCTCGGTGATCTCGGTGAGCGCATCCAGGTGCGGCGCCACCTTGTGGGCGAGTTCGTCGCCGATGGTGGTCGGGGTGACCCCACGGGCGTACCGGAGGAAGAGCGGGCGGCCCAACTGGCGTTCCAGCGCCCGGATCTGGCTGGTCACCGCGGGCTGGGAGAGGCCGAGTAAGGCCGCGGCGCGGGTGAAGGAGCCGGCTCGGTGCACCGTGACAAAGGTGCGCAGCAGAGCCAGATCCATCGCGTACCTCCTGCGCCACTCGGAAGCCTGGTCGCGGGCCAACTATAAATTTGTCGATAGGGATGTGTCGCTAGCGTGATTGGACACTGACGCTCGGTCAACTAGCCTTGTTCGAGCGGTTGGTTTCACGTGGAACATCTCGTTTCACGTGAAACGCGTGGACTCGGGGCCATGTGGAACCGCAGGCCGGCAGGGCGACGAGGGGGGATACCCTGCCGGCCGCCCTTACGTCTTCAGGCGTGCCGGACGCGGCGGTGCGCCCCGCTTGTTCGACTCATGTCGATGATGCGGTTCATCCGGGTTTGCCGGGTCAGCTCTGTGCGGCCAGGTCCAGCGCCCGGAGGACATCCGCGATCAGATCCTCGGGCTCCTCGATGCCGACCGAGAAGCGGATGAAGCCCTCCGGCACCGCGTCTCCGCCCCAACGGGCCCGCCGCTCCGCGCTGGACCGTACGCCCCCGAAGCTGGTCGCATCGTCGACCAAGGTCAGCGCGTCCAGGAACCGCTCCGCGAAGGACTTGTCGGGCAGCACGAAGGACACCACGGAGCCGAAGCGGCCCGTGCGCATCTGCCGGGTGGCGAGCTCATGGGACGGATCGGACGGCAGGCCGGGATGGCGCAGGCCGGTGATCTCCGGGCGCTTGGCCAGGGCCGTGGCCAGCGCCAGGGCACCGGCCGACTGCTGGCGGACGCGCAGCGCGAGGGTGGCGAGCGAGCGGTGCGCGAGCCAGCTCTCCATGGGGCCGGGAATCGCGCCCACGGTCTTGCGCCACAGCCGTACGGAATCGGCGAGCGCGGCATCACGGGTGCTGGCATAGCCCAGCAGGACGTCGCCATGGCCGGTCAGCGCCTTGGTGCCGCTGGCCACCGAGAAGTCCGCGCCCAGGTCGAGGGGGCGCTGGCCGAGCGGGGTGGCGAGGGTGTTGTCGACGGCGACCAGCGCGCCCCGGCGGTGCGCCGCGTCGGCCAGCCGCCGGATGTCGCAGACCTCGAGGCCGGGGTTGGAGGGCGTCTCGATCCACAGCAGCCGGGCGCCGTCCAGCGCATCGAGCTGTGCGTCGTGTGCGGTCGGGGCGGTACGGACCTCGATGCCGTAGCTCTCCAGGCGCGTGCGCACGGCAGGCAGCAGCTGATAGCCGTCGCTGGGGAGCACCACCGCGTCACCGGAGCGCAGGTGGGAGAAGAGCACCGCGCTGATCGCCGCCATTCCGGAAGCGAAGGCGACGGTGTGGGCGCTCTCGTCCGGCGATTCGAGTGCGCTGATGGCCTGTTCCAGACGGGTCCACGTCGGGTTGGCATCGCGGCCGTAGGTGTAGGGGCCGACGGCGTCGCCGGGGAGGTGGTAGTGGGCCGCGAAGACCGGTCCGGGGAGGGCCGGCTCATAGGCTTCGGGCCCCGGGAGCCCGGCTCGTACGGCGCGGGTGCCGTCGCCCGTCATGCGCTCTCCTTCTCCTGCGGCGGCTGTGGTTCCTGGGCAGCGCGGTCGTGGTCGTGGTCGGGGACGCGGGCCGTGACGACGGTACGGGCCGGGAGCGTGGCGCTGATCGCGGCCAGCAGGCCGTCGCTCGCCGTCTCGACCATCTCCAGGCACTCCTCGAAGCCCTCGAAAGCGCCGTAGTACGGATCGGGTACGTCGAGATCGCCGGAGTGGTCGGGGCCGAGGCCGGGGACGGGGGCGGGGTCGGCCCCCGGGCCCGGGGCGCCGCCCGTGCTCGCGCCCGTCCCGTACGCACGCAGCAGCTGGACCTTGGCGGCGTCCCGTGGGGTGGGGGCCAGCCGGCGCAGCTCGCGCAGATGGCCCGAGTCGAGCGCGATGACCAGGTCGAGGCGGTCGAACCAGGAGGCGTGGAACTGCCGGGCGGTGTGAGCGTGTTCATAGCCGCCCGCGCGCAGTACGGCGACCGTGCGCGGGTCGGCTCCATCGCCCTCGTGCCAGCCGCCGGTCCCCGCGCTGTCGACCTCGACCAGGCCGTCGAGTCCGGCCTCCGTGAGGCGGGCACGGAAGACGGACTCCGCCATCGGCGACCGGCAGATGTTGCCGGTGCAGACGAAGCAGATGCGGAAGGGAGCGGTCAAGGGTCAGTCCTCGTCGGGAAGGATCACATGCATCGCCCAGGCGACGATGGAGATGATCACGCCGCCGAGCAGTGCCGTCCAGAAGCCCTCCACATGGAAGGCGAGATCGGCCTGGCCGGCGAGCCAGGAGGTCAGCAGCAGCATCAGCGCGTTCACGACCAGCGTGATCAGGCCGAGCGTGAGGATGAACAGGGGGAACGAGAGCAACTTCACCAGGGGCTTGACCAGGAAATTGACCAGCCCGAAGATCAGCGCGACGAGGATCAGGGTCAGTATTTGGCGGCCGGTGTTCTCACCGGTGAGCGTGATGTCCTTGAGCAGCCAGATGGCCACGGCAAGCGCCGCGGCATTGGCGATCGTCTTGACCAGAAAATGCTTCATGGTGAGATCGTCGCAGACGAGTCTGAATCATCGAGGGGTGCGAACGGCATGAAGGCTTTCCGACTGGAAGAGCTGGAAGCGGAGCGGGCCGCGAACGACGGTGCGTATCTTCAGTTCCTCCGGGAACGCAACATGTCGGTCGGGCTGTATGCGCTGGATGCCGGCAGCGTCGATCCACAGCAGCCGCACGCGCAGGACGAGGTGTATTTCGTGGTCAGCGGCCGGGCGGCGATCACGGTCGGGCAGGAGACGCAGTCGGTGGCGCGGGGCAGCGTGGTCTATGTGCCGGCGGGGGTGCCCCACAAGTTCCACCACATCAGCGAGGACCTCCGGGTGATGGTGGTCTTTTCTCCTCCTGAGAGCTAAGGGCCGGACCCCGGAACCCGTAGGGGAAGGGTCAGGGAAGGACCGGGGCTGCGAGGCCCCCGCGGCCGTGGTCCGCGCCCTAGCATCGTTGGTGAAGGGAACCTGAGGCGCGAGGCGGCGGACCCGCAGCACGCGGACGGTGCCATCGGCGCGACACAGCGCGGCGGACAGAAGCGCGGTACGGACAACGACAGCGCGAAAGACAGAAAGCAGGGGAGAGCAGTGGCCGGTAAGGGGATATTCGCAGGGCTTCCGTGGTGGGTCACCTGGGTCGTGGTGCCCGTCGTCGTGATCGTCGTCTTCGGCGGACTGATCGCCAGCGCACTGGGCTTCCTGATCGGCGTGCTGTTCAAGGTCCTCATCGCGGCGGCCCTGATCGCCGGAGTCATCTACCTCGTCCGCCGGGTCAGCGGCTCGTCGTCTTCCTCGTCGAAGAGCGACTGGTAGCCCACCGCCGGCACGACCGACCGCCGGTGCTCGATCGCCGGCGGTCGGCCGTGACCCGCTCGGCTCGCCGAGGATCGCGGAACAGCTCACCTCGCAAATCCCTCAAAAACACCTCATCGCGACGTAGTTGGGTCTGATGTCGAACCCCGCCCGCACAGCCCCGCTCGGTGGTGCGCGGGCGGGGTGACTCCTCCGCCTTTCGGCCTTTCGCCCCGACCTGTCGGGCTAGAGTGCCGATCGCAGGCGCGTTCCGGACGGTGGCGTTCCGGAAACCCCGGGTGGGACGAGCCCGGGTCCGGGCGCCATCGGGTGCCTGGGAGGCGCGCGGTCACGGGAGTTGGTCCCGTGACCGGGGCCCGTGCCCCTCTGTGAGCGGACCTGGGGGTTGGCGTTGGCAATCGTGAACGGCGAATCGGCCTCCCACCCCACCTTGATCGGATCGGTGCAGCGGGCGCTCCGGCTGCTGGAGGCGGTGGGTGCGCATGCCGATGGCGCGCCTGCCAAGCAGCTGGCCAGGGAGGCCGGGCTGCCGCTGCCGACGGCCTACCACCTGCTGCGGACCCTGACGCACGAGGGCTATCTCCAGCGGGAGAACGGGGTCTTCGTCCTCGGTGCGGCGGCCGAGGTCATCGGCCGGGCCGGGGCCAGGCGCCGACAACGCGCCCATCTCTCCGATGCGCTGGCCGTGGCGGGCCAGGAGCTGGGCGCCGCCGTCTACTTCGCGGTCTACCGGGAGGGTGAAGTCGAGGTGGTGGCGGTGACCGATGACCCGGCGCGGCCGCCGGTGGTGGAGTGGGTCGACTTCCGTACCACCGCGCACGCCCATGCGATCGGGCGATGTCTGCTCGCGCAGCTCGACGAGGCAACGAGGAAAGAGCATCTGGCGCGCCATCCCGTCCAGCCGATAACGCCCTTTTCCGTGCGAACTGAGGACGATTTGC
Organism: Streptomyces sp. NPDC127097; assembly: GCF_042724075.1. NCBI lineage: Bacteria > Bacillati > Actinomycetota > Actinomycetes > Kitasatosporales > Streptomycetaceae > Streptomyces > Streptomyces sp. NPDC127097. The sequence goes on along the minus strand of NZ_JBHXFI010000009.1, from coordinate 104,126 downwards.
TGCATCGTTTGGATACGGTGCGTCGCGGCCATGCCGCTTATGAGCGCCAGGAATATGCCCTCGGCACGGTGTGCGCCGCCATTCCCGTCCAAGTAGGGGCGGCCGCGGCGACGTTGGCGGTATCCCTGCCCGTGGACGAACTGCGTCGATTGCGGTCCGTTACAGACCGACTACGGAAAATGGCGGAGGCGACACTAACGACACTCGCCTTCTCTATCAGTATCTGAAAACTCACTCCTTGTGATCTGCTGGCACGTGGCAGACGATGGCGCCAACAGGGCTACGGGCGTTGTTTCCCGGCCATCTCCGATCAAGTGCGGGGCAGTGGTTGATGACCGACACAGTTCAGGCAGAAGTGATCATGAGCTTCGTCGTCTCGGAGGAGCTTGCGTTCCGGATTCCGGTGGAGCTGGACTTCGCCAGCGCCGATCCGTACGCCGTCCGCCTCACCTTCGATCTTCCCGGCGATGCGCCGGTGACCTGGGCGTTCGGCCGGGAGCTGCTGCTGGACGGGCTGAGCCGGCCGTCCGGTGAGGGTGATGTGCGCATCGAGCCGGCCTCCCCCGAGCACCTCAGCGATGTCCTCATCAGCCTTCAAGTCGGCGCCGAGCGTGCGCTGTTCCGGGTGAGTGCGGCGCCGCTGGTCGCCTTCCTGGACCGTACGGACCGGCTGGTGCCGCTGGGCAAGGAAGAGGTCTGCGACACCCTGGAGGCGGTGCTCGACCGGATCCTCACGGAAGCCCCGGCCGGCTGAGCCTGCCCGTCGTTCCCCTCCCCTGTTCCCGCCTCCCCGTCATCCCTGCTTACGCCGCTTGCCGCGTCCCCCACGGCGTCCTTGCCGGCCACCCGTGGGGCTCGTCGGCACGCCGCCGCTGACCCCGCCCCCGGCACCCACCCTGGCCCCGGCCTCCTGTCCGGCTCCCGTGCCGCCGCTCGCCGGCACGGTCTGCTCCTTCCGGTCCGCCGAGACGACCAGCGCGGCCAGCAGTGTGGTCAGCGGCACCGCGGCGACCAGCCCGATGCTGCCCACGAGTGTGCGGACGATCTCCTCCGCGACCACCTCGCTCGACGCGACCGTACCGACGCTGCTCTGTGCGATCGAGAACAGCAACAGCAGCGGCAGCGCGGCGCCCGCGTAGGCCAGCACCAGGGTGTTGACGACGGATGCGATGTGGTCCCGGCCGATCCGCATCGCGGCGCCGTACAGCTTGCGCCAGCCCGCCGACGGGTCCGCCTCCTTGAGCTCCCAGACCGCGGCGGTCTGGGTCACCGTCACATCGTCGAGCACGCCCAGCGAACCGATGATGATCCCCGCCAGCAGCAGACCGCGGATCTCGATGTCCGGATACAGGCCGTGCACCAGCCCGGTCGTGTCGTCCGTATTGCCGGTCAGCAGCGCCCAGCCGATGAAGATCGATCCGAGCAGCCCGATCAGCAGCAGGGATGCCAGGGTGCCGAGCACGGCCACGGACGTACGGGCCGTGAGCCCATGGCAGAGGTACAGCGCGATCAGCATGATCGCGCTGCCCCCGACCACCGCCACCACCAGCGGATTGGAGCCCTGCAAGATCGCCGGAAGGATGAACAGCGTCAGGACCACGAAGCTGGCCGCCAGCGCCACCAGTGCGAGTACGCCACGCAGCCGGCCGACGATCACCACTGCGAAGGCGAAGATCGCGGCCAGCAGCCACATCGGGAGCGACCGGTCGACATCGCTGACCGAGTACTGCAACTCCTTCGGCGCCTTGGGGGAGTACGCCACCACCACCTCCTGGCCGGTGGTGTAGTGGCGCAGGGCGTCCGGGGTCACCACCGTCTGGAAGGTGCGCCCCTTGTGCTGCCCGGTGGTGACTTCGATCGTCGTCTGCTGGCAGGGCTTGCCCTTGTCCGCTCCCCCGGCCGGTGGCTGCCCCGTCGGTGACGGGGGCTGGGGCTGCTGTTCGGCATGGACATCCGCACAGTTCACCTCCGCCACTTTGACCACTCGGGCGCTCTCCGTGGGCTGATCGAAGCCGACCCCGGACGGTTTGTGCGGAGGCGCACCGCCCGGCCAGAGCACGACCAGACCGACGGCCACTGCGGCCGCGAACGGGATCAGGACAGCCGCGATGACCTTGCGCAGATGCCGGGAGACGGGCGCCGCAGGGCCATGGCCGTGCCCATGGGAGTGCGCGGCGGGATGGTGGTGGGACTCGTGAGCGGACACCGCCCGATCATCGCAAGAACTCCAGGGGCCCACTGTTCACCGCGCCACATCGGCCGCTACCGTGGTGGCACCTTTGCAATCGCGGGAGCTCGGAGCACCGGGCTGAGAGGGCGCTGACCTCCGTCCCAGCGGCGTTTCACGTGAAACGCCGGCGGACGGAAGCCGCTGCGTCGACCGCCGAACCTGTTACCGGGTAATGCCGGCGTAGGGAGTTGGGGTCTCATGACTCTGAAGGATGCACGCACGCCCGAAAACGGTGCCAACGATGGCGAAACGCCGCAGATCGGCTGGCACAAGGGCTATGTCTCCGGATCGCGCCCCGATCTTCGGGTGCCGGTCCGGCGGGTGCACCTCACCAACGGCAAGGACGTGACGCTCTACGACACGTCAGGGCCGTACACCGACCCGAATATCGATACCGACGTCCGCCGCGGTCTGGCGCCGCTGCGGGAGAACTGGATCATCGGCCGCGGCGACACCGAGGAGTACGCGGGCCGCCCCATGCGGCCGGAGGACGACGGCCTCAAGCACACCTCGCCGCGCGGCGGACTCAAGAACCTCGACGCGGTTTTCCCGGGCCGCCCCCGTCAGCCGCGCCGCGGCCGTGCGGGTGCCCCGGTCACCCAGCTCGCGTACGCCCAGCGCGGCGAGATCACCGCGGAGATGGAGTACGTCGCCGTCCGCGAGAAGGTCACGCCCGAGTTCGTCCGCGACGAGATCGCGGCCGGCCGCGCGGTGCTGCCGGCGAACATCAACCACCCGGAGATCGAGCCGATGATCATCGGCAAGAACTTCCTGGTGAAGGTGAACGCCAACATCGGCAATTCGGCGGTCACCTCCTCCATCGAGGAGGAGGTGGAGAAGATGACCTGGGCGACCCGCTGGGGCGCCGACACGGTGATGGATCTGTCCACCGGCCGCAATATCCACACCACCCGCGAGTGGGTGCTGCGCAACTCCCCCGTCCCCATCGGCACCGTCCCCCTCTACCAGGCGCTGGAGAAGGTCGACGGCAAGGCCGAGGAACTGACCTGGGAGATCTACAAGGACACCGTCATCGAGCAGGCCGAACAGGGCGTCGACTACATGACGGTGCACGCCGGTGTGCTGCTCCGCTATGTGCCGCTCACGGCCCGCCGCAAGACCGGCATCGTCTCCCGCGGCGGTTCGATCATGGCCGCCTGGTGCCTGGCCCACCACCAGGAGTCGTTCCTCTACACGCACTTCGAGGAGCTCTGCGAGATTCTCGCCTCCTACGACGTCACCTACTCGCTCGGTGACGGTCTGCGCCCCGGCTCCATCGCGGACGCCAACGACGAGGCGCAGTTCGCGGAGCTGCGGACGCTCGGTGAGCTGAACACCATCGCCAAGAGGCACGGCGTCCAGACCATGATCGAGGGCCCGGGACATGTCCCGATGCACAAGATCAAGGAGAACATCGACCTCCAGCAGGAGATCTGCGAAGAGGCGCCGTTCTACACGCTCGGCCCGCTGACCACCGACATCGCGCCCGCCTACGACCACATCACCTCCGGTATCGGAGCGGCGATGATCGCCTGGTGGGGCACCGCGATGCTCTGCTACGTCACGCCCAAGGAGCACCTGGGCCTGCCGGACCGCGACGACGTCAAGACCGGCGTCATCACGTACAAGATCGCGGCCCATGCGGCGGACCTGGCCAAGGGCCACCCGGGCGCCCAGGAATGGGATGACGCGCTCTCCGACGCCCGCTTCGAGTTCCGCTGGGAGGACCAGTTCAACCTGGCCCTCGACCCGGACACGGCCCGCGCCTTCCACGACGCGACGCTGCCCGCCGAACCGGCGAAGACGGCCCACTTCTGCTCGATGTGCGGCCCGAAGTTCTGCTCGATGAAGATCAGCCAGGACATCCGCCGCGAACACGGCGGCGACCTGGCCCTCGACCCCGAGGCCGGGATGGCCGAGAAGTCGAAGGAGTTCGCGGCGGCGGGCAACCGCGTGTATCTGCCGATCGCGGACTAGCCGGCCCGTCCGGACGCACCCTGCGGAAGGCCCCTGCCCGACGGGCGGGGGCCTTCCTGGTGCCGCCCCACCGGCTCGGATCCGAAAGGGCCGCACCAGCGAACGACGGGACTTCGCAGACAGGCCCTAGTCCGTCCGCTGATCCGGCCCGCCGTAATCCGGGCTGGTGAAGTCCGGGCTGGAGTAGCGCGGGCGGGAGCCCGAGGAGCCGCTGTCGGGGCTGGTGAACTGGGGGCGGGTGTAGCCGAGGGTGGGGATCCGGCTCTCCGGGGACGTGGTGCTGCGCGGGACGTAGCGGGCGGGGTCGTCGTCCGGGGTGGCGGTGGGGTCGGTGAGGGCCGCACGGAGAAAGGGCAGCAGACCGCGTTCCAGGAGGGCGCGGCGCCATGCCTCGTGGGCCTGGTACAGCGCCTCGGACGGCTCCTCCGCTCCGGCGACCTGGGCGGAGGCGCCGTTGCGCAGCGCCGTGATGAGCAGGCCGGCCATGGCGACGAGGGTGCCCGCCGCGGTCAGCGCCGCGAAGATCCAGCCGACGCTGATCAGCGGCTGGGCCAGGGACTTGTCGGAGCTGACGGCGCGCAGCACATACCCGATGAGGAGGAAGAGCACGGCGGCGATACCGGCGAGCACGGGGGCGAGCACGGCGATCATGGCGGTCAGTCCGGCGCCGGTGGTTTCGGCCTCGTCGAGGGCCGGGGCGCTGTCCGGTCCCGGTCTCCCGTCGGCGGCAGCGCTCTGCTCCTCGCCGTCCGCATCGGCGACGGACACGAGGGGCGTCGGGGTGCGCAACTCGGCGCGGAGCTGCACATAGCGTTGGTATTCGGCCGTGGCGCAGGCGGCGATGGCGGTGGTCGCGCTGAGCGCCATCGTGCGCAACTGCTCGGTGTTGAAAGGGTGTCCCGTGGCGGTGGTCAGGTCGTCCGGGCGGTATGGGGCGGTACGCAGTGCCTCATCGAGGAGCCGCGCGAATTCCGCGCGATCCTCGTTCAGCAGGTGCGGAGCGCTGTTCATGTGCATCCCCCGATGCTCCGTAGGGCCGTACGGCCGGCGTTCGCCGGGCAGTGGGCGGAAACGGAGGAGAGCCTGCTACGGATAGACCGATGGTAGAGCGACTCCGGCACGTCGTGACAGAGAGTTTGCGGAAATTGAGTAATGCCACGACCGGTTTCCGCCGGTGCCGCTCCCCGTTTTCGTGCTGACCGTCCGAAGGCCGGACAGGCGTACGACTAACGGGCCAACCCTCAGCCGGCCAACGGAAGTTGCACGACCAACAGCTTTCCGGCCATCGTGACGCCGCCGTCCATGGCGATGGCCAGGCCGTCGGCGTAGACATGCGGGCCGTCGACCGCGATGCTCTCGCTCTCGCCGTCCTCCGTGCCGACCTCGCCCAGCAGATACGGGATCGGGCTGTGGCCGTGGACGACCCGGTCACCGCCGTAGGCGTCGAGGAGTTCCCGGACGGCGTCCGAACCGGCCTCGTCGCGGAAGGCGAAGCGCTTGGTGAACTTGCGGAACAGATCCCAGACTTCATCCGCTTCGCTGCGGGTGAGCACGTCATGGACGGTGTCGTTGACGGCCTCGATGGAGTCGCCGTATTCGAGGTAGGCGGTGGTGTCGGAGTGCACGAGCAGATGCCCGTCCTCCTCCATCACCGCGTCCAGCCGGGCCATCCACTGGAGGTGGTGGTCCTCCAGGCGGTCCATATCGCTCTTCTGGCCGCCGTTGAGGAGCCAGGCGGCCTGGAAGGACGCGGTGCCGGCGCCGGACTGTACGGGGGTGTCGCCGAACCGCTTGGCGCCCAGCAGCAGGAGTTCGTGGTTGCCCATCAGGGCCTTGCAGTAGCCGCCGGCCGCCGCGGCCTCGGCCGAAAGCTGCATGACGAGGTCGATGACGCCGATCCCGTCCGGGCCGCGGTCGGTGAAGTCGCCGAGGAACCAGAGCCGGGCGTTGCCCGCCGCCCAGTTGCCGTCGGCGTCGATCAGCCCCTCGGCGGCCAGCGCCTCGCGCAGCTCGTCGTAGTAGCCGTGCACATCGCCGACGACGTACAGCGGGCCCATGCCCTCGGGCGCGTCGGGGTCCGGGGCCGGTTCGGGCACCGGGACGACCGCCGGGTGGTCGATGAGGGTGTCCGTACGGCCCGGGGTGATGACCGGGAGGTCCCGCGCGGTCGGGGTGTACTCCTCGGGCAGCTCGGCCGGTGGCGCCGCGGGGGGCGCGGCCGGAGGTGCGGCAGGGGCACCGGCGGGCATGTGCAGCGGCGGGCCGACGGGCGGCACGGGGGACCCTGCGGGCGCGCCGGAAGGCACTCCGGGCGGCGGAGCAGGCGCCGGAGTTTCTCCCGCCATGGTTCGCACCATGGGTCCCAGACTGGCCCCCTGAGTCATCGACCCCTCCACCGTCGCGCCGCCGTGCACCTCTCGGACCTTTGCCTGGTCGACGGCGGTCCGCGGTGTCGTGCGCCCATCATAGGAATGCTGGTCGCGGGTTGTGACGCACCCGGGGGTGGTCAATCCGCCAGAGCCCGGCGTTCGCGGCTGATTTGCCCCAAGATCGCCGTGTTTTTTCCGCGGAGAAGAGAACGCCGGGTCGTCCGTATGTGGGAGCACCCTCAGTTGCCGGCCGGTCCCCGCGGCGGGCTGACGGTCGTTCTCGGTGACCGTCGCTGGGACGAGGCACGGACGATGAGATCGGTAGGTATCACCTGTTCGATGGGCCGCCCGTTGTCCAGCCCTTCGATGGCGTCGATGAGGATCTGGATGACGGCGGTGCCGATGCGGCGCGGTTTGAGGGACAGCGTGGTGATCGGCGGTTCGGTGGCGGCGTAGAGGGTGGACTCGCTACAGCAGACCAGCAGCAGGTCCTCCGGAACCCGCAGGCCGTAGCGCCGGGCGGCGGCGAGCAGGTCCGTCCCGTTGGGGTCGAAGAGCCCGTAGACGGCGTCCGGGCGGTCCGGGCGGGCCAGCAGCCGGTCGGCGGCGACGGCCCCCGCGCACGGGTCGTGTGCCGGGTAGGACTCGTAGACCGGATCCTGGCCGACCCGCTCGCACCAGTGCAGATAGGCGGTGGTCGACAGCCGGGTGTAGGTGTCGGTGGTGTTGCCCGTGAGGAGTCCGATGCGGCGGGCGCCGGCGTCGGCGAGATGGTCGAGCAGACCGAGGACGGCCGCCTCGTGATCATTGTCGACCCAGCCGGTGACGGGCAGCGCGCCGCCGGGGCGGCCGTCGGAGACGACGGGGATGCCGTGCCGGACGAGTTCGGTGACGACGGGGTCGCCGTCGGCGGGGTCGATGACGACCGTGCCGTCGAGGGCGACGTTGGACCACACGTCGTGGCGGGAGGTCGCCGGGAGGATGACCAGCGCATAGCCGCGGGCCAGGGCCGCGGAGGTGGCGGCTCTGGCCATCTCGGCGAAGTAGGCGAATTCGGTGAAGGTGAAGGGTTCGTCCCCGTATGTGGTCACGGTCAGGCCGAGGAGCCCTGACTTGCCGGTACGGAGCGTGCGGGCGGCTGCGGACGGGCGGTAGCCCAGCCGGTCGGCCACCTCGCGGACATGGCTACGGGTGGCATCCGGAAGCCGGCCCTTGCCGTTGAGCGCGTCGGAGACAGTCGTGATCGACACACCGGCTGCGGCGGCCACGTCCCGGATGCCCGCCCGCCCCAGCCGGCGGCCGGTCGACCGGCTCACCTGGTGCTTCCCTGCTGCTGTCATGGCGAGCCGATAGTAGGGCTCGTCAAGGCAATTGACAGGGGTCGACCAACGACTGTGGAAAGGCACGTTTCTGCACGGTGATCAGTCGCCAATTCCCTGCAAAATAAAGGGAGTTGGAGTTCGCGGTGATCATTCCGGGGGAGAAATTCCGCCTTCACCTGTCGATCGGTTCCGGTCCCGAAGTGGTCTCAAGTCACCTTGACGGGGGATGCGCGCCACGGCGTAAGCCACCGGCGTGCGTCGGTCCGGGGAGCGCTCCCAGGAGGGATTGCGCGGGGCTCTCCGGCGGGCCCGTCCAGGTGGTGGAGAGGCGCCGCCAGCGGGTCGGGGCTGCCGCCGAACGGGTTAATCCTCATAAGGTGTGCAGTATTGGAGATGAGCGGACGGTCGAGGAGGACCTGCGGTGAGCGAGAAGACCCCGAAGCTGCGTGCTGCGCTGGACGGCGTCCCCACCTACAAGCCGGGCCGGCCGGCGGCGGCCGGTGGCCCCGTCACGTACAAGCTGTCCTCCAACGAGAACCCCTATCCGCCGCTGCCGGGGGTCCTGGAGAGCGCGGTGACCGCTGCCGGGTCCTTCAACCGCTACCCGGACATGGCCTGCACGGGCCTGATGGCGGAGCTGTCCGAGCGGTTCTCGGTGCCGGTGGAGCATCTGGCGACCGGCACCGGCTCGGTCGGGGTGGCTCAGCAGCTGGTCCAGGCGACGTCCGGGCCCGGTGATGAAGTGATCTACGCCTGGCGTTCGTTCGAGGCGTACCCGATCATCACCCAGGTCTCCGGTGCCACATCCGTGCAGGTCCCGCTGACCTCCGGCGAGGTGCACGACCTGGACGCGATGCTTGCCGCGATCACCGAGCGGACCCGGTTGATCTTCGTCTGCAACCCCAACAACCCCACCGGCACCGTCGTACGCCGTGCCGAGCTGGAGTCCTTCCTGGACCGGGTGCCGGCCGATGTGCTGGTGGTGCTGGACGAGGCGTATCGCGAGTTCATCCGGGACGCCGAGGTGCCGGACGGAATCGATCTCTACCGCGACCGCCCCAACGTGTGTGTGCTGCGGACCTTCTCGAAGGCGTACGGCCTGGCGGGGCTGCGGGTCGGTTTCGCGGTGGCCCATGAGCCGGTGGCCGCCGCGCTGCGCAAGACGGCGGTGCCGTTCGGGGTCAGCCAGCTCGCGCAGGAGGCGGCGGTGGCGTCGCTGCGCAGCGAGGGCGCGCTGCTGGAGCGGGTCGATGCGCTGGTGGCCGAGCGGGCGCGGGTGGTGGACGGGCTGCTCGGGCAGGGCTGGACGGTCCCGGAGTCGCAGGCCAACTTCGTCTGGCTGCGGCTGGGGGACCGTACGGTCGACTTCGCCGCGGCCTGCGAGCGGGCCGGGGTGGTCGTGCGGCCGTTCCCCGGTGAAGGAGTGCGGGTGACGATCGGGGAGAGCTCGGCGATGGATCTGTTCCTTCAGGCCGCGGAGGAGTTCCGCAAGGCGCTGTAGGCCGTCGTCAGGACGCCGTACCGAGGCCGTGGGTCCGCCCGACCCGCGGCCTCGGGGCGTTTCCGCGGTACGTGACCGCGGTCACGTACCCCCCGGGGATTGGCTGAAAAGGCATAGGAGATAATTGCTTGTGAATGTGAACGCGTTCACAAGCCCATCCGTTATGCGCCTTTTATTGGGTGCATAAGGGGCATTGCCGTGGTGCCACACGGCGACGTAAGGAGCACGACATGGAACTGGCGTTGGCGCCAGAGACTCTGGCGCGATGGCAATTCGGCATCACGACCGTCTACCACTTCCTGTTCGTCCCCCTGACGATCTCCCTCGCCGCTCTGGTGGCCGGACTCGAGACCGCATGGGTGCGTACGGGTAAGGAGAAGTACCTCAAGGCCACCAAGTTCTGGGGCAAGCTGTTTCTGATCAACATCGCGATGGGTGTCGTCACCGGCATCGTCCAGGAGTTCCAGTTCGGTATGAACTGGTCCGACTACTCGCGGTTCGTCGGCGACGTCTTCGGTGCTCCGCTGGCCCTTGAGGCGCTCATCGCGTTCTTCTTCGAGTCCACCTTCATCGGCCTGTGGATCTTCGGCTGGGACAAGCTGCCGAAGAGGATCCACTGCTTCTGCATGTGGATGGTGTCGATCGGCACCCTGCTCTCCTCGTACTTCATCCTGGCGGCGAACTCCTGGATGCAGCACCCGGTCGGCTACAAGTACAACGCCGCCAACGGCCGTGCCGAGCTGACCGACTTCTGGAAGGTGATGACCCAGGACACCACCCTGGTCGTCGTCTTCCACACACTGACCGCGGCCTTCCTGACCGGCGCCGCGTTCATGGTCGGCATCTCCGCCTTCCACCTGATGCGCAAGAAGCACATCAAGGTCATGCGGACCTCGCTGCGGCTCGGGCTGATCACGATGGTGATCGCCGGCATCCTCACCGCGGTGAGCGGTGACGAGCTCGGCAAGGTGATGTTCAAGCAGCAGCCGATGAAGATGGCCGCCGCCGAGGCGCTGTGGGAGACGGAGAAGCCGGCGCCGTTCTCGGTCTTCGCCTACGGGGATGTCGACAAGGGGCACAACAAGGTCGCCATCGAGGTTCCCGGTCTGCTCTCCTTCCTCGCCCACAACGACTTCACCTCGCCGGTCCCCGGCATCAACGACGTCAACAAGGCCGAGCAGCAGAAGTTCGGGCCCGGTGACTACCGTCCCAACATCCCGGTCGCCTACTGGGGCTTCCGCTGGATGATCGGCTTCGGGATGTCGTCGTTCGCCATCGGGCTCGCCGGGCTGTGGCTCACCCGTAAGAAGTTCTGGCTGGCGCCGGGGCTGCGTACGGGGGACGAGGAACCACCCCGGCTCGTGCTCACCAAGAACCGGGAGCTCGGTGCCCGGCTGAGCAAGTGGTACTGGTCGCTCGCCTTCGTCACCCTCGGCTTCCCGCTCCTCGCGAATTCCTGGGGTTGGATCTTCACCGAGATGGGCCGTCAGCCCTGGGCCGTCTACGGCGTGCTGCGCACCTCGGACGCGGTGTCCCCGGGCGTCTCGCAGGGCGAGGTCCTCACCTCGATGATCGTGTTCACCACGCTCTACGCGATCCTCGCCGTGATCGAGATCAAGCTGCTGGTGAAGTACGTCAAGGCCGGCCCCCCGGAGCTCAACGACTCCGACCTCAACCCGCCCACCAAGATCGGCGGCGACAGCACGGACGCCGACCGGCCGATGGCCTTCTCGTACTAGGAGGCGACTGTGCAACTCCACGACGTCTGGTTCATCCTTATCGCCTTTCTCTGGACCGGGTACTTCTTCCTCGAAGGATTCGACTTCGGAATCGGCGTCCTCACCAAGCTCCTCGCCCGTGACCGGCAGGAGAAGCGGGTACTGATCAACACCATCGGGCCGGTCTGGGACGGCAACGAGGTCTGGCTGATCAGTGCGGCCGGTGCGACCTTCGCCGCCTTCCCCGAGTGGTACGCCACCCTCTTCTCCGGCTTCTACCTGCCGCTGCTGCTGATCCTCATCTGCCTGATCCTGCGCGGTGTCGCCTTCGAGTACCGCGTCAAGCGGCCCGAGGAGCGCTGGCAGCGGAACTGGGAGCACACGATCTTCTGGACCTCGCTGCTGCCCGCGGTGCTGTGGGGCGTGATCTTCGGCAACATCGTGCACGGGGTCAAGATCGACGCCCACAAGGAGTACGTGGGGAGCCTGCTCGATCTGCTGAACCCGTACGCGATCCTGGGCGGTCTGGTCACGCTGACGCTGTTCACCTTCCACGGTGCGGTGTTCGCCTCGCTGAAGACGGTCGGTGACATCCGGGAGCGGGCGCGCAGGAGGGCGGCCGTGCTCGGACCGGTCGCCGCGGTGGCGGCGGTCGGCTTCCTCGGCTGGACCCAGGCCGACAAGGGCGACAGCACCAGTCTGATTGCCATGATCGTGGCGGTGGTCGCGCTGGTCGCGGCGCTCGGGGCCAACCGGCTCGGGCGCGAGGGCTGGGCGTTCGCCTTCTCCGGCCTCACCGTCGTGGCCGTGGTCACGATGCTCTTCCTGACGCTCTTTCCGAACGTCATGCCGTCCACGCTGAACGAGAGCTGGAACCTCACGGTCAGCAACTCCGCCTCCAGCCCCTACACCCTGAAGATCATGACGTGGGGTGCCGGTTTCGCCGCACCGCTCGTGATGCTCTACCAAGGGTGGACGTACTGGGTGTTCCGTAAGCGCATCGGCACCCAACACATAGCCGAAGCCCACTAGTTGAGCCACCGCCCCTCGGGGCGGCCTCAGCAGGAGGACATGTTTCACGTGAAACCCGTCGACCCGCGTCTGCTCCGCTACGCCCATGCCACCCGCGGCTTTCTGATCGCGGTGGTGGTGCTCGGGCTTGCCGGAGCGGGCCTGGTCGTGGGCCAGGCGATGCTGATCGCCGAGGTCGTGGTCGGCGCGTTCCAGCACGATCTCGCCCTCGGCGCCCTGACCACACCCCTGGCGCTGCTCGCCGCGGTCTCCGCCGGACGCGGTCTGGTCGCCTGGCTCACCGAACTGGCCGCCCACCGCGCCGGTGCGGCGGCCAAGTCCGAGCTGCGGATGCGGCTGATCGAGCGGGCGGCGCGGCTGGGGCCCGGCGCGGTGATCGGCCGCGCGGACGGCGGCGCGCAGGACCCGGAGGCGGCCGGCGCGGGCGGCGCTTCCGGTGCGGGCACCCTGGAGATGCGCACCGGCGAACTCACCGCCCTCGCCACCCGGGGCATCGACGCCCTGGACGACTACTTCGCCCGCTATCTGCCGCAGCTGGGGCTGGCGGTCGTCGTTCCCCTCGCGGTGCTGGCCCGGATCGTCACCGGCGACTGGCTCTCGGCGCTCACGATCGTGCTCACTCTCCCGCTGATCCCGCTGTTCATGGTCTTGATCGGCTGGGCCACCCAGTCGCGGATGGACCGTCAGTGGCGGCTGCTCGCCCGGCTGTCGGGCCACTTCCTCGATGTCGTCGAGGGTCTGCCCACCCTGAAGGTCTTCGGCCGGGCCAAGGCCCAGGCCACCGCCATCCGGTCCATCACCGGGGAGTACCGCCGGGCGACGCTGCGCACCCTGCGGATCGCCTTTCTCTCCTCCTTCGCGCTCGAACTCCTCGCCACCATCTCCGTCGCACTGGTCGCGGTCGGCATCGGCATGCGGCTGGTGCACGGTGAACTCGACCTCTACACCGGCCTGATGGTCCTGGTGCTGGCGCCCGAGGCGTATCTGCCGCTGCGGCAGGTCGGGGCGCAGTACCACGCCGCGGCCGAGGGGCTCTCGGCCGCCGAAGAGATCTTCGCCGTCCTGGAGACCCCGCTGCGGACGCCCGGCACCGCGCCCGCGCCCGGGGGCACCGCGCTGGCCGTCGAGGAACTGGTGGTCCGCCACCCGGGCCGGACCGCCGACTCGCTCCCCGCGACCTCGTTCGAGGTCCGGCCCGGGGAGACCGTCGCGCTGGTCGGGCCCTCCGGCGCCGGCAAGTCCACCCTGCTGAGCGTGCTGCTCGGCTTCACCGCGCCGTCCGAGGGCCGGGCCCTGGCCGACGGCCACGACATCGCGTCCCTGTCCCCCGAGAGCTGGTGGCAGCGGATCGCCTGGGTGCCGCAGCACCCGCATCTGTTCGCCGGCACCATCGCCGAGAACGTACGGCTGGCGCGCCCGGACGCGGAGGACGCCGCGGTGCGCACCGCCCTGGGAGACGCGGGCGCGCTGGACTTCGTCGACGCGCTCCCGGACGGGATGGCGACCCGGCTCGGCGAGTCCGGTGCCGGGCTCTCCGCCGGCCAGCGCCAGCGCCTCGCGCTCGCCCGCGCCTTCCTCGCCGACCGCCCGATCCTGCTCCTGGACGAGCCCACCGCGAACCTGGACGGCGCCACCGAGGAGGCGATCGTGGCCGCGGTCCGCCGCCTCGCGGTCGGCCGTACGGTCCTGCTCGTCGTCCACCGGCCGGCGCTGCTGGCGGTGGCGGACCGGGTGGTGCGGCTGCCGGGGCCGGCGGCGGGGGCCGCGACGTCCGAGGCGTCGGGCGTGGTGCGGCGTGCCGGAGCGGACGCGCCGGCGGCGGTGCGTCCGGAGACGGCCGGGGACGCCGTTTCCGGGGACGGCGGGGCCGCCTCCGCGGACCTCGCGCCCGAAGCCGCCCACGGGACCGCCGCTGACTCCGCCCGCGGGGCGGCGCTCGGCCGGCTGCGGCGGCTGGCCCGTGCCCACCGGGCGCGGTTCGCGCTGGCGCTGCTGCTCGGGAGCCTCGCGCTGGGCAGCGCGGTGGGCCTGATGGCGACGTCCGGCTGGCTGATCTCGCGCGCGGCGCAGCAGCCGCCGGTGCTGTATCTGATGGTGGCGGTGACCGCGACCAGGGCGTTCGGCATCGGGCGCGCGGTCTTCCGGTATGCCGAGCGGCTGGTCGCCCATGACACGGTGTTCCGGATGCTCGCCGACGTGCGCGTCGCCGTCTTCCGGCGGCTGGAGCGACTGGCGCCGGCCGGGCTCAGGGAGCGCAGCCGGGGCGATCTGCTCTCGCGGCTGGTGGCCGATGTCGATGCGGTGCAGGACTACTTTCTGCGCTGGCTGCTGCCGGTCGGTGCGGCGGTGCTGGTCGGCGCCGGTGCGGTCGGGTTCACCGGATGGCTGCTGCCGGAGGCCGGGGCGATCCTCGCCGGCGGGCTGTTGCTCACGGGGGTGGCGGTGCCGGTGCTCTCCGGTGCGCTGGCCCGCCGTGCGGAGCGCCGGCTGGCGCCGGCCCGCGGGCGGCTCGCCACCCGGGTCGTCGATGTGCTCACCGGTACCGCCGAGTTGACGGTGGCCGGCGCCCTGGGTGCCCGTACGGAATCGGTGCGGCGCGCGGACCGGGAGCTGACCCGGATCGCCTCCCGCTCGGCCGCCGTGGCCGGGACCGGCGCCGGGCTGTCGGCGCTGCTGTGCGGGCTGACGGTCGCGGCATCGGCGGCGGCCGGTGTCCAGGCCGTGCACGCGGGCCGGCTGACGGGGGTGGCGCTGGCCGTCGTCGTGCTGACGCCGCTGGCCGCGTTCGAGGCCGTGGCGGGGCTGCCGCTCGCGGTGCAGTACCGCCGGCGCACCCGGCACGCCGCCGAGCGGGTCTTCGAGGTGCTGGACGCGCCGGCGCCGGTGTCCGAGCCGGTCACCCCGGCCGCCGCTCCTGCGACGCCGTTCCCGCTGGCCGTACGGGAGCTGACCGCGCGCCACCCGGGACAGGATCGCCCGGCGCTGGACGGCATCGGCTTCACCCTGACGGCCGGGCACCGGCTGGCCGTCGTGGGCGCGTCCGGCTCCGGGAAGACCACGCTGGCGCAGGTGCTGCTGCGCTTCCTGGACGAGGAGTCGGGCACCTACACGCTGGGCGGCACGGCTGCCCGGGAGATGGCCGGGGACGCGGTGCGGCGGCTGGTGGGGCTGTGCGCACAGGACGCGCACCTCTTCGACAGCTCGCTGCGGGAGAACCTCAGGCTCGCCCGGCCGGAGGGGCGGGGGGCCGCGGACGCCGACCAGGAGCTGTGGGACGCGCTCGGCCGGGCGCGGCTTGCGGACTGGGTGCGCGGGCTGCCCGCCGGGCTGGACACCATGATCGGGGAGCGCGGCGCCCGGCTGTCCGGTGGCCAGCGGCAGCGGCTGGCGCTGGCCCGTGCGCTGCTCGCGGACTTCCCGGTGCTCGTCCTGGACGAGCCCGCCGAGCATCTCGACCTGGCCACCGCCGATGCGCTGACCGCCGATCTGCTGACCGCGACCGAGGGCCGGACGACGGTCCTGATCACCCACCGGCTCACCGGCCTGGACGCGGTCGACGAGGTGCTGGTCCTGGACCGCGGGCGGGCCGTGCAGCGCGGGACGTACGCGGAGCTGGCCGCGGCCGACGGCCCGTTCCGGCGGATGCTGGAACGCGAGCGGGCGGTGGACGCGACGTACGGCGAGGCCCAGCCGGTGGGGTAGCGCCGGGGCCGGCCGGCGGCGTGCAGCGGTGGTCTGCCGGGGCCTGCCCGTGGCGTGCACGGGCCGGCCGGCAGCCCACCCCCGCAAACTGGACTTTCCCCCGAAAACCGCCCTTATTAGGCTCATGGCATGGCAGCCACGGCAGGACCACCACCCTCAAACCCCAGGGACCTCGGGAGCGGTGGCCCGGGTGCGGTCCCCGACCCCATGGACGCCGCCACCGAGGCGACCCGCAGTCTGCGCGGTCTGTCGACCGAGCTGACCGCCCGGGTGCCGCAGTTGCTGGAGGCGATGCGCACGGTCGGCGCGGGGCTCGATCTGCACAGCACCCTCGACCGGATCGTGGAGACCGCCGCCGAGCTCGCCGATGCCCGCTATGCGGCGATCGGGATCATCGACGAGGCCCGTGAGGGGCTGTCGGACTTCGTGACGTACGGCGTGACCCCGCAGCAGCACGAGCGGATCGGCGCGCTGCCCGACGGTCACAAGGGGCTGCTGGGTGCGCTCATCCACGACCCCAAGCCGCTGCGCCTCGACGACCTCACGAAGGACGCCCGCTCGGCCGGTTTCCCGCCGGGGCATCCGCCGATGCGGACGTTCCTCGGGGTGCCGATCCGCGTCCAGGGCGACATCTTCGGCAACCTTTATCTGACGGAGAAGCGCGACGGCGGGGTGTTCAGCGAGGAGGACCTGCACATGGTGCGGGTGCTGGCCACCGAGGCCGGGATCGCGATCGGCAACGCCCGGCTGTACGCGGCGACCCGGCAGCGGGAGCGGTGGATCGACGGCTCGGTGGCGGTGACCACCGAACTCCTCGCCGGCAGCGATGTGGACGATGCGCTCGCCGTGGTTGCCGAGCAGGCCCGGAAGCTGGCGGACTCGGCGGCCGGCATCGTGCTGCTGCCCGATGAGGAGGGCGGGCTGGAGATCGTCGCGGTGTCGGCGGACGAGCCCGCCGGGATCATGGGGACGCAGATTCCGACCGACAGCCCGGTGGTGGAACAACTCCTCGCCGGGGAGCCGGTGTTCGTGGACGACTCGGCCACCGATCCGCGCATGGTCACCGATATCGCGCAGCGTTTCGGCCCCAGCATGATGCTGCCGCTCAAAAGCGGCGGCCGGGTGCTGGGCACCCTCGCGACCCCGCGGTCCCGGGGCGCCCGCCCGTTCACCGCCGCGGAACGGACGCTGGCCACCCAGTTCGCGGCGCAGGCCGCGCTGGCGCTGGTGCTGGCCGACGCCCAGCGCGACCGCGAGCGGCTCGCGGTCTACGAGGACCGCGACCGGATCGCCCGTGACCTGCACGATCTCGTGATCCAACGGCTGTTTGCGACGGGCATGATGCTGGAGAGCGCACAGCGCCGGACCGTCGTGCCGGAGGTGGCCCATGGCGTCGGCAAGGCCGTCGACGAGCTGGATGTCACCATCCAGGAGATCCGCACCGCGATCTTCGCCCTCCAACAGGGCCCGGCCGAGGCGCCGTCCGGGCTGCGGACCCGGGTCCTGCGTGAGATCGGCACCGCGGCCGTACCGCTCGGCTTCCAGCCCTCGGCCCACTTCATCGGCCCGGTCGACACCCGGGTCGGCGAGCTGACCGGAAAGAACCTGATCGCCGCGCTGCGGGAGGCGCTGTCGAACGCCTTCCGGCACGCTCAGGCAACCCGGATCGAGGTCGTCGTCGATGCCACGATCCGGCTCCCGGACGGCACCGACGGCGTCCGTCTCACCGTCGCCGACGATGGCATCGGCATCCCGGACAGCGGCCGCCGCAGCGGCCTCAAGAACCTCGCCAACCGGGCGGAGGCGCTGGGCGGCTCCAGCGTGTACGGCCCGGGGCTGGGCGAGGGCGGCACGGGCACGATGGTGCGGTGGGAGGCGCCGCTGTAAGACGGCGCGGGGCCGGGGGTGTCGCGCCGGACGGGCCCTAGGGGCGGCCGTCCTGAAGGATCCGCTCGATGACCGCCGCGACACCGTCGTCGTTGTTGGACTCCGTACGGCGCGTCGTGGCGGCCAGCACGTCCGGGTGCGCGTTGGCCATGGCGTACGAGGTGCCGGCCCAGGACAGCATCGCTATGTCGTTCGGCATGTCCCCGAAGGCGACGACCTCTTCCGGCGCGATACCGCGCTCCGCGCAGCAGCGGGCCAGGGTGCCGGCTTTGCTGACGCCGGGACCGCTGATCTCCAGGAGGGCGGTGGGGCTGGACCGGGTGAAGGTCGCGAGATCGCCGGCCGCCGTGTGGGCCAGCGCGAGGAAGGCGTCGGGGTCCAGCTCGGGGTGGTGCGCGAGCAGCTTGATCACGGGCTGGTCGGGGAAGGCGGGGCCGGTGCCGCCGTCCGGGCCGTCCGGCTCGGTGTCCTCCGGGCCCAGCGGCGGGACGAAGTCGTCGGCGAGCAGCTTCTCCGCCGGGGCGACGACCGCGGCCGGATCGAGGAGCAGGGGCGGGTACTGCGGCTCGTAGTGGATGCCGCCGGTCCGCTCGACCGCGAAGGAGGTGCCGGGCGCGGCGCTGCGCAGCGCGTCCACGACCTGCCGGGCGGCGGTCCGCTCCAGCGGGCTGACCTCGACGATCCGGCCGCCGCGGTGCAGATCGACGACGGCCGCGCCGTTGGCGCAGATCGCCAGGCCGTGACCGTGCACATGGTCGCTGACCACGCCCATCCAGCGGGCCGGGCGTCCGGTGACGAAGAAGACCTCCAGGCCGGCCCGTTCCGCGGCGGCGAGCGCGGCGATCGTGCGGTCGGAGACCGTCTTGTCGTCGTGCAACAAGGTGCCGTCGAGATCGGTGGCGATCAGCCGGGGCGTCACGGCCGTTTCGGGCGCCCGGGACGGTGGGGCGAAGGCGTCAGTCACGGGGCCATCTTCCCGTACCGCGGTGCACAGGAGTGCGGTGGGTTGCGCGTATGAGCCCGCGCGCCGCCGGTCCGGGGACGTATGGGCAGGTGGACCGGGCCGCCCGGAGCACCGCGGGAGAATCGTCGGGTCCTTCGGACGGCCGTACGCTCGGAGTATGCGACTGAGCACCCTGATACTCCCCGTCCGCCGCTGGTCCGAAGGCGGGCGGGAGGTGTGGCAGCGCGCCGAGGAGCTGGGCTTCCACGCCGCGTACACCTATGACCACCTCTCGTGGCGGAGCTTCCGCGACCGGACCTGGTTCGGCGCGGTACCGACGCTGACCGCGGCGGCGGGCGTCACCTCCCGGATGCGGCTGGGCACCCTCGTCACCTCGCCGAACTTCCGGCACCCGGTCACCCTCGCCAAGGAACTGATCTCGCTCGACGACATCAGCGACGGCCGGATCACCCTCGGCGTCGGCGCCGGCGGCAATGGCTTCGACGCCACCGCGCTCGGCCAGGAGCCCTGGGCGCCGCGCGAACGCGCCGACCACTTCGCCGAGTTCGTCGCGCTGCTGGACCGGCTCCTGAGCGAGGACGTCGTCTCCCACGAGGGCGGGCACTACTCCGCGCACGAGGTGCGCAACATTCCCGGATGCGTGCAGCGGCCGCGGCTGCCGTTCGCGGTGGCGGCCACCGGCCCGCGGGGGCTGAATCTGGCGGCCCGGTACGGCCAGGCATGGGTGACGACCGGCGATCCCAAGGTGTCGAACGGGGGCGGCACCCCGGCGGAGTCGCACGAGGCGATCCGCGGGCAGTTCGAGCGGCTGGGGAAGGCATGTGCCGACCAGGGCCGCGATGTCGCCGACCTCCAGAAGATCATGCTGACCGGCTTCACCCCGGACCGTCCGCTGGACTCCGTGGACGCCTTCGTCGACTTCGCCGGCCACCACGCCGAGCTGGGCATCGACGAACTGGTCCTCCACTGGCCGATCCCCGATTCGCTCTTCGAGGCCGATCTCGCGGTCTTCGAGCGGATCGCCACGGAGGGGGCGGCGCAACTGGCCGTCCGGTAGACGGCTCCCCGCCCGGCGCTCCCTACGGGGCAGGTGCGCCCCACTGCTCTTGTGTGCCCGACGCGCCGGGCGGACCGCTGGCCTGGGCTTTACTCCACATATAGCCCTGAAGAGGGAGAATCGGGACAGCGGCGCAGTGGGGCGCACTCGACGCGCGGTGCAAAGACGGCGCGCGGGCGGGTCGGCGCACTGCGCGAAGTGCGGCGTTGTGGAGGAGCCATGGCACGGACCCGATTCGCCCCGGATCGCGGGCTGACCTCACGCATGGTCACGACGATGTTCTTCATCGGACTGCTCTACGTCGTGGTCGTCGGCGTGCTGGTGGTGCTGCTCAAGGGCGCCTGGGTGGTGGTGCTGGTGATCGCCGGCGCCCTGTTCATCGCGCAGTTCTGGTTCAGCGACCGGATCGCGGCCTTCAGCATGGGCGCGCGTGAGGTCACCCCGGAGCAGGCGCCCGAACTGCACGGCGCCGTCGACCGGCTGTGTGCGCTGGCCGATATGCCCAAGCCGCGGGTCGCGATCGCAGAGTCGGACGTACCGAACGCGTTCGCCACCGGCCGTGGTCAGAAGAACTCGCTGGTGTGCGCCACCACGGGGCTGCTCCGGCGGCTGGAGCCGGCCGAGCTGGAGGGGGTGCTGGCCCACGAGCTCTCGCATGTCGCGCACCGCGACGTCGCCGTGATGACCATCGCCTCGTTCCTCGGCGTATTGGCCGGGATCATCACCCGGGCCGCCCTGTGGAGCGGTATCGGCCGCAACAACCGGGACCAGAACACGGCCATCGCCGTGCTCATCGTGACCGCCGTCAGCGTGGTCGTCTACGCGATCAGCTTTCTGCTGACCCGGCTGCTGTCCCGTTACCGCGAGCTGTCCGCGGACCGGGCCGCCGCCCTGCTGACCGGCCGGCCGTCCGCACTGGCCGCCGCGCTGACCAAGGTCACCGGCCAGATGGCGCGGATCCCGACCGAAGATCTGCGCAAGGCCCAGCCGTTCAACGCCTTCTACTTCGCCCCCGCGTTCAACAAGGAGAGCTTCAGCCGGCTGCTGTCCTCGCACCCGACGCTGGAACAGCGGCTGGACCAGCTGGCCCGGATCGCGACAGAGCTGGGGCGGGCGTGAGGCACGGTGCGCGTGGGATCCCGCGGGTGACCGGCCGGCCGTGACGATCAAGGAGTAACTAGCACATGGGATTTCTGGACGTCATCCTCGGCCGCAGCAAGCCGGTCCGTCCCGACCTCGACCAGCTTTTCGCGCTGCCGTCCGCCGCGGTGACCCTCCAGGCCGCGGCCGGATTCGTACCCACCGGCCTGGGGTCGGTGTGCTTCGCGAGCGTCGAGGGCGGGGCGTTCGCGCGCATCCAGGAGGAGGCACGGTCCCTGCTGGACGGTTCCGTGGAGTTCACCCAGGACGCGTACGGCTACACCTGGCTGCTCGTACGGCATCCGCCGGAGGACGTGGCGGGCCTGGTCAACGACCTGCATGCGGTCAACACGTCCCTGGAGGAGGCGGGCTTCGGCCCCCAGCTGCTGTGTTCGCTGGTCGGCTTCCGGGATGAACGGCAGCGGTCGCTGGCGCTGGTCTACCTCTACAAGAGGGGCACGTTCTACCCCTTCGCGCCGCAGCGGGAGGGCGGCGAGAAGCGCGACAACCCGCTCGAACTACAGGTGCGGGCGATGCTCGGGGACGATCTGACGATCGAGAAGGATCTGGCGCGGTGGTTCCCGGTGTGGGGGGCGCCGGGGCTCTGAGCCGGGGTCTTACGGGTGTGGTGGTCAGCCCGGGAAACGCAGGAACCGGGCCGGTACGCGGCTGGTGAGCCAGACCCCGTTGGCGCTGACCCGGAAGACATGGCCGGCGCGGTGCATGGCGCCCGCGTCGACGGTCAGGACCACGGGCTTGCCGCGTCGCGCGCCCACCCGGGTCGCGGTCTCGCGGTCGGGGGAGAGATGGACGGCATGCCGCGCCATCGGCCGCAGCCCCTCCTCCCGTATGGCGGCCACGCTGCGGGCCACGGTCCCATGGAAGAGATGGGCGGGAGGCACGGCCGGCGGCAGATCGAGGTCGACCGGTACCGAATGGCCCTGGTTGGCGCGGATCCGGTCGCCGTCGATGGCGTAACGCTGCTTGTCGTTGTCGGCGACCACGGCCGCCAACTCGTCCCGGGTGAACGGGAATCCGTGCCGCGCGGCCGCCGTCATGAGCTCGGCCACGGGCACCCAGCCCTGGGCGTCGAGGGTGAGGCCGATCCGTTCCGGTTCATGGCGCAGATGCTTCGCCAGGTACTTCGAGAGGCGCACGGAGCGCTGGTTGTTCATGTCTCCAGAGTGCCGCGCAGGGTGTGGGGCGGCACCTGAATTCCCGTCGGGGGGAGGGGGGCTTGCGGTGGGGGCGCTGGGAGCCCTGGGGTTGAGGGGCCTGGGGCCGGGAGCCTTGTGGCCGGGAGTCCTCGGCTTAGGGGCCTGTGGCCGGGGCTCGGTGGCCGGGAGCCCTGCGGTCCTCCGGCCCCAGGGCTCCCGGCGCGTCACTCCCCTTCGCCCGGCCGGACTTCCTCGTCCCGGCCCTCCTGCCCCTTGTGCCGCGTCCGCGCGAGTTCGCTCGCCTTGCGCGCCTTCGCGCTGGTCACCTCGTCGGCGGCCCAACGGGCCCACTCCTCCTGCATCGCCGATATCCGCAGGCCGTACTCCAGCGCGATGCGCCCATAGACCGAAATCATTTCCTCGTCCCACTCGGCGGTCTCTTCGAGGTGCTCGAGCGTGGCGCGGGTGCGCGCGGCGCGCTCGGCCTGATGCAGGAGGAACGTCTGCGCCTCGAGCGGAGTGACGATGCCGAGGAAGAAGACGCGCAGCAGGCCGTCGTGGCGCTGGGGACCGCTGGGCTCGACCTCGGTCAGCCAGTGGCGCAGCTCCGCCAGGCCGTCCTCGGTGATCGCGTACTCCTTACGGCCACGCGGGCCGTGGGCGGCGACCTCGACCAGGCCGGCGGTCGTGAGTTTGGTGAGCTCGCCGTAGACCTGGCTCTGGGTGGCCGGCCAGACGCTGGCGAGCGAGGCGTTGAACAGCTTCATCAGGTCGTAGCCGCTCGCGGGGGATTCGGCCAGCAGGCCCAGCACGGCATGTCTCAGGCTCATGACCTGCACTTTACCTTCCACTGTTGACATGTCAAAGGTGGAGCTTCTATGTTCGACATGTCGAAGTTGGAATGTGGGCGCGGTTCGGGAGACGACCGCGAGTGAAGAGGGGGGATCATGAACTATCTGCGGGGCTTCATCCCGTGGCTGGTCTTCGCGGGGGTGTCCTCGGCCGGCTGGCAGTGGGGCGCGCTCGCCGGTCTGGCAACGGCCGTCGCACTGCTCATCGCCGACCGCGCCGGCGGACTCGCACTCGACCTGCGCCTGCTGGAGTACGGCACGATCGTGTTCTTCGCGGCCCTCGGCATCCTGGCCTTCACCCACCCCGACAGCGGTCTCAAGATGTACGGCAGCGCCCTGTCGATGGGATGGCTGGCGCTCATCGCCTGGGTGTCGATCGCGGTGCGACGGCCCTTCACGATGGGGATCGCGCGGCGGATGGCCCCGCCGGAGGTCTGGCACACCCCGCTGTTCCGCCACATCAATGTGGTGCTCACGGCCGCGTGGGCGCTGTCCTTCACCCTCACCGCGCTCGCCCAGACCGCAGCCTCCGCCTATGGGTGGCATGTGGCCGTCTCGATCGTCCTTCAGCTCGCCGGATTCGTCCTTCCCGCCCGCTTCACCGCCGCCTACCCGGAGCGAGCTCGTGCCCGCTTCATGGAGAGCTCCGGCGCGCGGGCCGACATCCAAGGAGGTCTGACCTCATGACTCCCACGTCCCCGACCACCGCATCCGAATCCCACGCTCCCGCACCGCACATGGCCGGCAACTTCGCCCCGGTGCCGGACGAGCTGACCGCCTACGACCTGCCGGTGACGGGCGCGATCCCGCCCGAACTCAGCGGCTGGTTCCTGCGCAACGGCCCCAACCCGAGGGATGCGGCCACTCCCCACTGGTTCTTCGGCGACGGCATGGTCCACGGCCTGCGCCTGGAGGTCGGCCGGGCCGTCTCCTACCGCAACCGCTGGGTCCGCACCGCCACCTTCACCGAGGGCGCGCGTCCGGTGGACGCGCAGGGCCGCCGGAATCTGGCGGCGGGCGTGGCCAACACCCATATCGTCCGGCACGCCGGACGCACCCTCGCCCTGGTCGAGTCGTCGTTCCCGTACGAAATCGACTGCCGCCCCGGCCATGAGCTGGAGACCCTCGGCGCCCATGACTTCGGCGGCCGGCTCACCACCGCCATGACCGCCCACCCCAAGACCTGCCCCACCACCGGCGAGCTGCATTTCTTCGGATACGGCGGCCCCACTCCGCCCTATCTGACCTACCACCGTGCCGACGCCGCGGGGGAGTTGGTGATCAGCCGCCCCATCGACGTTCCGGGGCACACGATGATGCATGACTTCCATCTGACCGCCCGCCATGTCATCTTCATGGACCTCCCGGTCGTCTACGACCGCAGCCGCCCCGGTATGCCGTATCACTGGAACCCGGAGTACGGCGCCCGACTCGGTGTGCTGCGCCGCGACGACCCCTATGGGGAGGTCCGCTGGCTGCCCATCGACCCCTGCTATGTCTTCCACGCCCTGAACGCCCACGACGACGGCGACCAGCGGATCGTTCTCCATGTCTCCCGCTACGCCGAATACGGCGACCGGACCCCGGCCCACCTCTGGCGCTGGACGATCGATCTGGTGACGGGCACGGTCGACGAGGAGCAACTCGACGACCAGTTCTGCGAGTTCCCCAGGGTGGACGACCGGCTCACCGGGCAGCCGGCCCGCTTCGGCCATGCCACCGTCGGCGAGTTGCCGGGCACCGGCCATATACCCGGCGCCCTGCTCCGCTACGACCTCCAGACCGGTGCGGCCGTCCGGCATGACTTCGGCCCGGGCCGTACACCGGGCGAGGCGGTCTTCGCCCCGGCGGACGACCGCCCGGGCGGGCCGGGCTGGCTGATCACCTATGTCTACGACGCCGCCACCGACACCAGCGACCTCGTCGTACTCGACTCGGAGGACATCTCCGCCGACCCGGTCGCCACCGTCCATCTCCCGCAGCGTGTGCCGTACGGGTTCCACGGCAACTGGCTACCGGACCCGGTCCGTTGAGGCGGGGGAGGGGAGGGCGCGGCAGGAGGCCGCGCACCGCTTGATCCTTGATAGCTGAAGAGTGCGCATGAGGTGGAGCGGCGGGCTCGGCTCGGGCAGCACGGGCGGGTGGCCGGGGCTGCGTTGCGGACCGGGGCGGGGTCAGTCCCTGTGGTGCCGGGAGCTGGTGGTGTTGGCTCGGCCGGTGGGCCGGTGGGCCGGTGGGCGGGCCGGCCGGCTGGTCTGGGGTGCGGCTGGAGGGCTGCTCGGAAACCTCGTCTGTGGCTCGGTCTGGAGTGAGTGGGCCGGGCTGGTCTGGGGTCCGGTCTGGGGTGAGTGGGCCGGGCTGGTCTGGGGTCCGGTCTGGGGCTGGTGGGGCGAGCTGGTCTCCTGCTCGGTCTCCGGCCTTGGGGGTGCCGTCAGGGGCTGCCCGAGTCAGCTGCCGATGTGGTGTCGCAACCGGTGCCGGTGCCGACAGCTGTGCCGGTGCCGACGCTGCCGGTGCTGCCCGCCACCAGGGCGTCCATCGTGCGGGCCTGTACCTCCCGGTGGGCGGCGGCGGCGATGAAGGCGGCCGTGTTGTTCGCGCCGACCAGGTCCCGCACGGCCTGCACTGCCTCGGCGGGGAGCAGCACCGTCTCCGGGGTGACCGTCGGGCCGGGCGTCGGGACAGCCGCGGTACGGGGGTCCGCGGCCGGCCCGGGGGCGGTCAGCGGCGTGGGCGGCAGGCCGGGAGCGGCCCGAGGCGTGGGGATGCTCCTGGGTCCGGCCCCGGCCCCAGGTCCAGCTCCTGTCTCGGCCCCGGTCCCTGCCCCGGGTCCCGCCCCGGTCTCGGGCCCTGCCGCTGCCCCGGCCTCGGCCCCTGCCCCGGGTCCGGCTCCGGTTCCGGCCTTTGCCCCGGCCCCGGTCTCGGCTCCTGCTCCCCCGGCCGTTCCGTTGGGTCGGCGAGCCTCGGCCGGCAGTGCCTCGCTGAGGTGATGGCGCAGATAGCGGGTGGCCAGGGTGCGCATGGCGCGGGCGAGTTCGGCGTCGATGGTCTGCTGCGCCAGGGGGCGCAGCCGGCGTACGAGGGTGGCGGCCTCCGCGGCCTCGGCCTCGGTGGGCGGGTGGTCCAGGAACTGCTGGAAGACATGTTCGGTGGTGAAGTCCAGGAAGCGGGCGGCGATGTGCTCGACCTGGCCGCGCACCTCCCGCAGATGACCGGAGATCGCCGACAACGGAACCCCGGCGGAGTGCAGTTCGGCGGCGACGGCGAGTTCCTGCGGGCTGGGGACGAGGAACTCGTCGTCCCGGCCCGGGATGCGTTCCAGGACGCCCAGTTCGACGGCCTCGGCGAGCGCTGTCTCATCGGGGCTGCCCCCGAAGGCGTCGTTCAGCTCCGTGCGGCTGATGCGGGACGCCTGCTCGTCGGTCCACGGTCCGTCGATCTCGGCGACCAGTCCCAGGACCCCGCCGAGGTCGCGACCCGCGTCCCAGGCCGCAAGGAGTTCCTTGATGCTGGCGAGGGTGTAGCCGCGGTCCAGCAGATCGGCGATCTGGCGCAGCCGGGCCAGATGGGCATCGCCGTAGACATTGGCCCGGCCGCGGCGTTCCGGGCGGGGAAGCAGTCCACGGTCCTGATAGGCACGGATGGTGCGCACCGTGGCGCCGCTGAGGTGCGCCAGATCCTCGATGCGGTACTCAGCGATGCGGGCCTCGGCCGTTCGTGGCTGCTCGGTCACTGTGGTGCTCCTTACGAGATGGCCGCACGCTACGAGTCGGCTGCCTGGCCCACTGCGCCCGCCTCAGCCCAGTGCGGCCGGGGAGGACGCCAGCAGGCGACGACGCCGTGCGCAACGACCCTTCCTGCGAGGGATGGTACGGCCGCCCTCGATACCGCCGGGCCTGGCGCACCCAGCTCCCCCCGGCCCTGCCGCACCTAGCACCCGCCTGGCCTGCCGCACCCAGCTCGCGCCGGGCTGGGGCCGGGGCCGGGCCCGAGGCTCCGGGCCCGGCGGTCAACGGGGTGGCGTAGCGGCCAGACGGGGGCCCTGCGTGCCGAGCCCCCGTACACACCCCACCGCTCCCTACATCCGTGGCTCGAAGCGGGCGAGGGCGCGGAGGGCGCGTGGGGCGAAGCGGGAGAGCAGATGGGCGCCGCGGGCTTCGGGGGTGACCGGTACCACCGCCTGGTTGCGGACGACCGCACGCAGGATGGCGTCGGCGACCTTCTCCGGCGGGTAGTTGCGCAGCCCGTACAGCCGCGCGGCGCTGGCCTGGCGGCGCTTCTCCTCGTCGGCCGAGACTCCGGTGAAGCGGGCGGTGCTGGTGATACCGGTGTTGACCAGCCCGGGGCAGATGGCCGAGACGCCGATGCCCTGACCTGCCAGCTCGGCGCGCAGACACTCGCTGAGCATCAGGACGGCCGCCTTGGAGGTGCTGTAAGCGGGCAGCAGCTTCGAGGGCTGGAAGGCGGCTGCCGAGGCGGTGTTGACGATATGGCCGCCCTGGCCGCGTTCCGCCATCCGCTTGCCGAAGATCCGGCAGCCGTGGATGACGCCCCACAGATTGACGTCCAGGACCTTCTTCCAGTCCTCGGTCCCGGTCTGGAGGAAGGAGCCGGACAGGCCGATGCCGGCGTTGTTCACCAGCACATCGACGGTGCCGTACTCCGTATGCACCTTGTCGGCGAGCTTCTCCATCGCCGCCTCGTCGGAGACATCGACGACCTCCGCCCATGCCTGTGGTGCACCGATCAGCCGGGACATCTCGGCGGTCCGGGCCGCGCCCTCGGCGTCCCGGTCGACGGCGATGACCCGCGCGCCGGCCTCCGCGAAGGCGAACGCCGTGGCCCGGCCGATGCCGCCGGCCGCGCCGGTCACCAGCACCAGCTGCCCGCCGAACCGGTCGGCGTAGGCGCCGGACGCCACGACCCGCCGCGCCGGGTCGCCCTCCTCCTTGGCGGTGATGAACTCGCCGATCCAGGAGACGAGCTGGTCGGGGCGGGTGCGGGGCACCCAGTGCTTGGCGGGGAGGGTGCGGCGTACCAGCTGCGGCGCCCACTGCTCCAGATCGTCGTACAGCCGCGGCGAGAGGAAGGCGTCGCCGGTGGGGGTGATGAGCTGGACCGGGCAGTGCGCATAGGCGTCGGCGCGTGGGCGGCGGAGCCGGGGGAGCACATTGTCGCGGTAGAGCCAGGCGCCATGGGCCGCGTCGGTGGGCAGCGAAGCGGTCGGGTAGTCACCGCCCGGCACCTTCTCCACCCGCTGGAGGATCTTCGGCCAGCGCTTGCCGAGTGGGCCCTTCCACGCCAGCTCGGGCAGTACGGGGGTATGCAGCATGTAGACGTACCAGGACTTGGCGCTCTGGTGGAGCAGCTGGGCGGCGCGGCGGGGGGTGGGGCGCACCGTCCGCTTCTTGATCCAGTGGCCGAAGTGGTCCAGGGACGGGCCCGACATGGAGGTGAAGGAGGCGATCCGGCCTTCCGTACGCCGCACCGTGGCGAACTCCCAGCCCTGCACCGAGCCCCAGTCATGACCGACCAGATGGACCGGGCGGTCGGGGCTGACGGCGTCGGCGACGGCCAGGAAGTCGTCCGTCAGCTTCTCCAGGGTGAAGCCGCCCCGGAGTGGCTGCGGGGCGGTGGACCGGCCGCAGCCCCGGACGTCGTAGAGCACCACATGGAAGCGGTCGGCCAGACCGCGGGCGACCTCGGACCACACCTCCTTGCTGTCCGGGTAGCCGTGCACCAGCAGCACCGTGGGCTGTGCCGGATCGCCCAGCTCGGCGACGCACAGCTCGATGCCGCCGGTCCGCACCCAGCGCTCCCGCGCCCCGGCGAGCCCCACGGTGCCCCCTGCCCCGGCCGCAGCCCCGACCCTGACCCCAGCCTCAGCCGAGGCCCCAGCACCGACCCCGGCCCCAGCCGAGACCCCGGCCCCGGCTCCCGGCCGCTGCCCCCGCCCCGAGCCCGAGCCCTTCCCCCGGCCGTTCCCCTTTCCCCGTCGGTTGCCCATCCCCCGGCCGTCGCCCGTTCCCCGGCCGTCGCCCTTTCCCCGGCCGTCGCCCGCTCCCCGTCCTCGTCCCATGTTCACGCGGCCTTCTCCTCCTGCCAGCGCCGCACATGCGGCAGATCGTCGTCCAGCCAAAAGGCGCTTTCCTGTGGGTCCTTGGAGTCCGTCACGACCAGGATCTCCTCGAACTTCGCGCCCGTTCCCCGGAATCCGAGGTGGGGTTCGACCGCCCACAGGCCGGGCTGCGGCGGGTGGTCGGAGAAGCGGTACGGGCTCCACAGCGGGGACCAGCCGTCGCGGTGGCCGTGCAATGCGTCGGAGGCCAGGCCCCTGAGGGACTGGATGCCGAACCCGAAGAGGGTGGGGGACCAGCGGCGCTGCCGGACCCGGTCGACCTTGTGCGCGATGACGCCGAAGGGGTAGGCGCGGTGGCGGTTGGCATAGCCCTGCCGCACCATCAGCCGGTCGACGTCCGCGTAGATCTCCCGCAGCGGCCGTCGTTCGCGCACCTCGCGCAGGATGAGCTCCCGGTGCGCTTCGAGGTCGGCGAGCAGCCGGTCGTGCACGGGGTTGAGGCCCAGACAGCCGGAGTAGCCGACGTCGGCCGGGTAGCCGTTGTGGAGCGGGGCCAGGTCGAGGATGAAGGCCATCCCGGGCTCCAGCTCACGCCGGGTGGGGAAGAACTGGAGCGGCACCCGGAAGTTGACGAAGGCGGTGCGGTCGCCGAACCACGCGAAGGGCAGATGGAACCAGTCCCGTACGCCGCGCTCGTGCAGCCACTCGCGCTGCATCCGTGCCGCCGCGCGCTCGGTCACCCCGGGCTTGAGCTGGGCGGCCACCGCTTCCGCGCAGGCATAGGCGAGCCGCTGGGCCTCTCTGAACCCCCTTGGCCCGGCGGTGAGTTCTCCGGCTGCTGCTGGTGGGGTCGCTGAGGTGACTGAGGCCATCGCCAACCGTCCGTCCGTGAGACGTCCATCGCGGTACGTGCCCGTAACTTGACACTGATGAATGTGACAATGACCGGCGGCTGCGTCAAGAGGCCCGCACAGATGCACCGGCAGCCCTGAGGCCAGGGGAGCTCACAGCAGGAGACCCCTACGGGCACGTAATACCGCAGGGGGATGCGCATCCCATCGTTTGGGTTGACGACCGGTGTGGCGGGTGCCACTACCGTCGATGACGTGACTGTGATCGTGACCGAAAGCCTGAGCAAGCGGTTCCCGCGGGTGACCGCCTTGGACCGGCTCTCCGTTGACATCGCCCCCGGCGTAACGGGCCTGGTGGGTGCCAACGGTGCCGGAAAGTCCACCCTGATCAAGATCCTCCTCGGGCTGGCCCCGGCGACCGAAGGGACCGCGCATGTCCTCGGCCTGGACGTGACCACGGACGGCGGCGCCATCCGTGAGCGGGTCGGCTACATGCCCGAGCACGACTGCCTGCCGCCGGACGTCTCGGCGACGGAGTTCGTCGTGCACATGGCCCGGATGTCCGGGCTGCCGCCGACCGCCGCCCGCGAGCGCACCGCGGACACCCTGCGCCATGTCGGCCTCTACGAGGAGCGCTACCGCCCCATCGGCGGCTACTCGACCGGTATGAAGCAGCGGGTGAAACTGGCCCAGGCGCTGGTCCACGACCCGCAGCTGGTGTTCCTCGACGAGCCCACCAACGGCCTCGACCCGGCCGGGCGGGACGAGATGCTCGGCCTGATCCGGCGCGTCCACAGCGACTTCGGGATCTCCGTCCTGGTGACGTCCCACCTCCTCGGTGAGCTGGAGCGGACCTGTGACCATGTCGTCGTCATCGACGGCGGCAAACTCCTGCGGTCCTCCTCGACCGATGAGTTCACGCAGGTCACCGCCTCGCTGGCGGTCGAGGTCACGGACACCGACGCCCATCCGGACGGCACCGAAGCGCTGCGTGCGGCCCTGGCCGCGGCCGGTGCGACGGTGACCACCCGCGCGGCCGGCTCCGAGGGTCTCGCCGCCTCCGGCCACCTTTTGTATGTCGAGGCGGCCGGCGAGGAGACGTACGACCTGGTGCGGGACACCGTCGCCGGGCTCGGGCTCGGCCTGGTCCGGATGGAACAGCGCCGCCACCAGATCGCCGAGGTCTTCCGCGACGCGGATGCGGCGCAGGCCGCCACCGCCACCGCCGCCGCCACCGCAGGCGCCCCGGGCGCCCCGTATGCCACCCAGGACGGAGGCGCCCACGATGTCGCCTGAGCCCATGACGTCCGCGCACCCGGCGTCCCCCTCCGGCGCACCGGCCGACGCCTATATCCACAACATCGGCTACCGCCACTACGACGGTCCCCGCCTGGGCCGCGGCTACGCCCGCCGGTCGCTCTTCTCACAGAGCCTGCGCGGCGCCTACGGTCTGGGCCGTTCGGCCAAGAGCAAGGTGCTGCCGCTGCTGCTCCTCGTCGCGATGTGCCTGCCCGCCGCGATCATGGTGGCGGTGGCGGTGGTCACCAAGGCCGATGCCCTCCCGGTCGGTTACTCCCGCTACGCCGTCTACCTCCAGGCCGTCATCGGTCTGTATCTGGCCGCGCAGGCCCCGCAATCGGTCTCCCGCGATCTGCGGTTCAAGTCCATGCCGCTGTATTTCTCCCGGCCCATCGAGCGGGTCGACTACGTGGCCTCGAAGTTCGCGGCCATGGCCGCCGCCCTTTTCATCCTCACCGGCATACCGCTGCTGATCCTCTATGTCGGCGCGCTGCTGGCGAAGCTGGACTTCCTCGACCAGACCAAGGGCCTGGGACAAGGGCTGGTCGCCGTGGTGCTGCTCTCGCTGCTGTTCGCCGGGATCGGCCTGGTCGTCGCCGCGGTCACCCCGCGCCGCGGCTTCGGTGTCGCCGCCGTGATCGCCGTCCTCACCATCCCGTACGGCGCGGTGAGCGCGGTCCAGGGCATCGCCTTCGTCCAGGGCAATGAGTCCGCCGTCGGCTGGCTGGGGCTGTTCTCCCCCATCACGCTGATCGACGGGGTGCAGTCGACATTCCTCGGCGGCAGCAGCTCCTTCCCCAACGGCCTGGCCCCGACCACCGGCGCCGGTTTCGTCTATCTCCTCGTGACGCTGGCCGTCATCGTCGGCTGCTACGCCCTCCTGATGCGCCGCTACCGAAAGGCCGGCCTGTGACCTCCCGCCCGTCACCCACCGCCACCCTTCCCGGGGATGGGCTGCGCCCATGCGCCTTCCGTCTGTCGCCCGCCACCACCCTTCGAAGGAATGGGCCGCGCCCATGACGACTCTGCACATCGACCATGTCTCCCGCTGGTTCGGCAATGTCGTTGCCGTCAACGACATCACCATGACCATCGGCCCCGGCGTGACCGGCCTGCTCGGCCCCAACGGCGCCGGCAAGTCCACCCTGATCAACATGATGGGCGGCTTCCTCGCGCCCTCCAACGGCTCCGTCACCCTCGACGGGACGACGATCTGGCGCAACGCCGGCATCTACCGCCACATCGGCATCGTCCCGGAGCGCGAGGCGATGTACGACTTCCTCACGGGGCGCGAATTCGTCCTCGCCAACGCCGAGTTGCACGGCCTCGGCCGGACGGAGGCGGCGAGGGCGCTGGCCACCGTCGAGATGGAGTACGCCCAGGACCGCAAGATCTCGACGTACAGCAAGGGCATGCGGCAGCGGGTGAAGATGGCTTCCGCGCTGGTCCACGACCCGTCGGTGCTGCTGCTGGACGAGCCGTTCAACGGTATGGACCCCCGCCAGCGGATGCAGCTGATGGAGCTGCTGCGGCGGATGGGCGACGAGGGCCGTACGGTCCTGTTCTCCTCGCACATCCTCGAAGAGGTCGAGCAACTCGCCGCGCACATCGAGGTGGTGGTGGCCGGGCGGCATGCCGCGTCCGGAGACTTCCGCAAGATCCGCCGGCTGATGACGGACCGCCCGCACCGCTATCTCGTCCGGTCCGACAACGACCGGGCGCTGGCCGGCGCGCTGATCGCCGACCCCTCGACGGCCGGCATCGAGGTGGACCTCACCGAAGGCGCGCTGCGCATCCAGGCGATCGACTTCGGCCGCTTCACCGAACTCCTGCCGCGGGTCGCCCGCGACCACGGCATCCGCCTGCTGACGGTCTCGCCCTCCGACGAGTCGCTGGAATCCGTCTTCTCCTACCTCGTAGCGGCCTGAGGCTGAAAGGAGCCCTGACGCATGTCCACGACCACTCCGGCGGCCCCGGCCGCGCCCCCCGGCGCACCCAAGGTCTCGCTGTTCCACCCGACCGTCGCCCGGCTCACCTACCGCGCCCTGCTCGGCCGGCGGCGGGCCCTGATCCTCTTCGCGCTGCCCGCCCTGCTGGTGCTGCTCGCGGTGGCCGTCCGCGTGCTGGCCGGTGCCGACGATGCCACCGCCGGCGGCATCCTGGGCGGCTTCGCGCTGGGCACGATGGTGCCGCTGATCGGCGTCATCGCCGGTACGGGCGCGATCGGCCCGGAGATCGACGACGGCTCGGTGGTCTACCTCCTGGCCAAGCCGGTGCCCCGGCCGACGATCATCCTCACCAAACTCCTGGTCGCGATAGGCGTCACGGTCGCCTTCTCCGCCCTCCCCGTCCTGCTCGCCGGCTTCCTCCTCAACGGCAACAGCCAGCAGATGGCAGTGGGGTACGCGGTGGCGGCGGCCGTCGCCTCGGTCGCCTACAGCGCCCTCTTCCTGCTCTTCGGCACGGTCACCCGGCATGCCGTCGTGTTCGGCCTGGTCTACGCCCTGATCTGGGAGACGTTCGTGGGGACGCTCATCCCGGGCGCGAAGACCCTCAGCATCCAGCAGTGGGCGCTGGCGGTCGGCCAGAAGGCGGCCGCGGACGGTGCGCTCACCTCCGATGTGCAACTGCCGCTCGCCCTCTGCCTGCTGGTGGGGCTCACCGGCGTCGCCACCTGGTACGCCGGCCGTCGTCTGAAGGCGCTCACCCTGGCGGGCGAGGAGTAAGGACGTCCGGGGGGACGGGGCGGTTCCTAAGCCCCGCCCCCACCACTCCCACCACTCCCACCACTCCCGCCATTCGCACTGCTCCCGGCGCTGCGCTGCCGCTCGTTGAACTCCCGCACGTTGCCCAGATGCTGCTGGTAGTCGGCGGTGAAGCGGGTGTCGCCCGGTTTGACGGTGACGAAGTAGAGCCAGTCGCCGGCGGGCGGCGCGCCGGCCGCCTTCAGCGCGTCCGCACCGGGATTGTCGATCGGCGTCGGCGGCAGGCCCTGGTAGCGGTAGGTGTTGTACGGGCTCTTGGTCCTGGTGTCGGCGTGGCTGGTCCGGAGCGTGCTGCGGCCCAGCGCGTAGTTGATCGTCGAGTCCATCTGTAGCGGCATATGGTGCGCGAGCCGGTTGTCGATGACGCGGGCGACCTTGCCCATATCGGCCGGCCGGTCCGCCTCGGCCTGCACGATGCTGGCGATGAGGACCGTCCGGTAGGAGCTGATGCCGTCGGCGGCGAGGCGCTGCTTGGCGGTTTTGACCATGTAGGTGAGCAGCGACGCCGGAGTGGTGTCCGAGCTGATCGGATAGGTCGCCGGGAAGAGGTAGCCCTCCGGGTTGCCCTTCGCCTCGGCCGGCAGCGGGAGATGCGTGCGCTTGGCCGCCTTCGCGGTGGACCCGGCGGGCAGGTGCAGGGCCTTGTCGGCGGCGGCGTAGATCTGGGTGGCCCGCTGCCCTTCCGGGACGGTCAGCGTCTGGCCGGGCCCCCGCAGCAGCCGGGGCAGCAGCAGCACGGCCAGGGCGATCAGGACGACCAGGACACACAGCACGGCCACAAGAACGCGCCGGCCGGTGCGGGAGAGCCGCGGGCCTGGCCGGCGAACGGTGTGCGGGGCATCGCTCATGGGGAGCACCGTAGGCGAGACCGCCGGGCCGCGGGACGGCCGCCGCCGGATCGTTGCCCACCACGAAGATCCTTCACCAGCTCGTCATGCGCCCGCCACCTGCGACGTTGCCGGAAAGCTGGGCCTCGGCGGGGGCACGGGGGGGACCAGCCGCGCACGCCGGGGGTACGGGGCGGACCGGCCGCGCACGCCGGGGTGTCGCCCGGTCGCTGCCGCCGCCCAGCTGCCCGGCCGCCCGGCCGCTGCCGCCGCCCCGTCGCCCGGCCGCTGTCGTCCCCCCCCCGCTGCCCGTCGCTACGGCTGCCCCGCCGCCCCGTCCGTCAGCCGATCCGGCGATCCCGCCCCGCGCCCAGGCCCAGCAGGGCCAGGCCCGCACAGACGGCGAGGAGCAGGACGAGGGGAACGGTCCAGCCGTCGGTGACCTGGTGGACGGCGCCGAGGGCCAGGGGGCCGGCGGCGGCCAGGAGGTAGCCGCCGGTCTGGGCCATGCCGGACAGGCGGGCGGCGGTGTGGGCGTCGCCCGAGCGCAGGACCATCATCGTCAGGGCCAGGCCCAGCGCGCCGCCCTGTCCGACGCCGAGGAGCGCGGCCCACAGCCAGGCCCCGGCCACCGGCGCCACCAGCAGCCCCGTGACGCCGCAGGCCATCAGCGCGGACACCGCCACACCCAGCAGCCGCTGCCGCCGCATCCGCCCCGCCAGCATCGGCACCACGAACGAACCGACCATCTGCACCAGCGTGCTGAAGGCGAAGACCAGACCCGCCTCGCCCTTGCCCATGCCGTGATCGGTGAAGATCGTCGGCATCCAGGCGATGCTCACGTAGGCGATCAGCGACTGCGAGCCCATGAACAGCGTGACCTGCCAGGCCAGCGGGGAGCGGCCGAGCCGCGGCCCGTCCCCGGCGAGGTGCACGGGGGTGGCCGCGGCCGCGCCATGGCGGGTGCCGCGCCGGGCCATCAGCGTCTGCGGGATCCAGACGACCGCGGCGACGGCGGCCAGCAGCGCCCAGGAGACCAGCGCGCCCTGCCAGCTGCCGAGCGCGTTCTCCATCGGCACCGCGGAGGCGGCGGAGACGGTCGCCCCCAGGATCATCGCGGTCGAGTACAGCGCCGTCATGCCCGCGGCCCGCTCCGGGAAGTCCCGCTTGATCAGGCCCGGCATCAGCACGTTCAGCAGGGCTATCGAGCCGCCGACCACCGCACCCCCGGCGAACAGCGCGACCACCGGCGGGGCGATCCGCAGCACGATGCCGCCGCACAGCGCCACCAGCGCCCCGCAGAGCGCCGTCTCGGTCCCCCAGCGTCGCGCCAGTTTCGGCGCGACGATCGAGCCGAGGCCCATGAAGATCAGCGGGATGGTCGTCACCAGGCTGCTGGCGGTCGCGGTCAGACGGTAGTGCGCGCCGATCTCACCGAGCAGCGGTGAGACCCCGGCCAGCGCCGTACGCATATTGAGCGCGGCAAGCACGATCCCGGCCATGACCAGCACGGGATGGGCCCGCAGCCGACGGCGGGCGGTGGCGACCGGCGGCGCCGGGACCAGATCCTCCTCGGCGTCGATCAAGGGTGCTTCGGACCTGGGCCCTGCCATACGCGCATACCTCGTCAGGTGTCGGATCGGGATGGTGGATCGGGAAGAAGGAAGGAAGGCGGAGAGAAGACGGAAGAAGGGTGGTGTGGGGGGAGAGGGCGGAAAGGGCCGGGCTGAGGGAGAAGAGACGGAAGGGGCGGCGTCAGCGGGCGGCCAGTAGGGCCTCCACGGCCCGCTTCGGCTTGTCCAGCAGGGCGCGGGTCGCGCGCTCCGCCGCGTCCGGGTCGCCGGCCGCGATGGCGTCCAGGACCGCGCGGTGATCGCCGTGCACGATCCTCGGCATCGCCTGGTCGTCGAGCGCGCTGACCAGGGCCTCCCGTACCGAGCTGCTGAACCAGCCGTAGGTCGCCGTCAGCGCGGTGTTGTGCGCGGCTTCGACGACGGCCTTGTGGAAGGCGACGTCATGATCGGCGTAGAGCTCCGCATTACCCGGGTCCGGCGCTCCCTCCGCGTCCGCCAGGTCGGCCACGGCGTCCAGGGCGGCCCGCATCCGTTCCAGGTCGTCGGGCCGGTGACGCAGCGCGGCCAGCCGGGCGGCCTCCGCCTCCAGCGCGATCCGCAGCTCCAGTACGTCGCGGATACCGGCCCGCTGGATGCCGCGCATGATGTCGCCCGGGTCCGTGGTGGAGACGACGAAGGTGCCCTCGCCCTGGCGTGAGCGCAGCATCCCGGCGTGGACGAGGACCCGCACCGCCTCGCGAACGGTGTTCCGGCCGACCTGGAGCTGCTCGGCGAGGGCATGTTCGGTGGGGATCCGGGACCCCACCTTCCACTCGCCGGCCGTCAGCTGGGACCGCAGGGCGTCGACGACGGTGTCCACCAGGGACTGCCGCCCCGCTGCCTGAAGTGCCATTTCCATCCCGCTCGCGTCGATGAACCAGTAGGTGCCGTAGGGCCAGTGGGGCCAGTAGGGCCAGTAGGGATCCGCGGGACCCGTAAGACCCGTAAGACCCGTAGGGGCCCTGACCCCGAGGCTCGGCCCCGTCCCGGCCAGTTGCCCAGTCATCCTACAACTGATCGATTCATCGTACACGGACACAGAGACGGACACGGACACGGACGAGGGCAAGGGCAAGGGTGCGGCCCGCCGCCCGCCCCCTCACCCCACCCCACCCTCACACCCCGATATCCCGCTCCTGGATGTCCGCCAGGGATTCGCGCCGTACGAGAAGGCGGGCATGTCCTCCCGTGACGGCGATGACCGGCGGGCGGCCGACGAGGTTGTAGCCGGAGGCCATCGAGAGGTGGTACGCGCCGGCGACGGGGACGGCCAGCAGATCGCCGGGGCGGATGTCGCCGGGGAGCTGGGCATCGGCGGCGAGGACATCGCCGGCCTCGCAGTGCCGCCCGACGACGGTGACGGGTTCCGGCGTGGCCGCCGAGGCGCGGCCGACCAGCCGGGGCGCGTAGCGCACCCCATACAGCGCGGGCCGCGGGTTGTCGCTCATCCCGCCGTCCACCGCCACGAAGGTGTGGGCGCCGGTCCGTTTGACGGACAGCACCCGGTAGAGGACGACCCCGGCCGGGCCCGCGATGGCGCGGCCCGGTTCGATGGCGAGCCGGGGCACCGGCAGCCCGGCCGCCGCGCAGCCGCGGGCCAGTTCGGCGCGGATCTTGGTGCCGAGGGCGCCGGGGTCGAGCGCGGGCTCGCCGGGGCGGTAGGCGACGCCGTGGCCGCCGCCGAGGTCCAGTTCGGGCAGCGTGCTGCCGTGGTGCTCCCGGACGCGGGCCAGCAGGCCGATCAGCCGTCGTACCGCCGACAGATAGGGCTTCACTGTGGTGATCTGCGAGCCCAAGTGGCAGTGCAGGCCCGTCAGTTCGAGGCGTGGCTGGCTGAGCACCCGGGCGATGGCGTGCTGCGCGGAGCCGTCGGCGATGGACAGGCCGAACTTCTGGTCGTCGGTCCCGGTACGGATCTTGGCGTGGCCGCCGGCGGCGATCCCCGGTACGACCCGGATCAGTACCTTCTGGCGGCTGCCCGCCGGGACCGCGGCGGCCAGCCGGGCGATCTCCGAGGTGCTGTCGATGACGATCCGGCCGACGCCCAGCCGCAGGGCGGCCCGCAGGTCGGCCGGGCTCTTGGCGTTGCCGTGCAGCACGATCCGCTCGGGCGGAAAGCCGGTGGTGACGGCCAGTTCCAGCTCGCCGGCGGAGCAGACGTCCAGCCCCAGGCCCTCCTCCTGCACCCAGTGCACCATCGCGCGGCACAGGAAGGCTTTGGCCGCGTAGTAGACCTCGGTGTCAGGGAAGGCCCGTAGGTAGGCGCGGCAGCGGTGGCGCACTTCGTCCTCGTCCAGGACGTAGGCGGGGGTGCCGAAGCGGTCGGCCAGCTCGGTGAGCGGGACACCGCCGACGGCGAGGTCGTCATGGCCGACCGGTGCCGTGGACGCGGGCCAGATGGACCGCGGCTCGCTGCCGGACGGTGGTCGGGCGGCGGTGCGGGGCGGGGGCGCCACGGCGGTGGCCGGTGGCGGTTGACCGGCCTCGTGGCCGGCTGGCGGCAGAGTGCTGTGACTCATCGCGGTCACCCCTCCCTCAGGCGGCCCGTAGGTGAGGGCTACGGGGAGCGTCAGGGACGTATCGGGGGTCCACGGTCAGGGCCGTGGCCCCTACGGGGTCGGCCAGCGCACGCAGCGCGGGCTCGGAGAGCCTGACCCAGGGCTGGCCGCCGCCGAGGGCCGCGGCCAGCCGCTGGGGCGAGGTGAAGGCGACGGCGGTACGGCCGCCGAGCGGAGTGCGGAACAGGCGGGCCGTGCAGCCCGCGGGGCCCGACCGGACGGGGACGAACAGCGGTCCGGCCGGGACACGATCGGCAGGCTCGGGATCTTCCGCGTTCAGATGGTGGGACACGGCGTTGCTCCTCGGACGGAACTCGGCCCCGGACCGGTGGGAAACGCGTATGCCGGGACTCGGCTCTGACGCTATGCCCGGTGAACGGGGCACTCCGCCGGTCGCTGACGTGTCATTGACGGGTTGCGGCCGCTACTTGACGCGATGCTGCCGCCCGGTGGCCGATTGTGCGGCGGCGGTGACTCCGGGCGTCCGGTATCCGGCATCCGGCTCCCGCTTTCGGTATCCGGCTCCGGCCCCAGGCACCCGGCCCAGCCCGGCCCGGCCCGGCCCGGCCCGGCCCGGCCCGGCACGGACCGGCCCCGCCGGCCCCCGTCCGCCACCCGGTCCATCGCCCGTGGACCGCCGCGCTTGACCTTGACACTGTGGAAAGCACTCCACTGGAAGGCGTCATGTTCACCATCGGAGACTTCGCCCAGTACGGCC
Organism: Streptomyces sp. NPDC127097; assembly: GCF_042724075.1. NCBI lineage: Bacteria > Bacillati > Actinomycetota > Actinomycetes > Kitasatosporales > Streptomycetaceae > Streptomyces > Streptomyces sp. NPDC127097. The sequence continues at coordinate 64,509 of NZ_JBHXFI010000009.1, read as the reverse complement.
GTGTGTCGGCCCGCATGCTGCGCCACTACGACGCGATCGGGCTGCTGCGCCCGGCCCGTACCGACCCCGTCAGCGGCTACCGCTTCTACGAGGCGGCCCAGCTCGCCCGGCTCAACCGCATCATCGCCCTCAAGGACCTCGGGTTCAGCCTCCAGCAGGTGGGGGCGATCCTGGCCGAGGAGGTGAGCGTGCCGGAGCTGCGCGGGATGCTGCGGCTGCGGCAGGCGGAGCTGGCGGCGGCGCGGACGGCGGCGGAAGCGCGGCTGGCGCAGGTCGAGGCGAGGCTCCGGACGATCGAGAGTGAGGGACGCATGTCTGCCGACGATGTGGTGGTCAAGCGCACCGGAACGGTCCTGCTCGCCGAGCTGCGCGGGACCGCCGCCAGTTACGGGCCGGAGGACATCGGCCCGGTGATCACGCCGCTCTACGCCGAGCTGTGCCGGCTGCTGGAGACGGCGGGGGTGACGCCGGCGGGGCCGGGGCTGGCGTACTACGAGGACGTACCGGAGCCGGGCGGGGGGAGCGGGCGGCCCGCCGGGGGGAGTGACGGAACGGACGCCGTCGTCGTGCACGCGGGGATGGTGATCACGGAGGAGGCGCTGGCGAAGGCGGGGGCGACGGCCGGTGACACCTCCGGCCGCCCCGGGACCCCCGCCGCCACCGGCCTCGGCTTCGACATCGTCACCCTCCCCGGCCTGGACAGCGCCGCCACGGTGGTGCACCGCGGCCCGATGAGCCGCATTCTGCCGACCGCCCAGAATCTCGCGCACTGGATCGACGACAACGGCTATCGCTCCGCCGGGTACGCCCGCGAGCTGTATCTGGAGTGCCCGCCGGACCAGGAGAAGTGGGTCACGGAGATCCAGGAGCCGGTGGTCAGGGCGTAACACCCGGCCCGGCAACCCCGCCTGGCACCGGGCCACCCGAGGCCGGACGCCGGGCGTCACCTCCGGCCGGAAAATCCAGGTGCCCCGCCCGACCACCCGCCGCCCCACAACACCCGCCGCCCACGCCCCCCTTCAGCCCGTCGTGGTCTCCTCGCCCGCCGCCGCCCCGCCGAGCCCCGCGGTGACCGTCTCCGCGAACGCCACCGCCGCCGGGCTCAGCGCCGCCCACCGGCGGACCGCCCAGCCGGTGGCCAGCGGGGGCAGGCCGGCGATCGGGATCAGCCGCAGGGCCGGCCGGGCGGTGGCCTGGAGGCCCGGCAGCCGGGGAACGACCGCATGGCCGACGCCGAGTTCGGCCAGCAGCAGGGCGGTGTCCCAGTCGGCGACGCTGGTGGTGCTCGGGGCCGGCGCCGGGCCGGTGTCCTGGTGGCCGAGGTGGCCGTCGAGGCGCATCCGGGAGGTGGAGTTCTCCGGCAGCCGTATGTGCCGGATGCCGGCCAGCTCGCCGGGCTCGATGCACTCCCGGCCGGCGAGCGGGTCATCGGCGGGTACGGCGAGCACCCACGGCAGGCGGACCACCGGATGCTGCTCGATACCGCGCACCGGTGGGCCGATGGTGATCCAGGCCAGTTCGGAGCTGCCGTCCGCGACCGCCTCGAAGCAGCGGCTGCTGGAACTCTCGGTCCGGAACTCCAGGTTGACGTGCGGATGGCGGGCGCGGAAGGCGACCACCGCGTCGGCCATGAAGTGCCGCACGGTCGTGGCGCCGGTGGTCACCCGGACGGTGCCGCCGTCGCCCGCGCGCAGATCGGCCAGCCGGCGCAGCGCCAGATCCAGCCCGCTGAGGCCGTCCGCGGCCGCGCGGTGCAGGATCCGGCCCGCCTGGGTCGGTGCCACCCCGCGTGGCCGGCGTTCCAACAGGCCGATGCCCGCCGCTCGTTCGACGCGCTTGATGCGCTGGCTGACGGCCGATTGGGTGCACCCGAGGTCGCGGGCGACGGCGCTGAGGCTGCCCGCCTCGCACACGGCCACGAAAGCGCGCAGGTCATCGAGGGTCACCGGCTCACGGTAGCGCCAACCCAAGCCATGGCTAAGGGATGTGAAAGGAGATCAGAGGATTGACTTGGGTGTGCGGGCGCGGCGAAGATCGTCGCAGGGCCCAGGGCGGCAACCCGGAACCGCGTACGGCCGTACGGTTCCGGGTGCCGACCCGTATGCCCGGCGTTTACTCCGCCCGGCCCCGAGCCGTCCCTGACGCGACCCCGATCCGTCCCCCGAGCGGGCCCTGATCCGTCCCGCTCCGGCTCTGCTGTCCTTCCGTCGCCGACCGGTGGCCCCGCACGACGACCAGGACCAGCACCCCGCCCGCCGACGCCACCACCCCCGAGATCAGCAAGATGTCGCTCAGCCCGGCGACATGGGCGGCGGCCACGGCCGTACGGGAGGCCCCGGGCCGGAGGCCGTGCAGCGCGTCGGCGAAGACCGTGCCGAGGGCCGCGATGCCCAGTGCGTAGCCCAGCTGCCGGGAGGTGTTCACGGCACCGCTCGCCATCCCCGCCCGCTGCGGGGGCACCGCGCCGAGCGCCGCCGAGACCAGGACCGGCATCGCCGCCCCGATGCCCAGCCCGCTCACCGCGAGGCCGGGGACCAGCGCCGCCCAGCCGGCACCGTCGTCCAGCAGCGCGTACTCCAGCAGCACCCCGGCGCCCACCAGCAACAGGCCGATACCGACCGGGAGGTGGGGCGCCATCCGCTGGAGCCGCCGGCCGCCCAGCGCACCGACCAGCAGGGACATCAGCGCCATCGGCGTCACCGCCAGGCCCGCCCGCACGGGGCTCAGGCCGAGGACGTTCTGCACCCACAGCCCCACGAAGGTGAGATACGGGAAGGCCGCGGCCTGGAGCAGCAGCGCCGCCGCCAGCAGCGCCGCGAACGACGGGCGGCGCAGCAGTCCCAGGTCCAGCAGCGGCCGGTGCACCCGCCGTTCGACGACGAGGAACACCAGCAGTGCCAGCGCCGCACCGCCGAGCGCGGCGAGCGTCCCGGACTCCGTCCAGCCCTGCTCGCCGCCGCGGATCAGCCCGTAGGTCAGCGCGCCCGCGCAGGCCGTGAAGGACGCGGCGCCCGGCCAGTCGATCCGGGCGGTGGGGTCGCCGGGCGACGCGGGCACCCGGCGCATCGTGATCCACACCGCGACGGCGGTCAGCGGCAGATTGACCAGGAAGATGGCCCGCCAGTCCACGTACTCGGTGAGCAGGCCGCCCAGTACGGGGCCGATCGCGGCCGCGGCGCCGCTGGTGCCGCCCCAGACGCCGAACGCCACGCCCCGGTCCCGGCCCTGATAAGCGGCCATCAGCAGCGGGGTGTTGGTGGCGAACATCGCCGCCGCGCCCACCCCCTGCACGGCGCGGGCCGCGACCAGAACGCCCGCGTCCGGGGCCAGACCGCAGCCCAGTGAGGCGAGCGCGAACAGCGTCAGCCCGGCGACGTACAGCCGGCGCCGCCCGTAGAGGTCCGCGGCCGAGCCCGCCACCATCAGCAGCGCGGCCAGCGCCAGCGCGTAGATGTCCATCACCCACTGGAGCGAGGTGAAGGTGGCGCCCAGGCCGTCGGCTATCCGGGGCAGCGCGGTGTTCACGATCGTCACATCGACCAGCAGCAGGAAGTTGCCGAGGGTGATGGCGGCCAGCGGCCACCACTTCCCGGCCGGTCCGCCGCCCGGCTCCCCGCCCGCGCCCGGCGCCCGGCCGCCCGCCGCGGTCCCCCTCTCGGGTGCGCTCCGCATTTTCTTTCCTCCGTTCGTAGCGGCCGGTACCGGCGGCCGGCGCCGCCCGAAGGTCCGGCCCGGCCCGCCGGTTCGCCGGCCGGCGTCCCGTATTGCCGACGCCACGGTGCGGCCGGCACCGTCCGCACTCCCAGCCACCGCGTGCCCGGCGGCGCAATCCGACACGGGTTAGCCTCGAACGGTGAAATCCGACGGGAAGCCGGCCGCGGCGGACCGGGGGAGCGGCACCGGTGCGGTTCCCGGCGGCCCCACCGGTTTCGACGACCTCGATCACCGGCTGATCCATGCCCTTCAGCTCGACGGCCGGGCGCCGTTCAGCCGGATCGCCGCCGCGCTCGGGGTCTCCGACCAGACCGTCGCCCGGCGCTACACCCGGCATCGCACCCAGGGCGCGCTCAAGGTGCTGGGGCTGCCCGACCCGCAGGCGCTGGGCGAGGTGCAGTGGCTGGTGCGGGTGCAGTGCGCACCGGACGCCGCGGTCGCCGTCGCCGAGGCGCTGGCCCGTCGCCCGGACACCTCCTGGGTCAGCCTGATGTCCGGCGGCACCGAGATCTCCGCGGTGTGCCGGGCGGCGAACGGCGACCACAGCGATCTGCTGCTCCAGAAGCTGCCCCGCACCCCGAGCGTCATCGGGGTGACCGCCCACTGCCGGCTGCACCAGTTCTTCGGCGGCCCCCAGGGCCTGATCAACAAGTCCGGTGCGCTGACCGACGAGCAGATCGCCCGGCTGAGCCCGCCCCCGCCGGCCCCGGCCGCCGCCCCGGTCACGCTCACCGACGCCGACCGCCGGCTCTTCGATGCCCTCGCCCGGGACGGCCGCACCCCGCTGGCCGAACTCGCCGCTGCCACCGGCTGGTCACCCACCACCGTCCGCCGCCGCTGCACCGAACTGCGGGCGACCGGTGCCCTGTATTACGACGTCGATTACGACCTGGGGCAGTTCGGGTACGGCGTGATGGTGGCCCTGTGGCTGTCCGTCGAGCCCGCCCGGCTCGCCGCCGCCGGCGAGGCGATGGCGGCCCACCCGGAAGTCGGCTACGCCTGCGCCACCACCGGCCCGCACAACCTCTTCGCCTCGGTGCTCTGCCGCGACGTCCGCGCCGTCTACACCTATCTGACGACCCGGGTGGCGGCGCTGCCCGGCGTACGGGCCATGGAGAGCGCGCCCCGCATCCGGCACCTCAAGGGGCCGGGACCGCTGTTCTCCGCCGGCCCCGCCGCCCCGGGGCGCCGCCGGTGAGGCCGCCGGCCGAGCCGCCGCGCGGCGGCCGACGCCCGTCCACCGTCAACCCCCTGACCTGGGCGAAGGACTGGGTACGCAGCAGCCCCGGCACCCATATCTGGCTGCTGGTCATCGGCATCACCAGCCTGGTCATCGCCGCCGCCTCCGAGGGGCTGGGGCAGTTCCTGGTCCACCGCACCAGCAGCAACATCCACGAGCTGAACGAGCATCCGCTGCCGTCGCTGCTGATCAGCGGCTTCTGGATCGAGCGTCCCGAGTCCTTCCTGCTCTATGCGGTGATGTTCGAGCTGCTGCACGCCAACGTGGAGCGCTGGACCGGGACCGCGCGCTGGCTGCTGACCGTCGGCGGCGCGCATATCGCCGCCACCCTCGCCAGCCAGGAGCTGGTCCTGCTCGCCATCGAGGGGCACCGGCTGCCGCGTTCGATGACCCATGTCGTGGACATCGGGGTCTCGTACGGGCTGGCGGCGGCCGCCGGGGTGCTGACGTACCGGCTGCGGCCGCCCTGGCGCTACGGCTACCTCGCCGGGGTACTGGTCTTCTTCGGCGTTCCGCTGCTGACCGGGGCGACCTTCACCGACTTCGGCCATGCCATCGCGCTGGTCATGGGCTTCGCGGCCTGGCCGCTGACCCCGGCGGCCGCCGAGGAGCTGCCGCCGGAGGACGGGACGGGCCCCACGGACCGGGCCGCCGGGCCGCCGCCGGAGCAGCGGCCGGAAAGCCCTCAGGAGAGGTAGAGCCGCTCCAGCACCACCGCGACGCCGTCCTCCTCGTGGGAGGTGGTGAACTCGTCCGCGACGGCCTTCAGTTCGTCATGGGCGTTGGCCATCGCCACCCCGTGCGCGGCCCAGCCGAACATCGGGATGTCGTTGGGCATGTCGCCGAAGGCGATGGTGTCCTTGGCGGTGAGGCCCAGCCGGCGGGCGGCCAGCGACAGTCCGGTGGCCTTCGACAGGCCCAGCGGCAGCAGTTCGACGATGCCCTCGCCGGCCACCGTCACCCCGACCAGATCCCCGGCGACCTGACGCGCGGCCAGGGCCAGCGCATCGTCGTCCAGGGTCGGGTGCTGGAGGTAGACCTTGTTGACCGGGGCCGCCCACAGGTCGGCGGGGTCGTCCATCAGGATGCTCGGCAGCGGGCCTTCCTGGACGCGGTAGCCGGGGCCGACCAGCACCTCGCCCTCCAGACCGTCCCGGCTCGCCGCCAGATGGAGCGGGCCGACCTCGGCCTCGATCTTGGCCAGCGCGAGACCGGCGAGCTGGCGGTCGAGCGTCACCGACGTCAGCAGCCGGTGCTCCCCGGCGTGGTAGACCTGACCGCCCTGTCCGCACACCGCGAGGCCCCGGTAGTCCAGGGCGTCGAGGATGTGCCGGGTCCAGGGCACGGCCCGGCCGGTGACGACGATGTGCGCCGCGCCCGCCGCGGTGGCCGCGGCGAGCGCCCGGCGGGTGCGCTCGGAGACGGTCTCGTCGGCGCGCAGCAGCGTCCCGTCGAGGTCGGTCGCGATGAGCTTGTACGGCAGCGGGGTGCCCGCGGCCGGAGCGGGTGCGCTCACTTGGCGACGGGCTCCAGGATCTCCCGGCCGCCCAGGTAGGGGCGGAGCACCTCGGGGACGCGCACGGAGCCGTCCGCCTGCTGGTGGTTCTCGAAGAGCGCCACGATGGTGCGCGGGATGGCGCAGAGCGTGCCATTGAGCGTCGCCAGCGGCGAGACCTTCTGCTTGCCGTCGACGTTCTCCCGCATCCGGACCGAGAGGCGCCGCGCCTGGAACTCGTCGCAGTTCGACGCGGAGGTCAGCTCGCGGTACTTGCCCTGGGTGGGGATCCACGCCTCGCAGTCGAACTTGCGGGAGGCGGAGGCGCCGAGGTCACCGGTGGCGACATCGATGACCTGGAAGGGCAGCTCCAGACCGGTCAGCCACTGCTTCTCCCAGTCCAGCAGCCGCTGGTGCTCGGCCTGGGCGTCCTCCGGCGCGACGTAGGAGAACATCTCGACCTTGTCGAACTGGTGGACCCGGAAGATGCCGCGGGTGTCCTTGCCGTAGGTGCCGGCCTCGCGGCGGAAGCACGGCGAGAAACCGGCGTAGCGCAGCGGCAGCTTGGCGGCGTCCACGATCTCGTCCATGTGGTACGCGGCGAGCGGGACCTCGGAGGTGCCGACCAGGTAGTAGTCGTCCTTCTCCAGGTGGTAGACGTTCTCCGCGGCCTGGCCGAGGAAGCCGGTGCCCTCCATGGCGCGCGGACGCACCAGGGCGGGGGTCAGCATCGGCGTGAAACCGGCCGCGGTGGCCTGTGCGATGGCGGCGTTCACCAGCGCGAGCTCCAGCAGCGCGCCGACGCCCGTGAGGTAGTAGAAGCGGGAGCCGGAGACCTTGGCGCCGCGCTCGACGTCGATGGCGCCGAGCAGCTCGCCGATCTCCAGGTGGTCCTTGGGCTCGAAGCCCTCGGCGGTGAAGTCGCGGATCGTGCCGTGCGTCTCCAGGACCCGGAAGTCCTCCTCGCCGCCGACCGGGACGTCGGGGTGGACGAGGTTGCCGAGCTTCCGCAGCAGCGACTGCGTCTCTTCCTTGGCCTCGTCCTGGGCGGCGTCGGCGGCCTTGACGGCGGCGGCCAGCTCACCGGCCTTCTTCAGCAGCTCGGCCTTCTCGTCGCCGGCGGCCTTGGGGATGAGCTTGCCGAGCGACTTCTGCTCGGCACGCAGCTCGTCGAAGCGGACGCTGGACGACCTGCGCCGCTCGTCGGCGGAGAGAAGCGCGTCGACGAGCTCGACGTCCTCTCCACGGGCGCGCTGGGACGCGCGCACACGGTCGGGGTCCTCACGGAGCAGGCGAAGGTCAATCACCCCCCCAGGCTACCGGGGCCACGCCCCGCCACTCGACGCCATATTCCCCGGCATACCAGTTTGTCCGTTTTGGGGTTGTTTATTCCCTTAGGGGTGGGGCACGAAAGGCGGTGCGGAATTCCCGCGCATTCCGTGCCGCGGGGGTGGCCGGTGTGCCCCCTTCGCCGGGTCCGTCGCAACTCCTTCACCGCGTCCGTGACGGGGTTTTCGCGGCATCCGCGGCGATGATCCACTGTGTGGACAACGGGAGTTGGACGGGCGCCGGGGCGGGGTGCGGACCCTGAGTTATCCCCCGTGAACCGCCGGTTGTCCACAGGGGGCGGGGTTTTCGGGATTCTTATCCACAGGCTGTGTGTGAGATCTGTGGAAGTCGGAGGTGATCATTCCGCTCCCGAAATGCTCGGCTATGGATTCCCTGTCCAAACGTTGTTCACGCACTCTTTCGTGTGGGATTGCCTCGCCCTAAAGGATTGATCAGGTGAATTGTGCTGACGGTGCCCGACGTGGGGTGCTGTGGAACGGTGTGGGGTCAGTAGGGCGATATGTCGACTGTGTCCGACTCTCATGTCGACTTACCCACAGGTCGAGAACCGGCCCTGTGGATAACTTTGTGGATAACTCGAAGGTCTTCCAAAGTCGCAGGTCGTGCTCTTCCGCAGGCCCCGCCGGCCCGGCCGTGCAGCCTCGTCGGCGGCTCAGCTCCGCCCGTCCATGCAGCGCGCCAGCCAGTCCGACGCGTCGGTGAACGCCGTGTCGGTCATCTCCGGCCGTACGCTCGCCGTCACCTCGTCCGCCCGGGGGTACGAGCCGAGGAAGCGCACCTCCCGGCAGACCCGCTTGAGGCCCATCAGCACCTCGCTGACCCGCCGGTCGGTGATGTGCCCCTCGCAGTCCACGGAGAAGCAGTAGCGGCCGATGCCCTCACCGGTCGGCCGGGACTCGATGCGCATCATGTTCACCCCGCGCACCGCGTACTCCTGAAGCAGTTCGAGCAGCGCACCGGGGTGGTCCGCGCGCAGCCACAGCACGACCGAGGTCTTGTCCGCGCCCGTGGGCGCGGCGGGCCGGGCCGGGCGGCCCACCAGCACGAAGCGGGTGGCCGCGTTCTGCGCGTCATGGATGTCGGTGACCAGCGGCGTCAGGCCGTACGTCGCCGCCGCGAACTCGCCCGCGAACGCGCCGTCGTAGCGGCCCTCCTGCACCAGCCGCGCGCCATCGGCGTTCGAGGCCGCCGACTCCCATACGGCTTCCGGGAGTTGGGCCGCCAGCCACTTGCGCACCTGCGGCTGGGCGACCGGGTGCCCGGTCACCGTCTTCACGTCACTGAGCGCCGTACCGGGGCGCACGAGCAGCGCGAAGGCGATCGGCAGCAGCACCTCGCGGTAGATCATCAACTGCTCGCCGGAGGCCAGTTCGTCGAGGGTGGTGGTCACCCCGCCCTCGACGGAGTTCTCGATCGGCACCAGTGCCGCGGCGGCCTCACCGGCCCGCACCGCGTCCAGGGCGGCGGGCACCGACACCATCGGCGTCAGCTCACGCGTCGCCGCCTCGGGCAGGGTGCGCAGCGCGGCCTCCGTGAACGTGCCCTCGGGGCCCAGATAGGTATAGCGGCTGGCCGACATGGATAAGGACTCCCTCGCGTAACTGCGGGGGCACCCCGCCGATCTTCTCCCTGCCCTGCCACGATACCCAGCCGCTCCGGCCCCCGGCCGGTACACGGGAATACCGCCACCCCCCACCCCGTTGTGGCCCCCGAGGGGGCGCTCCCCTCCCCTACGGCATCCGTTCGACCCCTCCCTAAGGCCCACCGCGCCGCCGCGCCCAGGCCCTAGGGGACACTCCTCCGGTACCCCGGACCCCAGGCCCAGGGGGAACCCCTCCGGAGCCCAAGCCGCAGACCCCAGGACACCAGGTCCCAGGCACCTGGTCCCAGGCACCAGGACCCCTGGCGGCTACCCCTCCAGCAGCGGCTGCCCGACGTAGCCGTCCCGCTCCGCGGCCGGCGGGACCGCGAACAGGCCGCTCGCCTCGTGCCGCAGGAACGGCGAGAGCGCGTCCCCGCGGTCCAGCTTCCGCTGGACCTGGGTGAAGGCGCGCAGCGGATCGGCCTGCCAGCAGACGAAGAGCAGCCCGGCGTCCGGGGCGCCGTCCTCCCGGAACCCGTCGTGGTACGAGAACGGGCGGCGCAGCATCGCCGCGCCCTGGTTGGATTCCGGCGCCGCGATTCGCGCATGCGCGTTGGCCGGGATGACCGGCAGCCCGTCCGGGCGGTTCGCGTCCAGCCGCATCGGGGTGGTCTCGGAACCGCCGGTCAGCGGCGCCCCGTTGTCCTTGCGGCGCCCGATGACCTTCTCCTGATCGTGCCGGGAACGCTTCTCCCAGTCGTCCAGCAGCATCCGGATCCGGCGTACGACGGCGTACGAGCCGCCGCGCATCCATGCCTGGTCGGCGTCCCGCCCGACGAAGATCCGCTCATTGAAGTCCTTGTCCGACGGCTTGGGGTTGTTGGTGCCGTCGATCTGGCCCATCAGATTGCGGGTGGTCATCGGGTGCGCGGTGGCGCCCGGAGTGCGGTTGAAGCCGTTCATCTGCCAGCGCAGCCGCGCCCGGCCGGCCGCGTCCTTCTGGAGTGCGCGCAGCGCGTGGAAGGCGACCAGTGCGTCATCGGCGCCGATCTGGATCCACAGATCGCCGTTGCTGCGCGCGGGGTCCAGGGCGTCGGCGGAGAAGTCGGGCAGCGGGTCGAGCTCGATGGGGCGCCGCTTCGTCAGGCCCGTACGGCCGAAGAAGCTGTGGCCGAAGCCGAAGGTGACGGTCAGCGAGGACGGGCCCGCGTCGAGGGCGACCCCCGTGTCGGCGTCCGGGGCCCGGCCGGCCATCAGCTCCTCGGCCGTCCGCGACCAGCGGCGCAGCAGCGCCGCGGCGGCCTTGCGGTCGGTGCCCGGTGCCAGGTCGAAGGCGACGAGATGGCCCTTGGCCTGCAACGGTGTGGTGATCCCCGCCTGGTGCCCGCCGCCGGCCGGCCGGAACGGAACCCGGGTCGAGCCGACGGTGGCCAGAGCCTCGGGGGCGTCGTCCCGTGCCGCCGAGACCGCGGCGGCGCCCCCGGCCCCGCCGACGACCAGCCCGGCCGCGCCCGCCGCGCCGACGGTGCCGAGCAGCCGGCGGCGGGAGAGTTCCTTGGCGGGCGACCCGTCCGTCTCCGGTGCCGGGGCGGTGGCCGGGGCGGGGACGCGACCGCCGCCCGTCTTGGTGGGCCCGCCGCCCGTCTTGGTGGGCCCGCCGCCCGTCTTGGCGGAACCGGCGCCGGAGTCCGTGCCGGGGGTCTTCCGGCCGGTGGTCTGCTGCGCGGGGGCCTGCTTCGCACCCGGCTGCTGCGCCGCCGCCTGCTGCGACGTGTCCTGCTTCGCGGCGGCCGGCTTGCGGGCGGTCTGCTTACGGGGGGTCTGCTTGCTCATGAGCCGATCTTCACGTTCTTGATCTCGGTCACCTGGTCGATGTCAGAGGTGCGGACGACCAGCGACAGCTGCCACTTCCCGGGGACCGGCAGCTGGATCCCGCTCGCGCGCCACCGGCCCTTGCCGGTGTGCCGGGTGGTGACCGACAGCGGGCCGAGCTTCTTGGCCTTCTGGGTGAAGGAGACCTTCACCTCGGGGACGTCCATGGCCTTGCCCGAGGGGTCGCTGATTCGCAGCTGAAGCGTATTGGCGCGGCCGCTGCCGCCGGGGGCGAGGCCGATGCGCGCGGTGCCCTTGCCGTCCGGGCCACCGGTGTCGAACGGGATGGTCAGCGACTGCGGCCGCGCGGCCTCGGCGGACTGCCCGCCCGAGGTGGCCTTGACCGCCGCTTCGGTACGGGCCGGCTCGGTGGCGGTCAGCGCCGTGGTGACCACGAGCACGACGACCGCGACCGCCGCCTCGGCCAGCACGGACCGGCGCAGTCCCAGCCGCTCGGGGTCGGCGTCCCGCTGCCGCTTGGTCCGGGCGGTACGCGCCGCGGCCTGCTGCCGGGCGAGTTGGGCGGCGCGGGCGGGGTCGGGGGCCGGGGAGCCGTCGTCGGAAGGGCCGTCGTCGGTGGCGGGGGTGTCGTGGGGGGTGGGTGTCTCGTCGGAGGCGGGGGAGGACCCGCTCTTCGGGGAGGAACCACTAGGGGAGGAACCACTAAGGGAGGAACCACTAAGGGAGGAACCACTGGGGGAGGAACCACTAGGGGAGGGGCCGCTCTTCGGGCCCGCGCCGGCAGTGGCGGCCGAGACACCGACGGTCGCCTTCTCCGCTTCCCGCTCTTCCCGCTCTTCCCGTTCCCGCTCTTCCCGCACGTCCTGCTCGGCCGCCTGCTCGGCCGCCTCCCCGGGATCCTGCTCCGCTTCCTGCCCGGCTTCCTGCTCGACGTCCTCGGCCTTCTCCGCCGCCCGGAGTTCCGCCGTCCGTACCTGCCCCGCCGGTACCTCCGCCAGCAGCCCCGTCCACCGTCGCGACAGCCAGGCGATGCCGACGAGCACCACGACCAGCGCCACCTTGATCAGCAGCAGCCGCCCGTAGGCGGTGTCGGTCAGCGCGCTCCAGGTGCCGACCTGCCGCCAGGACTGGTAGAGGCCGGTGGCCACCAGCACCACTACGGAGCCGAAGGCGATCCGTGAGAAGCGGCGGACGGCGGCCCGCTCGACGGCCGGGCCCCAGTACAGGGACACCACCAGCGCCGCCAGCCCGCCGAGCCAGGCCGCGACCGCCAGCAGATGCAGCACATCGACCGGCATCGCCACGGCGGGCTGGAGCCCGGTCGAGGCGTGTTCGGCCATCGCCCAGGTCGCGGCGAGCCCGGTGGCGACGATCACGCCGCCGAAGCCGAGACCGAAGGTGAGGTCCTTGCGCCGCCTGGCCTCCTCGGCGGCACCCACGCCCTCCTCAGCGGCATCCGACTCCCCCGGCTGCCCCGACCCCTCCGGCTCCGCGGACTCCTCCAGCTCGTCCGCCTCTCCCGGCTCGTCCGCCTCCCCCGACTCCTCCGCCCCCGCCACCTGATGCGCCCGCGCATACGCCCCGAAGAGCACCGCCACGAACAGCGCCGCGGCGGCGAGCAGCAGCAGCCGGGAGACCAGCGCCGCGCCCGGCTTGGTGATCAGGACCTGCTGGAGGCCGCCGAGGTCGAAGACATCGGCGAGATCGCCGGACCCCGTGTACGGGGTGCGCAGCAGCAGCATCACGACGGTGGTGCCGGTCAGCAGCGCCCAGCCGTACACCACCAGCCGCTGTACGGACCGTACGAGAGCGGCGGCGGGCCGGCAGGCCACCACGAAGGCGGCGCCGCCGGCCAGCAGCACGAACCCGGCGTAGGCCAGATAGCGGGCGATGCCGTAGAGCGCGCCCACCAGGCCGCCGCCGGCCTCCTGTTGGGGAACCGGGGCGGTGGTCTTGGAGGGGGCGCCGATGGAGAAGGTGAAGGCACCGGACACCGGGTGGCTGTCGGCGGAGACCGCCTGCCAGGCGACGGTGTAGGTACCGTCGCGCAGCCCGGACGGCAGCCCCGCGCCGTATTTGACGACGCGGTTGCTGCTCAGATTCCGCAGCTTCTTGTCGTCCACCCGCTTGCCCTGCGGGTCCAGCACTCTGATCGAGTCGTCGCCCATCGCGACGCCCTCGGAGAAGGTGAGCGTCACCTGCCCGGGGGCGCGGTCCGCCACCGAGCCCTGCGCGGGGGTGCTGCCGGTCAGCGCGGCGTGCGCCGAGGCCGGTGTGGCACCGCCGAGCCCGCCGAGCAGCGTGCCGGCCAGCGCGAGCGCGACGACCAGCAGGCGCAGCACGGCGGACCGTCGCGGGCGAAGCCCGGTGGTGACCATAGTGATCGCTCCCCTTACTCCGTTGTCGCGGCCGGCCGGTGCGGTGCTTCCGGCCGCGGCTGGTTACTTCGGACCTGTGTGTTCTCCGATGACGGGACAGCCCTTAGTGGTGCGGCTAGTGCTTCGGCTGGTAGTCGGCGGCCTTGACCGGGATGGACACCCGGATCGGTTCGGCGTGGGCGAAGTGCAGCTGGACGGTGACGACGTCGTTCTTGGTCGGCTTGCTCTTCAGCCCCATGAACATCAGGTGGTTGCCGCCGTGGCCGAGCCGGAGCGTGCCGTTGGCCGGGATGGGCAGCGATTCGACCCGCTCCATCTTGGTGCCCACGGTTTTGTGGATCGAGATGTCCTTGGCCAGGTTGGTGGTGACCGAGGTGAGCTTGTCGGCGGTGTCCGTGTTGTTCTTGACGGTGAAGTAGGCGCCGGCCATGTCCTGGTTGACCGGCTGCGGCATGTACGCGTCGACGGCCTCGAGCTTCGGTGCGCCGTCCCCGCCGCAGCCCGCCAGCGCGAGTCCGGCCGTGAGGGTGAGGGCGGTGGCCAGGGTGATGCGGCGGTTCACGGGTTCTGCCCCTTGATGATCTTCGGAAGTGCCTTGGTGAAATCGTCGGAGGTCGCCTTCTGCATCCCCATCCAGTGGATCTTGTCGTCCTTGGGGGAGGTCAGCAGCACCTGCGCGCCATGGGTGGAGACGACATCGCCGTTCTTCTTCTTGACCGGCTTCTCGATGCCGATGTTCACGCTGCGCGCGCCGCCCTGGATGGTGTCGAAGCTGCCGGTCAGCCCGACGAAGTCCTTGTTGATGCCGCCGAGCCACTTCTTGAGGGCGGCCGGGGTGTCGCGCTCCGGGTCGGAGGTGACGAAGAGGACCCGCAGGTCCTGCTGTTCGGCCTTGGGCAGCTGCTTCACCGCGACCGCGATGTTGGCCATCGTCAGCGGGCAGACGTCCGGGCAGTTGGTGTAGCCGAAGTAGATCAGGGTCGGGTGGCCCTCGGTCTTCTTCAGCAGGTCGTACTTGGCGCCGTGGGTGTCGGTCAGGACCAGGTCCGGCTTCGCCAGCGGGCTGTCGAGCGTGATGATCGACTTGCTGGCGGTGCCGCCGGACACCACCGCGGCGGGCTTGCTGTCGTCCCCGCCGCAGGCGGTCAGGCTGAGTGCCGCGGCCGCCGTGAGGGCGGACGCGAGCAGGGTCGTTCTACGCATTGCAGATAAATCCCGTGAGTTGTGTCCCGGGTGTCCGGGAAGGGGCGTCGGGCCGGCGCGCGTCGGGCGCCGGCCCGTCGGTGCTCAGACGCTGCGGCGCCGGCCGGCGAACACTCCGAAGCCGACTCCGATGATGCCGACGACGATGCCGACGGCACCCAGGACGCGGGCCGTGGTGTCGCTCGCGGGGGCGTCCTCGGTGGCCGCGGCGTTCTTGAGGTGGTCCTTGCCGCCGCTCTTGTCGTCCGCGCCGGCGGCGCCGTGGCCCTCCTCCTCGGCCGCGGTGAGCTTGAGGACCGGTGCCGGGCTCTCCGGCTCCGGGGCGCCCTCCTTCGTCGGCTCGATCCAGCGCACGACCTCCTTGTCGTCGTACGTCTGGAGCGCCTTGAAGACGACCTGGTCGGTGTCCTCGGGCAGCATGCCGACGGAGACCGGGAACTGCTGGAACTGACCGGGCTCGACGCCCTTGTCCTCCGCGGTCCAGGTGATCTTCGAGGGGGCCTCGCTGATCTTCTCGCCGTGCATTTCGAGCGGCTTGGCCAGCTTGGACTTCTTGACGTTCACCTTCCAGCCGGGCACCGGCTGCGGCATGACGGACGCCAGCGGGTGGTCGGTCGGCAGCGTGACCTCCAGCTTCACCGTCGACGCGTCGTCCCGCTCATTGGGCACCTTGAAGTTGACGGTCGCATAGCCGCCCTTGGGGGCGGTGCCCGTCGGCTGCACGCTGACGTGAGCGAAGGCCGGGGCTGCGAGCAGCACCACACCGCCGACCGCGGCGGCGCCCACGAGCGGCAGCCGCCGGGCGAGCCGCCGGGCGCCGGACGCGTCCGACTGCTGCTGCGGCGTCTGCGTCATCTTCGAGATCTTCGACATCGGAAAAACACTCCACAGGAAGGAGAAAGGTGCTGGTGACGGTGTAGCGGGCGCGCGTGCGGTGACGCCGCGCGAGCCCGTGCCCCTGTCCTGTGGGAGCGTGCTTCGCGCGTGGTCAGGCCGCGAGGGCCAGGGTGGGTGGCCCTCGCCTGACGACACTGTGGTGGAGTGCGAGGTCCTTCGGGCCGGGTTTGTCATCCCCGTACGAAACGGGGGCGCGCCGCGCCTCGTCGTGCGCCGCTCCGAGGCCCATGAGCAGGGCGCGGACCAGCACGAGCGCCCTGCGCACCGCACCGGCCAGGGTCTGGACGGTCGTCTCGTACGCCGCCGGGGCCGACAGCCGCACCAGCCGCCACAGCGCGGCCTCGCCCCGCCGCAGCAGCCAGCCGACGGCGAGCGCCGCCAGCAGATGCCCCAGCAGCATGGGCAGCGACGGCAGCAGACCGTGCATCACGGGGTCGGCGGTGGCCGTGGCCCCGGCCGTCCCGTGCCCCGCCGGTGCGGTCACGCCGGCGGCGGAGGCCGCGTCGAAGCCACCCGAGCCGAGCACCCGGCGCGCCTGCGCACCGTCCAGCCGGCCGGTGCCGAGCCCGCACATCACATGACGGGCCATGCTGATCGCGGCCTGGTCCGAGAGCCCGCCGACGCCGGAGCCGCTCCGCGCCACGGCGGGTGCCGGCTGCTGGCCCCAGGCGAACAGCGCATGCAGGGCGAGCTGTCCCACGGCGAGCCCGACGGCGATCCCCGGCAGGGTGCGTTCCCGCCCGGCCAGCGGCGCCGCGACCGCGAACACCGCGGCGGCGGCGACGCCCAGCGTCCACAGCGGGACGGTGGCGCAGGAGGCGAGGATGTGCCCGCCCGCGGACAGCGCGACGCAGACCGCGGTGAAAACCGCGGCCCTCAACAGCCGGAGATCGGCGGCTGCGCGCGCTGTGGAGGCGGGCGGTGGAGTCATGGCCGCGCCATCATCCCACTGGTCCCGCGGATCTCCGACGGCAGGTCGGAGTCAAGGGGCGCCCGGCGGGGCGTCCGAGGAGGCAGGCAGGGCGCGCGGCGGCGCACGGGCGGCGCGGCACCTACACCGATGCGCTCACTCTTCGCATCCGCCGAATGAGCGGTATCACGTCCCGGACATGCTTACGGACCTTGCGGCGCGGCAATAGGTATCGATATGTCGAGCCGCGGCCAGGAGGCTGGAGCGATGAGCATCTGGTGGTCACTCCATTTGCGGCGCGAGGCTGCGAGCGTGCCGCTGGCCCGTCGCCTGCTGCTGGGCACGATGGAGACCGCGGGCGTGGACCCGGACATCTGTTACGACCTGTCGGTGGCCCTCTCCGAAGCCTGCGCGAACGCCGTCGAGCACGGGGGCGACACCACCGAGGACTACCGCGTCACCGCCTTCATCGACGGCGACACCTGCCGCATCGAAGTCACCGACTCGGGCCCCGGCTTCCACCACCGCCCCGCACCCGCCCCACCCCATACGGCGACGGACCGCCCCCTCCCCCCGGCGGCCCCCGTGCCCACCCCCGCGCAGGCTCCCGAGTTTGCCGAGGACGGCCGGGGGCTCTTTCTGATCGAGGCCCTCACCGACCACGTCCGCTACCGGAATCGCACGGGCCGCCCCGGCGCGGTGGTCAGCTTCGACAAGATCCTCAAGTGGCGGGAGGGCGCGGCGCTCCCGATGGCGTCGTGATCACCGGCCCTGATCGCCGGCCTTGATCGCCGGGCCTGAGCCCCGACCTTGATCACCGACCCTGATCCGGCCCGGATCGCCCACCCTGATCAGCGCCCCTGATCGCCCACCCTGACCGCGATGCCGTCGAGCACGCAGTCGAGCCCCGTCTCGAACTGCCAGGCCGCGTCGTCCTTGCGCACGGCCCCGAGGGCGTAGCGCCGGTAGGTCGGGTAGCGGCCGGTCTCCATCAGGTAGGTCATCTGCGGGGCGAGCGCACGGCGGGACTCGTCACCGCTGGTCCAGCCGTTGTCCTCCATGTACTGGTGCAGCGCCGCCTCGGCCTGCGTCGCGCCGTGCACATAGGCGTTGACCGCGCGGAAGGCGGCCATCATCGTGTCGGTGTCCATGCCGTGGCCGTCGAGCGCGGCCAGCTGGCGTTCCGCGGCCGCCATCCGGTTCGGGGTCAGGACGAAGTGCGGCGTGGGCAGTTGGGCCAGCCAGGGGTGCCGCAGCATCATGGCGCGGCTGCCCAGCGCGTAGCCGCGCAGCACGTCACGCCAGCCGGTCACCTCGTCGGGGACGGTGAGTTCGGCCATGACCTGGTCGACCATCAGCGCCCACAGGTCGTCCTTGCCCGAGACATGGCGGTAGGCGGCCATCGGGGCGACGCCCAGCTCGGTGGCGAGGCGGCGCATCGTGACGGCGGCGAAGCCCTCGGCGTCGGCGACCCGCACGCCCACGGCGGCGATCTTCTGCGGCGTCAGCGCGGCGCGGGGAGCCGCGGCGGGACGCTCCAGGCGCTCCCACAGCACGGGCGCATCCGCCTCCCTGCTCTTCTTCTGGGCTGCCATGCGTGAGCTCCTCTCCGGCCGGCTTTCGTGTACAGCGTATCGCCGGTGGACGGTGTACACAGTGCCGTGTACGTTGTACGCGTCTGGATACGCCGTACACATCAGTCGTGCGCATCGTCGTACACATCAGGGGGTTCCATGAGCAAGCCGCAGCAGCTCCGCGTCGCGGTGGTCGTCGGCAGCACCCGGGAGGGCCGCTTCGCGCCCGTCGTGACCCAGTGGATCAAGGGCCATCTCGCACAGCGCGACGACATGGGCGTGGACGTCGTCGACCTGAGCGAGACCCCGCTGCCCACCGTCTTCCCGGCCTTCGGGCAGCCGCCGGCGCCCGGCACCAAGGAGGCACTCGCCGCGGTCTCACCGCGTCTGGCGGCGGCCGACGCGTTCGTGTTCGTCACGCCGGAGTACAACCACAGCTTCCCGGCGTCCCTGAAGAACGCCATCGACTGGCACAACGAGCAGTGGCACGCCAAGCCGGTCGGCTTCGTCTCCTACGGCGGTGTCTCGGGCGGCCTGCGCGCGGTCGAGCAACTCCGGCTGGTCATGGCCGAGTTGCACGCGACCACCCTCCGCGACACGGTCAGCCTGCACCACGCCTGGGGCCTGTTCGACGAGGAGCACGCGATGAAGGACGCGCGGTGCGACGCCGCGGCCAAGGCGATGCTGGACCAGCTCGCCTGGTGGGCCCAGGCGCTCCGGGATGCCAGGACCGTCCGTCCGTACGCCGCCTGACGCCTCGCCGGAGACCTTGGAGAAGCCATGAATCAGCGGACGGAAGAAGCCGCGACCGGGGCCGCGGGGCCCGGTACCGACCAGCCGCCGGACCCGGCGCCGCCCTCGCGCCTCGTCATCCTGGGGCTGCTGCTCGGCATCATCCTGGCGACGCTCGACGGCACGGTCGTCGGCACCGCCCTGCCGGCCATCGTCGGCGACCTGGGCGGCATCGGCCACCTCTCCTGGGTGGTGACGGCCTACCTGCTCACCACCGCCGTCGCCACCCCGATCTGGGGCAAGCTCGGCGACCTCTATGGCCGCAAGGGCAGCTACCTGGCCTCGATCGCGCTCTTCCTCATCAGCTCGGTGCTCTGCGGCCTCGCCCAGGACATGGGGCAGTTGATCGCGTTCCGCGCGCTCCAGGGGCTCGGCGCGGGCGGTCTCTTCGTGGGCGCGTTCGCCCTGCTCGGGACGCTGCTGCCGCCCGCGCAGGCGGGGCGCTCCCAGTCGATGATCGGGGTGCTGCTGCCGATCGCCATGATCGGCGGCCCGCTGCTCGGCGGCTTCCTCACCGACCAGCTGGACTGGCGCTGGGTCTTCTACGTCAATGTGCCCGTCGGCGCCGCCGCACTCCTGATCGTCGGGCTCCGCATCCGGCTGCCCGCCCGGCGCAGCACGGCCCGCATCGACTACGCGGGCGCCGCCCTCCTGACCACCGGCATCCTGGCGCTCACCCTGATCGGGACCACGGGCGGCACGACGTACGGCTGGGTCTCACCGCAGATCGGTGGGCTCGCCGCGCTCTCGGTGGCCGCGCTCGGCTGGTTCGTCCGGGTGGAGCGGCGAGCGCCCGAACCGATCATCCCGCCGCGGCTGTTCCGCGACCGCAACTTCACCCTCGCCCAGGTGCTGAGCTTCCTGGTGGGTGCGGCGATGCTGGCCGCGGCGAGCTATCTGCCGCAGTACATGCAGTTCGTACGGGGCATGTCGTCGACGCGGAGCGGGCTGCTGCTGCTCCCGCTGATGCTCGGCATGATGGGCGCGCAGCTGTTCATCGGGCGGGCGGTCGGCAACGGCGGCGGGTACCGCGGGTACCCCCTCGCCGGCGGCGCCGTCGCCACGGCGGGAGCGCTGGCCCTGCTCATGGTCGGCGCGGACACCGCCACGGCCGTGACCTCCGCGCTGACGCTCGTCCTCGGCGTGGGCCTCGGCTGCCTGATGCAGCCCTCGATGCTCCTCACGATGAACAGCGCGGAACCCCGCGACATGGGCGCCGCCAGCGGCGTCACCACGCTGCTGCGCACCATCGGCGGCTCGCTCGGAGTCGCCGCGCTCGGCTCCGTCTACAGCGGCCGCCTGACCGCCACCCTCACGGACCGGCTCGGCTCGGCCGGGGAACGCCTCGCGGGCGGCCACGACCTGACCCCCGCTCTGCTGCGCGGTCTGCCCGGGCCGGTACGGGACGCCGTCCGGGCCGGGGTCACCGGCGGCCTGCACGGCGTCATGCTCGGCACGGCCGCACTGTGCGCCGTCACCTTCGCGGCCGCCTGTCTGATCCGCGAGGCGCCGCTGCGGACGACGCCGGCGGCGGCGACGGACCAGGACGGACCGTGAAGTCCCGTCATCCGCGGGGAGAGCGGGGCGCGTCGGCGCTGTGAGACGCCGGGAGGCGAGGTGTCAATCCGGGCGAACGTCGGCAGTGGGGCAGTTGGCCGGAAATCGCCTATAGAGGAGGATGGGCAGCGCGGTCTCGCGGTGGGAGGACCTCCCCCGCGGCGTCCCCTGTCCCTGCGAGACCAGCGCGCACCATGATTAACGCGAAGTTGCTCGCGTTAACTTGTCTTGGACAATACTTGGCGAGAACCCGCACTGCAATACGGAGCCGCCGTGACGACAGCGCACCAAGCCCCGGGCGAGACCCGCCCCGGTGGGCGTACGGCGCGTACCCGCCAGGCCGTACTCGCCGCCGTGTTCGAGGAGTTGGACGAGGGCGGCTTCGCCGGGCTGACCATGGAGAAGGTCGCGCAGCGCTCCGGGATTCATGTGGCGACGCTCTATCGCCGCTGGCGCTGCATCGAGGGCCTGGTGTGCGAGCTGCTGACGGAACTGAGCTCCGATGTGCCGCTGCCGGACACCGGCAGCCTGCCCGACGACCTGCGGGCGCTGGCCCGCTCGATAGCCGCCTTCTTCAGCGAGGCGCGGATGAGCGCGCTGATAGAGGCGGTGGTCTCCGCCGCGGCGCGGGACCCGCAGGCGGCGGCCGTGCTGCGGACCTTCTTCGGCGAGCGGCTGACGCTGGCCGCCCAGATGGTGCGGAGGGCCGTCGACCGTGGCGAACTGCCCGCGGACACCGACCCGGAGGACGTGATGTCGGCGCTCGGCGCGCCCTTCTACTACCGGCTGCTGATCGCCCGCCGGCCCGTAGACCGGCGCCTCGCCGAGTCCGCCGCCACCGCCGTCTGGGCGGCGGCCCGCGCGGGCGCCTACGGGAGGAACGGCGGGGGCGACCTCGGCGGTGACGCCGAGGGGACTACGCCGGGGGCCGACGACGCGCCCCCCGGCGGTGACGAGCAGCCCGCCGACGACACCTCCCCCGGCGGTGGCGAGCCCGCCAACGACACGTCCCCCGGCGGCAGTTGAGGCCACCGGGGGACGTACGTACCCGCGCTCCGCGCTGCTACTTGCCGCCGAGCAGCCCGGCCATCCACGCCTCGACCTCGTCCGACCGCCGCGGCAGGCCGGCCGACAGGTTCCGGTTGCCGTCGGCCGTCACGAGGAGGTCGTCCTCGATGCGGACACCGATGCCCCGGTACTCCTCGGGCACCGTCAGATCGTCCGCCTGGAAGTACAGTCCGGGCTCGACGGTCAGCACCATGCCGGGCTCCAGCGTGCCGTTGACATAGTGCTCGGTGCGGGCCGCGGCGCAGTCGTGGACGTCGAGACCGAGCATGTGGCCGGTGCCGTGCAGGGTCCAGCGGCGCTGGAGCCCCAGCTCCAGCACCCGCTCGACCGGGCCCTCGACCAGGCCCCACTCGACCAGCTTCTCGGCGAGCACCCGCTGCGCCGCGTCGTGGAAGTCGCGGTAGGCCGCGCCCGGCTTGACCGCCGCGATGCCCGCCTCCTGGGCCTCGTACACCGCGTCGTAGATCTTCCGCTGGAGGTCGGTGTAGCGGCCGTTGACCGGCAGGGTGCGGGTGACGTCCGCGGTGTACAGGGTGTGGGTCTCCACGCCGGCGTCCAGCAGGAGCAGCTCGCCGGAGCGGACCGCGCCGTCGTTGCGGACCCAGTGCAGGGTGGTGGCGTGCGGGCCGGCGGCGCAGATCGAGCCGTAGCCGATGTCATTGCCCTCGACGCGGGCGCGCAGGAAGAACGTTCCTTCGATGTAGCGCTCGCTGGTCGCCTCGGCCTTGTCCAGGACCTTCACGACGTCCTCGAAGCCGCGCACCGTCGAGTCGACGGCCTTCTGGAGCTCGCCGATCTCGAACTCGTCCTTCACCGCGCGCGCCTCGGAGAGGCAGACGCGCAGCTCCTCGTCCCGCTCGGCGGTGACCTTGTCGGTCAGCGCGGCCTCGATACCGGCGTCATGGCCGCGCACGACCCGGACCGGGCCGGTGGCCTCCTTGAGCGCGTCGGCCAGCTCGCGGACGTCCTTGCAGGGGATGCCGAGCAGCGCCTCGGCCTCCTGGAGGCTGTGGCGGCGGCCGACCCACAGCTCGCCCATGCCGTTGAGCCAGAACTCGCCGTTCTCACGGTTCGAGCGGGGCAGCCGGTAGAGCGTCGCCTCGTGGGCGTCCCCCGCCGGCTCCAGGACCAGGACGCTGTCGTCGGTCTGGTCGCCGGTGAGGTAGACGTACTCCGTCGAGGCGCGGAACGGGTAATCGGTGTCGTTGGAGCGGGTCTTCAGATTGCCCGCCGGGATCACCAGCCGCTCACCGGGGAAGCGCGCGGACAGCGCGGCCCGGCGCCGGGCCGCGTGCGGGGCCTGCTCGACCGGCTCCAGATCGCGCAGCTCGGTGTCGGCCCAGCCGCTCTTCATGTTCTCCGCGAGCTCGTCCGAGACGCCCGGGTAAAGGCCGTTCTTGCGCTGCTTGATCGGCTGCTCGTCCTCGTCCGGGGTCTCCGGAGTGAGCTCGTCGGTCACCATGCCTCCTTTGGAAAGACTGCACCGCATTCCATCGTATGTGCGGAACGAAAACGGTCCAGGGGCAGGAAGGTGTGACCTCTCCGGCACTCCGGCCATAGGAGGCATGGCGCCCGGCGGGGGTGTGAACGGGCACCCGGGCAGCATGCCCGCCCGCCGTAGGAGGCGCGCTCAGGGCCGGCCCTGCGACCAGGGCCGGGGGCCGCCGACCGGCCCTGAGCCGCCGGACCGGGTGCTACTCCTCGAAGTACGCCGCGAGCAGCACGACGTCCTCCTCCGACAGCGGGTCGTCCAGACCCTGCGGCAGCATCGTGCGCACGATGTGGTCGACGACCGCCTCGGGATCGTGCCGGGCGGCCCTGGGGACGCCCGCGGCGGCCGCGTGCAGCCGGGTGAAGGCGCGGTCCATGGGCTCGCCGGTGCGGTGCAGCAGCCCGTCGCTGTAGAGCAGCAGGGTCTCGCCGCCGGTCGGCTCGATCTCCACGCTCGGCGCTTCCCAGCAGGCCAGCATGCCCAGCGGCGCGGACAGCGAGGTCTCCACGTACTCGGTCCGCAGCTCGCCGAGGATCAGCGGCGGGCAGTGGCCGGCCCCGGCCAGCACGACCTTGCGGGCGAAGGGGTCGGTGATCCCGTCCGGCATCGGGGGCGCGGGCGGCCCGCCCGGCGCGCCGGGCGGCGGCTCGGTGAAGGCGAACAGCGCGGTGGCGCTGCGGGCCGGTTCGGTCAGCCGCAGCAGCAGTTCGAGGTCGGAGAGGACCGCGACCGGATCCTCGCCCTCCATGACGGCGTAGGCCCGCAGGGACGCCCGCAGCCGCCCCATGGCCGCCACCGCGCTCGGCCCGGAGCCGGTCACCGAACCGATGGCCAGCCCCAGCGCGCCGTCCGGCAGCGGCAGCGCGTCGTACCAGTCGCCGCCGCCGCGCGGCCCGCTGCTGTGCCGCACCGCGAGTCGGACGCCGGGGACCCGCGGCAGCCGGTGCGGCAGCAGCTCCTCGCGCAGGATCCGGACGGCCTGCCGGGTGCGGTGCAGCTCGAGGAGGCGGGCGAGGTGTTCGGCGGCGTGCGCCCGGTAGAGGCCGATGAGATGGCGCTGACGTTCGGTGGGCGCGGCCGGTTCGTCGTAGAGCCAGACCGCGGCGCCGGTCCTGCCGATGGGGTCGGCGGTGAGCGGCACCGCGTAGCTGGCCGCGTACCCGAGCCGGGCCGCGACCTCGCGCAGCCGCGGGTCGAGGTCCTTCTCGCCCGGGATGTCGGGTTCGGAGATCTCGGTGCACGGTCCGGCCGCTGCCGCCGCGCCGCGGGCCCCGGGGGGACGGCCCGTGTCGCCCGCCGGGTGCCGGGCGTCGTCGAGCGCTCCGGTCCGGGTGTCGTCGCCGGTGGCGCCCGGCTCCGGGAGGCCGTCCAGTATCCGCGCGTACGACAGGGCGCGGCGCGGGATGGTCTCGATGGTGCCGATCTCGGCGTGGCCGAGGCCGAGACCGATCGTGGTCTCCGGGCCGAAGCCGTCGGCCGGGGCGAGGGCGACCAGCCCGCGCCGCGCGCCGACCAGGGAGGCGCCGGCGCGCAGCAGCTCGCGGAGGGCGTCCTCCACCGTGCGGGTGCGCGCGAGCTGTTCGGTCAGATCGTGCAGGGTGCTGAGGTCGGAGATCCAGCCGGCCAGCCGGTCCTGTACGGCGACGAGTTGGTCGACGGCGGAGATGTCCGGGGCGTCGTCGGGGGCGGCGTCTGACGCGGTGTCGAGTGCGGAGTCCGCAGGGGCGCCCTGAGGGGTGGGGGGTGAGCCGTCGGACGGGGTGCCGACGGTGGGGTCCGCGGAGGCTTTCCCCACGCGCGGGTCGACAGTGTGCGTGGGGGCGGGAAGAGCTGGTTCGATTCCAGCCACTTTCGGTACGTGCGGGGCGGTCATGGCTGGCATCTCTCGTTGCGCCAGGTAATAACCCAGGTCAGGCCGCTATTTGGTTGGGAGTGCGGCATTTTGTTGAGTGATGTTGTGCGGTGCGGTTGGCCGCTCAATTTCCTCAATAGCATCGCAAACCCCCATGTCATGCTGCTCCGCTATCAATGCTCCAGATGTACACGCATCAACGATGTGATGTCCAGCACTCTCTCCCGTGGGGTTTGTGGTGTCAGCGAGGTCTGTAGATTGGCCTGAAAAAAGCCCCCCGAGCGTCAATTTGAGGTCGACTGACGGCGATCAGCAGCGCGTCTTCACCACAGTGGCGGGTACGTACTCGGAAAGGTGCGGGGCCAGTTGGGGCCGCACCGGAACTCTCCGGCGGACACCGGCGTCTAATACGGCGACGACCGCGACGCACTCCCAAGAGGCGGGGACTGCACCACGGAGGCGCAATCGCCATGCGTGCGCCACCCCCCGCCATGTTCCACGCTCGGCGTACGGCGTGATGCGCTGCCTTGTACACGCGGTGACCAGTGATCCACGTGGCGTGATCGAGATGCGATCGACCCCGGGTTGCACGGCCGGGCCGCGGAAAACGCCCCACCACGGCATGAAGCGGCACGGCACGGACAACGGCGAACCGGCGAGAAGTGCCATGTAGTGCGATGGACGAAGCCCTCGGCGTTAACGGAAAGGAACGAGCGCTCATGCGCGAGATCCTCGGAAGGCGACGCAAGCTCCTGTTCCGGCGCGGCGGAAGGTCGGCGCTGCTCGGTGCGGCGCTCCACTGCGCCACCGAGTGGCAGTGGCCCGTACTTCCCGGTGTGGGGATCAGGCCCGCCGGCCGGCAGTCGGCCGGCGCCCGGCTCGGCCTCGGCGAGCGGACCGGCCGCCGGTGCAGCTGCCCCGACCCCGACTGTGTGGTGCCCGGCGCGCACCCCTTCGACCCCGGCCTGCTGGCCGCCACGACCGATGCCCGGATGGTGCGTTGGTGGTGGACGAACCGCCCCGATGCCCCGATCGTGCTGGCCACCGGCGGCCGCGCGCCCTGCGCGGTGAGCCTGCCCGCCGTCGCCGGCGCCCGCGCCCTGGCGGCCCTGGACCACTTCGGCGTCCGCCTCGGCCCCGTGGTGGCCACGCCCACCCGCTGGTCCCTGCTCGTGTCGCCGTACGATCTCGCGGAGTTGGGCGAGCTGCTGCACTCCCAGGACTGGGTGCCCAGCTCGCTGCGGTTCCACGGCGAGGGCGGCTATCTGGTGCTCCCGCCCTCCCAGATCGCCGCGGGCCGGGTCCGCTGGGAGCGGCCGCCGGCCGCCGTTCCGGCCGCGCCCTGGCTGCCGAAGGTGAGCACGATCGTGGACGCCCTGGTCATGGCGAGCACCAGCACCCCCGACGGCGGCAGCCGGCTCGCGTACTGACACCCGCGGATGCGCCCGTCCCGCCCGACCGGCGGATGAGCGGAAACAACGCGCGGGCGGATCACCCGTTCGGGTGTGACCGGCCCGGACAACAACGGGGAAGCAGCGTCCGGGTGCCCGGCGGCACCCGCACCGCCCGATAGGTTCGGCCCACCGTCAAGCCGCCGTCAGCGGCATCTCAATCGCAGGTGGGGGCCATGCAGCGTGCGCAGAAACTCCGCATGACCGGTCTGGCCGGCGGGGTGGTGCTCGCCATCGCCCTGCCGCTGGGCGCCGCAATGGCCGGTCCGGCCGACCTTGCGGCGTCCGGGACGGCCGCCACGTCCGAAAACCGCTCCACGGCCAAAAGCGGCATCAGCTCCGATAGTGGCGGCAAGCCGGACATGCGCCCCGCCGCCGCCCGCGCCCGGACCGCCACCGGCTCCCCCGCCGGCCCCGGCCTGCCGCCCCGCTCCGGCCGTACCTCCCGCTGCGGCCCCCAACTCACCGCTCCCCAGCGGATCGAGGCCCAGACCTGTGTGCTCGCCGAGGACGGTCTGACCTGGGGGCGGACGTACTACCGCAACCGCACCGGCGGTCCGCTGCGCGCCGCGCTGACGCTGCTGCGGCCGGACGGCACGACCGTCCAGGTGAACTGTGAGGTCGCGGCGGCCGACGCGCCGGGCCTGTGCGAGACACCGGCCGGGGCGACCGTGCGCCGGGGCGGGCCGTACCGCGCGGTGGCGGAGTTCTCCGACGCGGCGGGGGAGCGGCTGCTGCTGCGCTCCGGCAGTAACTCGTCCGTGGGAGGCAGGGGTTCGGGCCGCTGAGGGTACCGGGCCGCGGGCGGCGGGGCCGGCCGGGCGGAGCGCCTGACTCCGGACATGGAAGCGCCCGGTCGCTGGCGACGGGGGATGCACCAGCGACCGGGCTTCTAGAACCGTAACAAGAGATCGGCGGTTCGCAAATTCGATCGTGGAATTCCGGACGCCTATTTACCGGCAGGTACGGGGAGTTGTGACAGGTGTCACGCCGAGGCTCCCCGGAGGCATCCGGTCCGCACGGCCGGGCGGTCCGGTCAGCTCAGGGTGACCTGGCGGTTGGTGAGCCCGCCGCGCGCCCGGCGCTCCTCGGGGGTCAGCGGGGCGTCCGTCGCGAGCGCCTCGGCCAGCCGCTCGGCGAACGCCGCGGCCGGCTTGGCGACGTCCTCGGCGCTCATCGACGAGGGCAGGTCCCAGACCGGCACGACCAGGCCGTGGGCGCGGAACGAACCCACCAGCCGGGTGCCTTCACCGAGCGAGGAGGCGCCCGCGGCGTGCAGCCGGGCGAGCGCGTCCAGCAGCTGCTCCTCGGGGTACCCGGTGACCCAGCGCAGGTGGTTCTTCTCCGGGGCCTCGCACCAGTACGCACCCTCCAGGCCGGGGAGCCGGGTGGTGGGAATGGCTGCCGCGTTGGCCCGCTCCAGGGAGGCGGCGACCTCGCCGGTGGCGTTCTCGGCGTTCTCCATCCAGAACTCGAAGCCGGTGTGGACGGCCGGTTCGAAGACCGCGTCCGGGTCGAGCAGGTCCTGGAGTCGCGGACCGTCGGGGGCCGGGCGGGCGGCGGTGACCGGGGTGCCGGGCTCGGCGACCAGCGCGCGCTGGAGGGTGTCGGCGAGGTCGCGGCTGAGGTCGCCGGAGGCGGTGTCGTTCTGGAGGCCGAGCATCACCGCGCCGTTGTCGCGGCGCAGCGCGGGCCAGGCCATCGGCAGCACCGTCGCCAGCGTCACGGACGGGACGCCCTCGGGCAGCCCGCCCTTCAGCGTCAACTCGGCGGTGGCGGCGGGCACCAGCTCGCGCAGCGCCACCCAGTCGCACTCACCGGGCAGGCCCTCGAAGGGGCGCTGCACCAGCTCGGTGGCGGCATGCGCCGCCTGTCGCCCGTGACATGCCTTGTACCG
Source organism: Streptomyces sp. NPDC127097 (assembly GCF_042724075.1). Taxonomy (NCBI): domain Bacteria; kingdom Bacillati; phylum Actinomycetota; class Actinomycetes; order Kitasatosporales; family Streptomycetaceae; genus Streptomyces; species Streptomyces sp. NPDC127097. The sequence continues at coordinate 36,224 of NZ_JBHXFI010000009.1, read as the reverse complement.
GCGGCCGGAGCCGCACGGGCAGGGCTCACGGGCGCCGACGACCGGCACCTCGCCGTCCTTGATCTGTGATGCTGCGGCCTGGGACTGGGGACGGCGCTTCTTGGCCATGGCGACGGTGTCTCCTGGTCGATCCTGGGCGGTACGGACGCGTTTCGGCGCGAGCCTAGAGGATTGCGTACGAGGTCGCGCCCGGCCGCGCGCCCGCCGTGTCCTGCCGTGCCGCTATGGCAGATCGTCGAAGTCCGGGAAGCCGGGCAGCGGCAGCCCCGTGCTCATTCCGGCTCCCGTGGTGAGCGAGGGCGGCAGATCGGGCGTCAGATCCACGCGCGTAGCGAATGCGCCTTGCAACGAGAGGGCCGCCCAGACCGTCACTTCGCCGACGACGGTGTCGTGTACGCCCCAGTCCTTGGCGAGCGAGCGGATGATCGCCAGCCCGCGGCCGCCGCGCGCCGTGACCGACGGAGTGGCCGGAAGTGGCCGGGTCGGGCCGCCGCCGTCCGTGACCGCGACGGTCAGCCGGCCTTGTGCGTCGATACGCCAGGATGCCCGGACGGAGGCCGGGGCCTCCTTGGCCTCGACCGTTGCGGAGCCCGGTGATCCGTTTTCGTATATCGGACGCGCATGGCGACACGAATTGCTCAGCAGCTCCGAAAGGATGAGGACCGCGTCATCGACGACTGTGTCCTGAACTCCACTTGCCAACAGCTCTTCACGCATGCGCCGCCTGGCCATGCCGACACCCACAGGACCATGGGGTACGGCCATGATCGACGACGTCGGCACCTCTTGTGCCACCACCAACGCCACCCCCGAGACCTCCTTTGCCCCACGCCACGGGATGAATGCCCCAATGGACTGGACCGGAAACCGGCCAAGCGGCACATGGTGACGCATTGGACACGATCGAATACGGGCCGAATGCGCCGGTGCACACCCTGTGAGGGGCTCTACCCAAGGCCGAGTTGGATTCGTACCTGCTTGGGGCGGTTCGTAATCACCGCATCCACCCCCAATTCCTGGCACAGCTCGACATCGGCGGCCTCATTGACCGTCCATACGTGCACGCGGTGGCCCGCGCGATGCGCCTTGGCGACGTAGTCGGGGTGCGAGCGGAGGATGCGTATCCCGGGGCCCGCGATGCCGACGCCGGGCGGGAGCCGGCCGTCGCGGTGCCGTGGCGTGAGGAATTGCATCAGGTAGACGCCGGGGACGCAGGGCGCCGCCTCCCGTACGCGGTGCAGTGAGCGCGCCGAGAAGCTCATGACCCGGACCGAGGGCGTCCAGTCGGCGCGCATGGCCGGATTCGTGTGCCCGAACCGGGTCAGCAGCTCGACCAGCCGCTCCTCCACCTGTCCGGCCCAGCGCGTCGGGTGTTTGGTCTCGATGGCCAGCTCGACCCGGCGGTCCGCGTCGGCGACCAGCTCCAGCAGCCGCTCCAGTGTGAGGACGGAGGTCCGCTCGGGGTCCTCGTGCTGCCGGTCCGGCGCCTCGTTCGCGAAGCCGTCGTTCGCGAAGCCGTCGCCCTTCCAGGAGCCGAAGTCGAGCATGGCCAGGTCGGCGAGCTCCAGGGCGGAAACCGAGCCGCGCCCGTTGGACGTGCGGTTCACCCGCCGGTCGTGCACGCAGACCAGATGCCCGTCCGCGGTCAGCCGGACATCGCACTCCAGGGCGTCCGCCCCGTCCTCGATCGCCTTGCGGTAGGCCGCGAGGGTGTGTTCCGGGGCGTCCTCCGAGGCACCGCGGTGGGCGATGACGGAAATGGCGGGACGGCCCGGACGGGCGTCCTGGGCGGGGCGTGCATAGGTCACCGCGTTATCGTGCCATCCGCCACCGAGGGGCCGCCGGGCGCTTACCCAAGGTGCCGGAACGGGGGATGCGCCGGTTTTGTCCGGAATAAAGGATGAGGGGACAGTCACAGCCTCGACTTACGGTGCTCTGACGCGCGGTGGGAAAGGGTGGTAGGGAGACTCGCCCGTGCCGCCCGCCCGGATCACCGGACGGGCCCGCGGACGGGGCTCGCGCACGGCCGGGAGCGCGGGACGGGACCCGCGGACCACAGCCGGCGGCCCCGGACCGGCGGACCGGGACTCGCCCGTATCGCCCGGATCCTTGATCCTGGAGTACGGGTTCCCCGTCCACCGGCACGAGGAGCTGTATGACCCGGAGGGCCCCAGGCCCGCCGGACCGCAACAACCGCATCACCCGGCGGACCGCGAGGCCCGCCGGCCCCAGAAGAACCGCACCACCCGGACGCACCCCCAGGGTCCGGCCGACCTGCAAGCCCCGGAAGAAACGGCCCGTCCCGGATCTCGGGCATGGATGAGATCCGGGGCGACAGGGAAGCAGCCTGCCAAGGCCGTGGGCGCCGACAGTCATGAAGCTGAGGAGAGAGCTGTGAGCACCGAGAACGAGGGAGCCGCCGTCCCGTCGGAGGCCAAGCCGCCGGCCGGGCCGCAGCCGGACAGCGCCCCCGCGTCCGCCTCCGGCGCCCAGGCTCCCGATTCCCCGTACGCACCGCCCCCGCCGGGCTTCGCCCCGACCGTCGGCTCGGGCCCGGGCGCCGGACACCCTCCGCAGCCCGGCTTCGGCCACCCCGGCGACGAGCCCACGACCGAGCAGACCGCCCAGATCCCGCCGTACCCGGGCGCCGCCCATGGCGCCGGAGCGGGCGGCGGCTGGGGCCAGCAGCCCCCGTACGGCGGCGATCCCTGGGGCGTCGGGAGCCCCGCGCCCAAGCGGCGTAACGGTGGTCTGATCGCGGCCGTCCTGGTGGCCGCGCTGGTGGCCGGCGGTGTCGGCGGCGGCATCGGCTTCTGGGCCGCGGGCCAGAACGACAGCGCCTCGACGACGGTCTCCGCGCCCGGCGACCCCGGGGCGCTGAACCGCAAGCCCACCTCCGTCTCCGGGATAGCGCAGAAGGCGCTGCCGAGCGTCGTGACGATCGAGGCGCAGGGTGCCACCGGCGAGGGCGGCACCGGCACCGGCTTCATCTACGACAAGCAGGGCCACATCCTCACCAACAACCACGTCGTCGCCAGTGCGGCCGGCGGCGGCAAGCTCACCGCGACGTTCTCCAACGGCAAGAAGTACGACGCCGAGGTCGTCGGCAACGCTCAGGGCTACGACGTCGCCGTGATCAAGCTGAAGAACGCCTCCGGCGCCCCGCTCAACCCGCTCCCGCTCGGCAAGTCCTCCAACGTGCAGGTCGGCGACGCCACGATCGCCATCGGCGCCCCCTTCGGCCTGTCCGGCACGGTCACCACCGGCATCATCAGCGCCAAGGACCGCCCGGTGGCCTCCAGCGACGGCGGCGGCACCAGCGCCTCGTACATGAGCGCCCTCCAGACCGACGCCTCGATAAACCCCGGTAACTCCGGCGGCCCGCTGATGGACGCCGCCGGCAACGTCATCGGCATCAATTCCGCGATCCAGTCGGCGGGCAACGGCGGCGGCCTGGGCGGCGAGTCCCAGCAGTCCGGCAGCATCGGCCTGGGCTTCGCCATCCCCATCGACCAGGCCAAGCGGGTCGCCCAGGACCTGATCCGGACCGGCAAGCCGGTCTACCCCCAGATCGGCGTCCAGGTCGGCATGCGGGACACCGGCGACGGCGCGACCATCGCCCGGACCGGCAACAACGGCTCCAAGGCCGTCACCCCGAACGGCCCCGCCGACAAGGCCGGCCTCCGCCCCGGCGACACCATCACCAAGCTCGACGACACGGTGATCGACAGCGGCCCCACCCTCATCAGCGAGATCTGGCAACACAAGCCCGGCGACCAGGTCACCCTCACCTACAAGCGCGACGGCAAGGAGCACACGACCCAGGTCACCCTGGGCCAGCGCACGGGCGACAAGTGACGCGCTAGTCTGATCCCGCGACACCCACGCGCCCCGCGCACAGGTGCCGCGGGGAGGCTTGCCCGAGCGGCCTAAGGGAACAGTCTTGAAAACTGTCGTGGCGGCAACGTCACCGTGGGTTCAAATCCCACAGCCTCCGCAGAGGTCAGCGAAGTAGCTGGTCAGAAGGGGTGTCCCGCTTTGGCGGGGCGCCCCTTCTGCGTTTGGCCTGTCTCACCCTGGTGCGCCTGCGTCCGGCGCTGACCAGGGCGTACGGGCCACCGGCGGGCCAGGATTTCGGCGGTGGCGGGCGTGCTTACCCGCCCAGCTCCTGGCCGGTCTAGGCGTTCGCTCGTGTCTGAGTCGGTGTTGCGGGCCCGCCGTTTCAGCCCACGCGGCTCGTAGGGCTTTCCGCCGTTCTTCCACCCGGAGTGGGCCTCTGGCCGGCTGTTGGGCAGGACCAGCTCGCCCCACCTGATAGGACGAGCGGGAACACACTTTGCTGTCGGGATCAGCCCGGGCACCCGTGTCGCTGTGCTTCGGACGGCTGCCGAGCGAATCCGCAATGGGGACGAGCAGGGGGAGTCGGATGACTGACGAGCGCGTGCAGGACTGGGACGACGACTCTGAGTACCACGCGGCAGTTGGCCGTACCTGGCTCATCATCGTCATCGCGTTCGTGTGCTTCGCGGTCCTGATCGGTGTCGCGCTCGTCGGCGTACTCGGCGTCTTCGGGTCGTTGGAGGCGCTGTCGATCTTCTCCGGCTGACATCAACGCGGGGGACGACCTGAGGTCCGAGCAGTTCCCCGGGCCTCGGAGCGGTAGGGCGGCGGGTGGGCGTGCGTCAGTCCTCGGTGGTGTGGGCTTCTGTGGGTGCCTCTGGTGCGTCGTCAAATGAGCTGGATTTGTTCGGTGGTTCCGGCGCGTGGGTGATGGGACATGAGCGGGATCCGGGGCCTGTCCAGGTCGTCTGCCTGGCACTATGGGGCCGGTCAACTGCTGGGTGAGGGAGTGGCGCCGGGTGCGGTGGCGCGGAGGTTGTCTGAAAAGCGGTTGGCTGTGTGGATCCAGCGCTGAGATGCTCGTTGTGACCATGATTAATCGGGGAACAGGAGTACCACTCTTGAGGACGAAGCTCATTGCGCTCGGCGGCGCCGCGCTCATCGCGACGCTGCCGCTCGCCACCGCCCACACCGCATCCGCCTCGTCCGTCTGCCGGAAGGGCTCGGTCTGCACGTGGTCGAAGAATGACTTCGGCGGCACGAAGCGCACCAGCGGCCTGAACCCCTCGCCGGGCTGTTACGCGTGGAACGGCAAGACCGTCTCCAACCAGACCAAGAGGACGATCCGGGTCTACAGCGACGTCTCGTGCTACGGCAAGCGCGTCGACATCAAGAGCGGCCACTGGGGGCAGACCAAGCCGGGGGCGACCATCAAGTCCATCGCGGTCATCGGCCCGTGACCGCAGGCTAGGAGCTGGCCAGCACCCGCAGAACCGAGACACGGTCCCGGCTGTCGCATCGCGACGGTCGGGACCGTGTCTTTGCGCGGGGCGCAATGCGACCGCTGCGGGACGGCCCTTAGGTAATTGCGCAGGTGGGGATGTAGATGTCCGGGTCGGTGGTGAGGTGGCCATTGGCGGGGGTGAGGATTCCGCAGAGTCGTTTCACAGGCGTGTAGAGGGGGCGGCAGTCGGGTTCGATGCCGTCCTCGTCGGGAAACTCGAAGAGCCGGTGGAAGGGCACGGTGACGAACGGCCAGGCGCCGGGGATCTCCGGTGAATCGGGGTGGTACTGCCACACGGTGCCGAAGTGCCGGTTGTGGACTTCGCCGACGTACCACGAAGCGGTCTGGCGGAAGTCGCCTCCTTCGTCCTGGTGGGCCTGCTCGGCGGGAGCCGTAACGGCCCTGCACGGTGGGGAGTTGCAGCCTCGTTCGTATTAGTCATCCCATTTGAGGGCTCGGCGCTGTCACAGAGCGGTTCGTTTGTCGGGGAAGCGGAATGGGGGGTTTCTCTGCCGAATGGGGGATGTGGTGGGTCTTGGGCCGGGCCGAGACTGCGGAGGTGCCTCGGGGGAGCGGCCGAAGTCGGCTTGCTGGTGTGGTCGAACGGGGTGCATGCCTGAGGAGGGGAAGTGAGCGGTCCATGGGATACGTGCGGGGTGTGCCGGCTGGCAGGGGTGGGGTTTCGTGGGTGGCGAGGGTGATGGCGCTGGTGGGGGTGGTGACGGTGATGGCACTGGTGGGGGTGGTGGTCTCGGCGGGAGGCGGAGCCGGGGCCGGGGGTGGGGCGTATGCCGTGGGGGAGGCGGGATTGCGGTGGGCGCAGGCGTGGGGTGCTGCGGTGCAGGAGCCTGTTGAGGGGGATGTGGATGATGTGCCCAATTGGTCGCGGCAGGGGTTTCGTCATCAGTCGGTGCGTCAGGTCGTGCGGGTCGGTGTCGGCGGGGACCGCGTGCGGATCAGGCTGTCCAATCGGTACGGCAGGACGCCGCTGCGGGTGGACGGGGCGATGATCGCGCGGTCCGGGGGCGGGGCGCAGGCATGGCCCGGGACCGCGCGGAAGGTGAGCTTCCGGCACGCTGGTTCGACGGTGATCCCGGCGGGTGGGGAGGCGGTCGGTGATGCGGTGCCGCTGTCCACGTCCCCGTTGGAGAACCTGGTGATCACGCTGTACTTCGCCGGAGAGACCGGGCCGGCCACCTTTCACGGGGTCGGGCTGGCGGCGTCCTATCGGGCCAGTGGAAATCACCTCGACGACGTGTTGGCGCAGGCGTATCGCCAGTCGTCGCAGTCGTCTTACTTCCTGAGCGGGGTTGAGGTATCCGGGCCGTTCCGGGCGCGGCGGAACACGGTGGTGGCGTTGGGGGATTCGGCCACCGACGGGGTGGGGGCCACGGCGGAGGCCAACGGCCGGTATACGGATGCCCTGGGCGAGCGGCTGGTCGCCGGCCGCAGGAACCTTGGTGTGGTGAATGCCGGGATCGCCGGGAACATGCTGCTGACCAGCAGTTCCTGCTTCGGGGAGAAGGGTGTTGCGCGGTTCCGGCGGGATGTTCTGGACCGGCCGGGGGTGCGTACGGTGATCGTCGAGCTGGGGGCGAATGACGTCGGGGCCAACTGGGCCACGGGCCGCTGCTTTCCGTCGTCGCACAAGCCGGTCTCGGCGCGCCAGATCACCGAGGGCTACCGGGCGTTGATCCGCGCCGCGCACGGACGGGGGATCAAGGTCATCGGGGCCACGCTGGTGCCGCTGAGCGGGTATCCGGGCTATCCGGGCCATGCCGCCAAGGTGGAGCGGCTGCGTACGCAGGTGAACCACTGGATACGCACCAGCGGGGCGTATGACGCGGTCGTCGACTTCGACAAGGCCCTGGCGGATCCGGCCCACCCGGAGCGGCCACGGCCGGGCTATGTCTACGAGGACGGGCTGCATCCCAACGACGCGGGATATCAAGCTATTGCCAACGCCTTTGATGTGTCTGCCCTTTGAACTGGTGGTGTCGCGTTCGCTGGTCTGACGAGTTGGTTTACTGGGCTACTTTGTATTGAGGCATCCTTTGTTTTCGGGGCGGAGGGGAGGAGGGGAGGGGTGATCTCGGTCGGCCGGGATACTGCACTGCAAGTGGGGGGCGTCGGCGGTAAAATGAGCCGATGGCGTTGGGGATTGTGCGGTCGGTGGCTGCCGTGGGAAAACATGCGGGTGCCTGGAAACGCTTCTAGCGTGAGTGTCATGGGTACTCAACAGACAACACAGGACAAGTACTACGTCGTGGTTTCCGGTGACACGCTTTCCGGCATTGCTTCCCGTTTCCGTACCACTGTGAAGCAGCTTCAGATCTGGAACAGCATTTCGGATCCGAACGTCATCAAGGTGGGCCAGCGGCTGATCGTCGCCAAGGCCACGACGGGAGAGCCGCAGCCCGGTGATCCCAGCTTCGTTCCGTTCCCCGGCAGTGAATGGTTCAAGACCCTGCCGACCAGCCCGATCATCCAGATGATGGGGCTGCGCCTCGTGGAGGAAGGGTGCGGTGCCGCTTACGGGTTCAGCGGTCCGGGGCCGAAGTGGAACGACAAGCACCGTCAGGCATATTCCTCCTTCCAGAGTGCGCTGGGATACTCGGGCCCGGATGCGGACGGCTGGCCGGGGCGTAAGTCCTGGGACCAGCTGCGTGTTCCGTTCCCGGAGGAGGATTATGGCGCCCAATGAGGCGCGGGAGAATGGCGCCCAATGAGGCGTGGAGCACGGCGCCCGATGAGGCGTGGAATCGGAATCAGTGTGGAATCCCTGCCGTGTGGCCGCCGGGGAGGAGAATGGCGGCTGCGGGGTGGGGATTTGCTGTGAGGTGGGGATGCTGAGAGGTGGGATTGTGGGTGGGGGCCGGGGGTTGTCGTGGGATTGCTGTGCGGGGGCGCGGTAAAGTGGTCGTGGAATGTGGAATTGTCTTCCCGGCATGATGCGGAAAGTGGGCAGGGGTCACGGTGGGTGCGCGGAGGGCGGGGGGAATGGGCGGGGCCCGGCGCGGGGCTGTGGTGATCCGGCGGGCCGAGGAGCGGGATGCCGGGCGGCTCACTCGGCTGGTGCGGAGTTCTCGCGCGTACGAGGGGCGGTATTCCTCGATGGTCGAGGGGTATCGGGTGGGGCCGGACTACATCGCGGCGCATCGGGTGTTCGTTGCCGTGGAGGAGGCCGCCGGTGGTGCGGACCCGGGCGAGCGGGCGGCGGAGCGGGTGTGGGGCTTCTATGCGCTCATGGTGGAGCCGGCCGAGCTGGATCTGATGTTTGTGGCGGACCAGGCGCAGGGGTACGGCATCGGGCGCCGGCTGTTCGCGCACATGCGGGAGGAGGCGCGGCGGGCCGGGCTCGACCGCGTGCGCGTGGTGTCGCATCCGCCCGCCGAGGGTTTCTACCGGAGCATGGGCGCCCGGCCGGTCGGTACGGTGCGGGCCAATCCGCCCGCGGTGATGTGGGACCGGCCGGAGCTGGCCTTTCTGGTGGGGCCTGGCGAGGAGCGCTGCTGAGCCTGTGGTCGGGGCGTGGGTCGGGGTGCGGGCCTGGGCGCCGGGCGCGGGTCTGGCCGCAGTGGGTGGGATAGCGGTGCGGGGCCTGGGGGCAGTGCGCGCGGGGTGGGGTGGCAGGCTGCGGGCAGGGCGGTGAAAATCGCTGGCGGGGTTGGTCTTTCGCGGTGATTGTGGGGGTATGGCGCGATCATTTGAGGACCTGGTGGCCGAGGCCGAGGGCGTATCGGTCGAGGGATGGGATTTTTCGTGGCTGGCGGGGCGGGCCACGGAGGAGCGGCCCTCGTGGGGATATCAGCGGGCGATGAGTGAGCGGTTGGCGGGTGCGTCGGCCGCGTTGGACCTCCAGACGGGCGGCGGCGAGGTGCTCGCCGGTGCGGCGAAGCTGCCGCCGGTGATGGTGGCCACGGAGTCCTGGCCGCCCAATGTCGCCAAGGCCACCGCGCTGCTGCATCCGCTCGGTGCGGCGGTGGTGGCAGATGCGGACGAGCCGCCGCTGCCGTTCGCCGATGAGGCATTCGACCTGGTGACGAGCCGCCATCCGGTGACGGTGTGGTGGGAGGAGATCGCCCGGGTGCTCCGGCCCGGGGGCACGTACTTCTCCCAACAGGTCGGTCCGGCGAGTGTGTTCGAGCTGGTGGAGTACTTCCTGGGGCCGCAGCCGGAGCACGTACGGCGGGCCCGCCATCCCGAGGATGCGCGCCGGGCGGCGGAGGCGGCGGGCCTTGAGGTGGTCGATCTGCGCGCGGAGTCGCTGCGGACCGAGTTCTTCGACATCGGGGCGGTCATCTACTTCCTGCGGAAGGTGGTGTGGATGGTGCCCGGCTTCACGGTCGACCAATACCGGGACCGGCTGCGGGAGTTGGATGAGCTGATCCGTACGGAGGGGCCGTTCGTGGCGCAGACGACGCGGTTCCTGATCGAGGCGCGGAAGGGGTAGGCAGGCCGCGCTTCGGGCCGGGTGTCCGGTCCGCTTGTCTGGTGCGCTGGTCCGGTGCGCTGCTCCGGTCGGTCTCGCCGGTCCTTCTGCCCGCCCCGCTTTGCCGGTCGGCCTTGCGGTCCGCTTCTTCGGTCAGAATCTGCGTCCGTCTCTTCGGACTTGCTCTTCGGACTCCCTGCTCGGGCCGCCTCCTCAAGCTGCCGTTCTGGTCGGGCCGTTGGCCTACGGGACGGCCGGGACAGCCTTAGCCGCGGCGGGCGGCTGAGGCGATCGTCGCGCGGGCTTCCTCTGCGGACAGACCGGTGTGGCAGGCGGCCGCTGTGAGCCTGGCGGCGAGTTCCTGGCCGAGGCCGGATTCCTGGGCGCGGCAGGCCGCCCAGAAGAGCCGGGCATTTCGCTGGCCGCGCGGGGAGGCCCGGACGAAACGTATGAGCGCCGCGGCGGGCTGGGGCGGGACGCCGTACGGCGGCTCGCGGTGGGCGGGCGGTGGCGGGGCCGTGAGCAGGGTGAGGAGGGCTTCCGGCACGGGGGCGGGGCGGTGTGGGGTGTCGGCTGCGCGGACATACCGGCCGTGGGTGGTGAGTGAGCCGGGGCCGACGAGATAGCCGCCAGCGCCGCGGACGTCGATGCCGGGGGCGAGCCGGCCGACCGAATTCGGTACGGGCAGGGACGGCGGGCCGGTGAACCAGAGGTGGCGGCCGCCGCTGGGGGTCAGGACCGTGACGGTCGGCGGGAGCGGGAAGCCGTGCTGTTCGGCGAGGAACCGGAGGGCGGTCAGGCCGTCGGCGCCGTTCTTGGTGTCGAGGTCGATGCCGATGAGGTGGTGCGGGGGCCGTCCGCAGGCGATGCCGTAGCCGGTGGCCCAAGGGGCGGCGGCGAACATACGGCGGACGGTGAGCGGGTCGGTGCTCGCGTCGTGTACGCCGTGCCCGAGCCGGCCGCAGGCGCCGCGGCAGGGTGGTTTCTCGGGGTGCCCGCGGTGCGGGGACCGGATGGCGGGGAGCTTGCTGCGGGTCAGCGGCATGACCGGGTAGCCGGCCTCGGCGGCGAGGAGTGCCTGGGTGAGCGCGGCGGCGGGCGGGGCCGTGAGCGGGTCCGTGAGTGCGGCGGTGGGTGCGTCCATGGGGGCGGACGGGGCCATGGGCGCGGTGGCGGGCGGGTCCGTGGATGTGGTGGCAGGCGGTTCCACGGGCGTGGTGGCGGGCCGGTCCATGGACGCGGTGCCGGGTGCCTCCGTGGGTCGGGCGGGGTGCAGGCCGGTCCCCGAATCGGCCCACGGGTCTGGCTCCTGCTTGGCCGACGAGTCGGCCCATGGGTGGGGCTGCTGCTCGGCCCGCGAGTCGGCCCACGGGCCGGGCCACGGGCCTGGCTGCTGCTCGGCCCACGGGGCGGCCCACGGGTCTGGCTCCCCCTCGGCCCGCGGATCGCGTTGTGTGCCGCCTGACGGGTCGGGTCCCGTGCCGCGCCAGGGGTCAGGCGTCATGGCTCCCCGTGGATTGGCTCGGCTGTTGGTCCAGGGGTCGGGCGGGTGGTCGGTCGGTCTTCCGGCATGGCGGCGGTGCATGGCCATGGCTCTATTTTCGTACGGATGTTCGACAAAGGGAAGGGGGCGTGTGTGCATTGACCCGCGCGCCGGGTGCGTCGATGCGCCGGGGTGGGCTCGTCGGCCGCGCCATGGACGGGCCTGTCCGCGAGACCGGGGGTCGCCGCACGGGTGTGACCGGGGGTACGTGTGCGACGGGGGTTTACCCGGGGTTCCTCATGCTTGCGGGGGAATCGCCGCCTCGCGGCGGGTTCGCCGGGGGTTCGTGGGCAAGGCTGAGTGCGCGACGTCGAGGCAAGTATCGCGGTGGTCGGCCAACTGCCCGATGAGAGAGCGGAGTTCAGCAGTCGTGTTCCGTAGGAGGAGAAGAGACATGGCAAGCACCCGTACCGCCCGCGCCTTCGCCGTTGCCGCCGCGCTGCCCTTTGCGGCCACCCTTTTCACCGGCGTCGCGCAGGCCGACAACGGCGGCTTCGCGACCAGTGGGTCGAGCTCGGCGGCGACGAGCCAGACGGGGACCGGTGTCGGCGGTGACAACCTCGGCAACTCGACCACCGGCCAGCAGGTCGCCAACGGTGCCGGCGCCTCCAATCAGAACAACACCGCGAGCGTGAACGGCTCCGCCGGTTCCACGGACATCGACCAGACCAACTCCACCATCACCTTCAACAACTTCGAGTGATCCGGCCTGCCGTGTAGGGGGCACGCCGCGCAGGGGGCCGCCGCCCGGGGGCGCGGCGGCCGTCCAGGGGGCGGGGTGGGCGCCCAGTAGGGGAGACGTCAGGGTCGGCACGGAGGGAATGGGGCTTCTCCGGGGTTCACTGCGCCGACCTTGACAGCGAGCGGGTTTCTGACGGACAGTCAGAAACCCGCTCGCTCGTTCGTATGTCCGGACCCAGCGCACCGGGCGTACGGCCACCAGAAGGGGAGGCCGCCGACGTGCACCTCGCCCCCACCGCGCGCCAGGAGCGGCTGCGCGCCGCACTCCGTTCGTACTTCCGGGAGCTGCTGCCGGACGGGCCGGTCGAGGACGCCGCGGCGCAGCGTGCGGTACTGCGCCGGATCGGCGCCGACGGCATGCTGGGTCTGGGCTGGCCGACCGCGTACGGCGGGCAGGGCCGCGGTCCCGACGAGCAGTTCGTGTTCTTCGACGAGGCGTACCGCGCGGGTGCCCCGGTCTCGATGGTCACGCTCAACACCGTCGGCCCGACGCTGATGAAGTACGGCACCCAGCAGCAGAAGGACTACTTCCTGCCGCGCATCCTCAGTGGCGAGCTCGTGTTCGCGATCGGCTATACGGAGCCCGAGGCCGGTACCGATCTCGCCGCCCTCCGCACCCGGGCGGTGAAGCAGCCGGGCGCGGGCGGCGCCCCTAAGGGGGCCGAGGGTACCGGCAGCACCGAGGGCGCCCGCAGCACCGAGGGCGCCGGTAGCACCGAGGGCGCCGGTAGCACCGAGGGCGCCGGTAGCACCGGCGGCCCAGGCGGCACCGGCGGCCCCGACGCCCTTAGGGGTCCCACCGAGGCCGCCCACTGGCTGATCAACGGCACCAAGAGCTTCACCAGCAACGCCCACCGGGCCGACTGGATCTGGCTCGCCTGTCGCACCGACCCCGACGCGCCCAAGCACCGGGGGATTTCGATCATCCTGGTGCCGACCGACGCCCCCGGCTTCTCGTGGACGCCGATCGAGACCGTCGGCGGGCTCACGACCACCGTCACGTACTACGACGGCATCCGCGTCCCGGCCGGGAACCTCGTAGGGGAGGAGAACGCCGGCTGGCAGCTGATCACCAATCAGCTCAACCACGAGCGCGTCGCGTTGGCCGCCCTCGGTATGCAGGCCGAGGACGCCTTGGACGCGGCGCTGGCGTACGCCCGCACACCGGACCCGGAGACCGGCGAGCGGCCCGCCGACCGCCCCTGGGTGCGGTCCCGGCTCGCCGAGGCGCACGCCCGGCTGGCCGCCACCCGGCTGCTGAACTGGCGGCTGGTCGACGAGGTGGGCGCCGGGACGCTCAGCCCCGGGGACGCCAGCGGCGTCAAGTTCGCGGGGACGGAGAGCACCGTCGAGGTCTACCGGATCTGCCAGGAGGTGGCCGGTGACGCCGCCCTGGTACGGCGAGGTTCGCCGGGCGTCTTCGGGGACGGGGAGCTGGAGCGGATGAACCGTGCGGCGCAGATCAACACCTTCGGGGGCGGCGTGAGCGAGGTCCAGCGGGAGATCGTCGCGACGATGCGGCTGGGGATGCGGAGGGGGCGCCGATGAGTCCGGTGCAGCTCGCATACGAGCAGCTCAGAGCCTATGAGGGCCGGCCGACCTCGGCTCCCGGGGTGGGGAAGGACCTGGTCAACGAGCCGATGATCCGGCACTGGTGCGAGGCCGTGGGCGACACCAGCCCCGCCTACCGGGGGCCGGACGCCGTCGCCCCGCCGACCATGCTTCAGGCATGGACGATGGGCGGCCTCTCCGGCCACGCGGACCGCTCGGGGGCGTACGACGAACTGTCCGGGTTACTGGACAGCGCCGGGTACACCTCCATCGTGGCCACCGACTGCGAGCAGGAGTATCTGCGGCCGCTGCGGCCCGGTGACCGGATCACCTTCGACTCGGTGATCGAATCGGTGTCGGAGTGCAAGACCACGAAGCTGGGGGTCGGGCACTTCATCACGACGCGGATGGATATCCGCGCGGACGGCGAACCGGCCGGGACGCATCGCTTCCGGGTCCTCAAGTACGCCCCGGCCGCACGGCTTTCCAAGACGGACGGGCGGTCTCCCGAGGCGGTTGGTCGGTCCTCCAAGCCGGACGGGCGGTCTCCCGAGGCGGACGGCCAGCCCTCCAAGACGGACGGCCGGTCCTCCAAGACTGACGGCCAGCCCTCCAAGACGGCGGAGCGACTGACGGCACCCGAGCCACCTGAGCCACCCCGGGCGCCTGAGCCACCCCAGTACCCTCGCCCCCGCCGTCCCCGGCCCGTCATCAACCGCGACAACGCCGGCTTCTGGGAGGGCGTCCGCGGGCACCGGCTGCTGATCCAGCGCTGCACGGGCTGCCGGACGCTGCGCTTCCCCTGGTTGCCGGGGTGCAACAGCTGCGGGTCACCGGAGTGGGACACCGTCGAGGCGAGCGGCGCGGGGACGGTCTTCTCCTACGTCGTGATGCACCATCCGCCCTTCCCCGCGTTCACGATGCCCGACGCACCGGCCGACGGGGCGGGCCCGGATGCGGTGGCCTCCGGCGCAGCGGGCTCCGGTACGGCGGGTCCCTACGCGGTCGGGCTGATCGAGCTCGCGGAGGGGGTGCGGATGGTCAGCAACATCGTCGGCGTCCCCTACGACAAGGTCCGGATCGGGATGGCCGTACGGCTCGAATTCCTGTGTGTGGATGAGGAGTTGGAGCTGCCGGTCTTCCGGGTGGTCGAGGGAGGTGAGGGCTGAGATGGACTTCACGCCCACCCCGGAACAGACGGCGGCCCGTGAGCTGGCCGCGGAGATCTTCGGCGACCTGTCCACACCGGAGCGCCTCGCCGCAGGCGACAGCGGTACCGATGCCGCCCTGTGGAAGGCACTGTGCGCGGCCGGTCTACCAGGCGCCGCGGAGGAGGCCGGCCTGCTCGGGCTCGTCCTGATGCTGGAGGAGCAGGGCCGTACGACGGCCCAGGTGCCGTTCGCCGCGACCTGTGTGTACGGCCTGCTGGCGATCGGCGCCCACGGCAGCGCGGAGCAGCGGGCGCGGCTGCTGCCGCCGCTGCGGACCGGCGAGGCGGTCGCCACCGGGGCCTTCCCGGCGCGACGCGGCGGCGTACGGGCCGAGGGCACGGCGGACGTCACGGCGGACGGGCCGGCGAACGGGACGACGGACCGGCCGGCGAGCGGAACGGTGAACCGGACGGGCCGGCTGACCGGTGTCGTGCCCGTGGTGCCGTGGTTGTGCGCGGCCACCCATGTGCTGGTGCCGGACGGTGCCACGCGGACACTGTGGCTCGTACGCACCGACGCCGACGGGGTGCGGCGGGACCCGGTCGAGACCACCGCACCGTGGTCGGCGGGCCGCCTCACCCTGGACGGCGCCTCGGCCGAACGGCTGGGCCCGGACGCCCGAGTCGAACGCCGGGTCCCGGGCACTCCGGCCGACCCCATGGCCTCAGACGCCCCTGCCGCGCGCCCCGCCCCGCACGCCCGAGCCGAACGCCTGGCCCCGGCCCCCAGCGCCCTCACCCACCCCGCCCGGCCCGCCATCCGCGACGCCTACGCCGACATCCTGGCCCTCGCACGGACGGCCTTCGCCGGGCTTCAGGCCGGGGTCGCGGCCGGCTCCCTGGCTCGTGCGGTGGCCCACACCACCACCCGCGAGCAGTTCGGCCGCCCGCTCTCCACGAACCAGGGTGTGCTGCTGCGTGCCGCCGACGCCCACATGGACATCGAGGCCATCCGGCTCACGGCCCACGAGGCGGCCTGGCGCCGGGACGCGGGCCTGGATGCCGGACCGCATGCGCTGACCGCCGCCTGGTGGGCGTCCGAGGCGGGCACCCGCGTGGTGCACACCGGCCAGCATCTGCACGGTGGCATCGGCGCCGACCTCGACCACCCCGTCCACCGGCACTTCCTCTGGGGCAGACAGCTCGCCGGATACCTCGGCGCGGGCGCCGAAGCCCTGGAGGAACTGGGCGAGTTGCTCACGGAGGAACGCCCGGCGCCGACCGGCCGCCCGGCCCAGCCGCCCCGGACGGAGGCCCCATGAAACCGGACGGAGGCCCCATGAAACCCGGCGCCATGAAGGCCACCGATACGAAAGCCGATGGCGGCACACCACCCAGTGACACACCACCCAGCGGCACACCAGCCCGCGACCTGAGAGCCCGTGACGTGAAAGCCGATGACATGAAAGCCGGTGACATGAAAGCCGGTGACGAGCTCCCCGCCCTCACCATCCCCCTCACCCGCACCCTGATCGTCGCCGGCGCCCTCGCCTCCCGTGACTACCAGGACGTGCACCATGACCCCGAGGCAGCCCGTGCGAAGGGCTCCCCGGAGATCTTCATGAACATCCTCACCACCAACGGGCTCGTCGGCCGCTACATCACCGACCACTTCGGCCCCCGCTGCACCCTGCGCAAGGTCGCCATCCGCCTGGGCGCCCCCAACTACCCGGGAGACACCATGGTGTTGCGCGGCACGATCACGGAGGTGACGGACGACGCGGCGGTGGTACGGGTCATCGGCGCGAACGGCATCGGCCACCACGTCACCGGCACGGTCACCGTGGGCCTCCCGGACGGGATCCAGGAAGGGACCCCCGAAGGGTCTCCCGGACGCATCCCGGAAGGGATCCCCGAAGGGGCCCCCGAAAGCACCCCGGAGGCCACCCCATGAGCCTCCTCCGCCCCGACTCCCTAGGTGGCCGGGCCGCCATCGCCGGCATCGGTGCGACCGAGTTCTCCAAGGACTCCGGCCGCAGCGAGCTGCAACTGGCCGTCGAGGCGGTACGCGCCGCCCTCGACGACGCCGGGCTGACCCCCGCGGACGTCGACGGGCTGGTCACCTTCACCATGGACACCAACCCCGAGATCACCGTCGCCCAGGCGGCCGGTATCGGCGAGCTCTCGTTCTTCTCCCGGGTCCACTACGGGGGCGGCGCGGCCTGCGCCACCGTCCAGCAGGCGGCCCTCGCGGTCGCCACCGGAATCGCCGAAGTCGTCGTCTGCTACCGGGCGTTCAACGAGCGCTCCGGCCGCCGCTTCGGCTCCGGCGTGCAGCAGCGGGAGCCGTCCGCCGAGGGCGCGGCGCTCGGCTGGAACCTCCCCTTCGGCCTGCTCACCCCCGCCTCCTGGGTCGCCATGGCCGCCCAGCGCTACCTCCACACCTACGGGCTGACCCCGGACGCCTTCGGCCCGGTCGCGGTCACCGACCGCCGCCACGCCGCCCGCAATCCGGCCGCCTACTTCTACGGGAAGCCCATCACCCTCGCCGACCACGCCGCCGCCCGCTGGATCGTCGAGCCACTACGGCTGCTGGACTGCTGCCAGGAGACGGACGGCGCCCAGGCGATCGTGGTGACCTCGCCCGAGCGGGCCCGCACGCTGCCGCACCCGCCGGCGCTGATCACGGCCGCGGCACAGGGCGCAGGCCGCGCCCAGGAGCAGATGACCAGCTTCTACCGCGACGATCTGACCGGCCTCCCCGAGATGACCGTGGTCGCCCGCCAGCTCTGGCGGACCGCCGGCCTCACCCCCGCCGATATCGACGTCGCGATCCTCTACGACCACTTCACCCCGTTCGTGCTGATGCAGCTGGAGGAGTTCGGCTTCTGTGCGCCCGGCGAAGCCTCGGACTTCGTCGCCGCGGGCGTCCTCCCCCTGAACACCCACGGCGGTCAGCTCGGCGAGGCATACCTGCACGGGATGAACGGGATCGCCGAGGCCGTCCGCCAGCTCCGCGGCACCTCCGTCAACCAGGCGGGCACCCCCGCGCATGTACTGGTCACCGCGGGCACGGGCGTGCCGACCTCGGGGCTGGTCCTCGGCGCGGACGGCTGACGGGGCGGCCGCGAGCCGAATCCGCGGCCACAGGTCTGACGGGTACGACCTGCCTGTCCCCCTAGAGGAGGTGGGGTGGGTACTACCCGTACAACTTCAGGGGGATAGCGCTTCGGCACCTGGGGGCGATCCGTCCACCCCACCCGCGCTCCTAGCGTGGTGCCCATGACCACGCCAGTGTGCACCAGCGCTTCGACCGCCGCTGTGTTCCCGACGTTCTCGTCCTATGTACGGGCCCGGGGGCCGGTCCTGCTGCGCGCCGCGCGGTCGATGTCTCCCAACCCGAACGACGCCGAGGACCTCCTCCAGACGGCGCTGACCAAGACCTATGTGGCCTGGGACCGGATCGAGGACCACCGCGCCCTGGACGGCTACGTCCGCCGCGCGCTGATCAACACCCGTACCTCCCAGTGGCGCAAGCGCAAGGTCGAGGAATTCGCCGTCGACGAGCTCCCGGAGCCCGAGCCGATGCCGGCCCCCGACCCGGCCGAACTCCAGGGCCTGCGCGACGCGATGTGGCGCGCGGTGATGCGACTGCCCGCCCGTCAGCGGGCCATGGTCGTCCTCAGGTATTACGAGGACCTCAGCGAGGCCCAGACCGCCGAGGTCATGGAGGTCTCCATCGGCACGGTCAAGAGCGCCGTCTCCCGCGCCCTGGCCAAACTCCGGGAAGACCCTGAGCTGGCGATGCTGTCGTCCTGATCCGGACGCCGGGGCGCCCCCGTACGGGCACACTCGGCACATGCACCCGCTGCCCCCGACGCACCCACTGCACCCGACGCACCCGCTGCGCCCACCGGCCTCGGAGCCGACTCCGCCTCCGAAGCCCGAGCAGGCCCGTTGACCTCGCATCCGGACCCCGACGAAGCCATCGCCGGTCTGCTGGACGAGATCGCCGGGCAGCTCGGCCACCCCGTCCCCGCCCACCTGCAAGCCGCCCTGCGCGCCGTATCCCGCCACCTCTTTCTGCCGCCCACCCTGTGGCTGCGTGACGGGAACGGCGGCCACGAGCCGTGCGACCGGGAGAGCGAACCCGACCGCTGGTGGCGCGCGGCCTACCGCGACGCCCCTCTCGTCACCCAGTTCACAAAGGGTGGGCAGCAGCCGCACGTGGTGTGCGCGGACGGCGCGGGCGGCTGGCCGCCGAACGCCCCCTACGACCGGATCATCGCCACCTGCTCCGTCCGCACCGTGCCGCTCCCATGGCTGGAGCAGACCGTGACCGGCGGTCTCCTCGTCATCCCGTGGGACACCCCCTGGTGCAACTTCGGGACGCTGATCGCCACGAAGCAGGCGGACGGGACCGCCGAGGGTGTGCTCGCCCCCTACGGTGCGTTCATGCTGATGCGAGCCCAGCGGGTCGAGGTGGAGCTGCATCGCGACGTGCTGCGCGAGGGCCAGAAACCCGATCGGTCCGTCACGGAGCTGTCCCCCTGGTCGGTTGCCGGGACGGACCTCGCTGCGCAGCTGCACATCGGCCTCCGGGTGCCGGGGACATGGCATGCGTGGGACACCGAGGGGGAAGCGGCGCATACGCGGCTGTGGCTGGCCGATGACGAGGCGACGAGCTGGGCCAGTGTCGACTACGACGGCCGGCAGCTGTCGGCGTTCGCGGTCGCGCAGTACGGCCCCAGGAGGCTGTGGGACGAGGTGGCCCGTGCGTACGAGGGGTACGTGGCCGCCGGCCGCCCGGGAGTGCCACGGCACCGGTTGCGGATTTCCCCCGACGGCGCGGGGACCCGCCATCAGGTGACCCTGAGCTGAGGGCCGGCCGACGGCGCCCCCGGCCCGACGCCCAGAACACGGCAGAAGCACCGGAGCCCCGCGACCAGCGCTGGTCGCGGGGCTCCGCGGTGTCAACGCCGGAGGCGAGCCGCTCGGTCAGGGGAGCCGCTCGGTCAGGCGGGCCGCTCCGTCAGGGGAGCCGTGGCGCGGCCGCGTAGCGCCCCGGTGTCGTGCCCACGTGACGGGTGAAGTGCCGGTGGAGATGGGCTTGATCGTGGAAGCCCACGGCCGACGCGACGTCCGCCGGGCGTCGGCCGTCGAGCAGGAAGCCCCGGGCCCGTTCGATGCGCCTGCCGGTCAGGTAGGCGTGCGGCGGCAGCCCGTAGGTCTGCTTGAAGCAGCGGATCAGGTGGGTGGGGTGGGCGTGCAGGAGCCCGGCGGCCTCCTCCAGCGACATACCGCTCGCCAGCCGGGAGTCCAGCAGCTCGCGCAGCGCGGCGGCCAGCCGGTTCGCTTCCCGGCCCGGTGTACGCGGCGGCCGCAGCGCGTCCAGATGCCCGTGCAGCCGCTCCCGGATGAAGGCCAGCCGCGACTCCGCCTCGAACCCGTCGCCCGGGTGCCCGAGGGCCGTGTGCAGCTGGTGGATGCGATGGCGCAGCAGATCGTCGCCGAAGACCGGGCCGTCCACCGCCCGGCCGGTCAGTTCCTCCGGGAGCACGCTCGTGTCCAGGTAGAGCACCCGCTTGCGGAAGCCGTTCGCGGTGACCGTCCTGCCGTCGTGGGAGACACCGGGCGGCAGGAGTACGACCGTGCCGGACCCGGCCGCGCCATGCCGGTGACGGTCGCAGGCGAAGTCGACCGCCCCGTCGTTGAGGATCATCAGGGCCCAGGTGTCATGGGTGTGGGACGGATACGCGTGCTCCGTGAAGTGCGCGTGGAAGACCTCGGCGATTCCTGGCACGGACGGGCGCCAGGCGCTGACCGTCGTACGGGGCGGGCCGGCTGTCATGCCAGGAACGTACAAGACCGCCGGATTCCGGTCACGGCAGTCTCAAGGCATGAACCAGCAGCCCGTGCCCGTGAATCTCGCCGACAAGCTCGCGCAGTTCAGCGATCTGTGGTCGCAGAAGAAGATCGCCCAGCTCAACGACTACGAGATCAAGCTCGCCAAGCTGAAGGGCGAGTTCGTCTGGCACCAGCACGACGAGACCGATGAGTTGATCATGGTCGTCAGCGGCCGGCTCACCCTCCAGCTCAGGGACGGCGAGGTGGTGCTCGGGCCCGGCGAGCTGTTCGTCGTCCCGCAGGGCGTCGAACACTGCCCGGTGGCGGACGAGGAGACCGCCATCCTGCTCTTCGAGCCGGTGGGCACGGCCAACACGGGCGACGCGGGAGGGCCGCGGACCAAGGCCCCCGAAGCGCTGGCCTGACGGCCCCGTGCCGCCCGGCACGCCCCGAATTTCAGTGGCGAGCGCGATCCCTCACCCACGACCATCGACACATGACCGACCAACCCGAGCGCTGGACCAAGGCAACCGTCTACCCCGACATGTGGGTCGACCCCAACGACGATCCCCGCGACAACGAGGGCCCTGGACCGGAAGGCGAGCTGGCCACGCTCCAGGACTTCCTGTCGGGATACCGCATGACCCTGCGGATGAAGTGCGAGGGCCTGGACGCGGAGCAGTTGGCCCGTCGCACGGTTCCGCCGTCGACGATGTCGCTGCTCGGCCTGATCCGCCACCTCGCCGAGGCGGAACGGGACTGGCGCAACTGGTTCACCGACGGCGACCCGCTGCCGAAGCTGTACGGCGTGCGCGACGCGGACTTCGACGGAGCCGTCGGCGAGCAGGCCGTGGTCGACGCCTCGTACGCCGATCTGGAGCGCGAGCAGGCCGCGACCGACGCCGCGCTCGCCGAGTACCCGGACCTGGGCGCGCGCATCGCCAAGGACAACATCGCGATCCGGGAGCTGATGGTGCACCGGATCGAGGAGTACGCCCGCCACTGCGGCCACGCCGACCTGCTGCGCGAGTGCCTCGACGGGCGGGTGGGCCAGTAGCGAGGGCCCGTCTCTACCCGCCGGCAGCGGCGTACGCGACGAAGTCGGCCCAGGCGGAGGGCTGGAGGTGCAGCTGCGGCCCGTCGGGGTTCTTGGAGTCGCGGATGTGGATGGTGGAGGGGGTGGGGGCGACCTCGATGCAGTCGTTGTTGTCGCTGCCGCTGTAGCTGCTCTTGGTCCACACCAGCACGGAACCGGAACCGCCAGAGGGCCTCAGTGTCATGTCTCTCCCCGCAGTTTCTCGATGAAGGCCAGCGACTCTCGTGGAGTGAGGGCCTGGGATCGGATGATTCCATACCGCAGTTCGAGGACCTGCACCTCTTTTGGCTGCACCACCAGACGGCTGGTGAGTTGTGCTTCCGAGTACCCCACGGTCGAACCGTCCCTGAGCTTCAACAGCTGCACCTGTCCGCTCATTCCGGCGTGATCCTCGCGCTCCGTCGGCATCACCTGGATCTCGACGTGCCTCAACTGCCCAAGCTGTAAAAGGTGTTCGAGCTGCCGCCGAAGTACCGGCTTGCCTCCGATGGGCCGCCTCAGTGTGACCTCTTCTTGGACGAATGTCAGCGTGGTGAGCGGCTTTCGGCCGAAGATCTCCTGCCGCGCCATGCGTGCCGCAAGATGGCGTTCAAGGTCGTCCTCGGCGAGCGTGGGGCGTCGCATGTCGTACAGCGCGTGTGCGTACTCCTTCGTCTGCAACAGCCCGTGGATGTTGTGGTTGCCGTACGCGCCGAGCTCGACCGCCTTTGCCTCCAACTCCTCCAGATCCCGAACCTTCTTCGGGTACCGGGCCCGCTCCACGTCCTTCTTCATCGCGGCGATCTTCCCGCCCGCGCCCAGCAGCTCATCGGCCTTGTCGAGAAGCTCGGGGCGAGGGATACGCACGCCGCGCTCGATCTTGTAGATCAGGTTTTCCCCGTACCCGAGGGCCTTCCCGAACTCGGCGGGCCGTAGCCCGGCGGCCTCCCGCCACAGTTTGAGCTGTCGCCCGACCGCCTCGACGACGGCCCGCGTCTCGTCTTCCGGGTCGGGCTCCCAGCCCGCCTCGTCCGTGTCGTCAATGCTCATCCACTCCACCTCCTGGACCGCAGGGGACGCCTCTGGACAGCCAGGGACAGTCACCGTACGTATCGGTGCAATCACTTTTCAGCGTAGGTGCGCGAGACCACGCTGAGTGACATGAATCAGGAATTCGCCTCGTACAAGCTCCAGTTCAGGGTCCAGCTGTCCGCCACCCGCCGGGACGCTCGGCTGGCGCGGCTCCTAGCGACGGAGGAGCTGCGCTCCTGGGGGCTGTCGTTCGAGGACCCGGCCCATGTGATCGCCGAGCTGGCCACGAACGCCGCCACGCACGGGCGCGTACCGGGCCGGGACTTCCGGCTCGCCGTGCTGTCTGACGCGGACACGCTCCGTATCGAGGTGACGGATCCGCGCGGCGACCGGCTTCCGGCCCGGTACGTGCCGGGCGTACGGGACTCCGGGCACGGCCTGCTGGTCGTCGAGACGCTCGCCGACCGCTGGGGGACCACGCCGGGGCCGGTCCCCTGCAAAACGGTCTGGGCGGAATTCGATCTGCCGTTGTGGGGCCGATGAGGCGGCCGGCCGCCCGTCAACCGGCGGCCGGGAAACCGGACTTCGGTGTGCCGAGCGCCGGGGGCCCGGCCCGTAAAAGAACCCATAACCCCAGGTACAGAAACCGAACCCACCCGGCCCGACCCGGCTCGCGGCACCCGCCGTCACTCGCTTGGGTGATCCACGACCGGAAGACTCGCTTCCGCTGCCTCCGCCCATGCACCCTCGGCAGCAACACCCCCGAAAACCCGCACACATGCGACGGCCCCCGGCCGGGACTGGCATCCCGATCGAGGGCCTGACCACCGAGGAAGAAGAGCCTTCCCGTGGCTGAAGAGAAGCCTAATGCGCCTGCGCGCGCTCAGTACGCGATTCGCCGATCGCCGTCGCCCCGCCCGGCCGGTGTCCACCAGGTCACCGAGTTCCAGGACCCCGGCTACACGATCGTCGGCAATCACCTCACCCAGCACCGTTCGCTGTCGGGCCTGGCGATCGGGCTCGCCGCGTACATCCAGTCGCTGCCCGAGGGCGCGCCGGTCGACATCCGTACGCTGGCCAGGCGCTTCCCCGAGGGGCGGGACCGGATCGCCGTCGCCTTACGGGAGTTGGAGGCGTACGGCTACCTCGAACGGGTCCGGCAGCGCACCGACGACGGGCGGATGGTCACCCGCACGATCTCGTACAACAACCCGGAGGCCACCCGCGCCCGCCGCGCCCGCGAGGCCGCCGAACAGGCCAAACGCCGCACCGCCACCGAACCGGTCCCGGCCGCCCCGACGGACACCTCCCACACACCCGCTCCGACCGCCGAGCCGCCCCGCGCACGAACCGAGGCTCCCCATGTACGGGACCAACCTCCCCGCGTACGAACCGAGCCGCCCCGCGCACGAACCGAGCCGCCCCGCGCACGAACCGAACCCGCACCGCCACCACCCGAGCCCCGCACCCGCGCCCACCACCCCCCGGCCGCCGCCCTCCTGGCGAACCTCCGCCGCGACGACCCCCGCCTCCTGCTCTCCGTACGGGACATCCACCGCCTCACCCCTCCCCTCGCCGCCTGGCTGGAACGGGGGGCCACCCCGGAGGCCGTACGCAGCGCCCTCACGACCGGCCTCCCGGACACCCTCCGCCACCCGGCGGCCCTGCTCGCCCACCGCCTCACGGAGCTGCTCCCGCCGCCCCTCCCGGCAGCCTCACCGGCCGCCCCCGCCCGCGACCGCCCGTCCCCGCTCCAGACCTGCGACGGCTGCGAGCGCGCCTTCCGCGCTCCCGCCCCGGGGCGCTGCCGCGACTGCCGCCACCGGCCAACCGCAGCGCAGCGCCTCCCTACTGGACCCGGATGACCGGCTCGTGGCGGATGGGGAAGTTCACCGAGCGGGCGATGAAGCACAGCGCATGCACCTCGCCGTGCAGGGCGCGGGCCGTGTCCACCATCGATGCCTCGGCAATGGTCACCTCGGGGCGCAGTACGACCTCCGTGATCTGGCCACCACCGCCGCTCGCGTCCATGGTCATGACTCCGTGCGCGCGGTCCTCGTAGTCGACGACGGTCACTCCGCCGACAGCGCAGAGGTGGAGGTACCAGAGCATGTGGCACTGGCCGACCGAGGCCACGAGCAGTTCCTCGGGATTCCAGCGGGACGGGTCGCCGCGGAAGGCGGGGTCGGAGGAGGCCGCGATGGGCGGCTTTCCCGTCGCCAGGACTTCATGGGCGCGGCTGAAGGAGCGGTAAGTGTCCGTGCCTGAGCCGAGGTTGCCGGTCCATTCGATGGCTACGTCGTAGGTGTGCGTCTCCGTCATGCGGCCAGGGTAGGGAGAGCGAACGCCCGTGCGAAGGTCCTTCGGGGTGCTGAAGACTGCGGGCATGGAATTCTTCTGCTATCACCGCGACCGGTCCGACTCCCTGGCGCTGCGTGAGGAGCTGCTGGAAGAGCACTGGTCCTATATGGACGGGTACGGGGCGGAGATGATCGCCCGCGGCCCGACCATGGCCGGGGACGGTGAGACGCCCACCGGCAGTGTGCACATCGTCGACCTGCCGGATGCGGCCGCCGCCCGCGCGTTCGCCTTCGGCGAGCCCGGCTATCAAGCGGGTGTGTACCGCGAGGTGATGCTGCGGCGGTGGCGCAACACTTTGGGGCGCACCATGTGGGACTTCCCTGGTGGTGCGAGCGGCGGCAACCGGTATCTGGTGCTCGGCCTCGGCGCCGGGGCGGACGGTGACCTCGATGTGCCGCCCGGGCGGGACGAGTTGATCGCGTACGGGCCGCTGCTGTCCGACGACGGGGCCATCTGGCTGGGTACGGCGGCGCTGGTCCGGGCGCCGGACGCGGACGCGGCACGTGCCGTTCTGAGCCCGGAACGGTACGCCGAAATCGAGGTGCACAGGTGGCAGTTCGGCGGACGGTCGTAAGGGGCCGGGGCCGGGGCCGGGGCCGCGGCTCGGGCCGCCGCGGTCCCGAGGCCCCGGGCCGCCGCGGCCGCAACTCCCCCGCGTCCACAGATATTTGGACATTGCGTATCAGTCGACCGAAAAATGAACATCGATTGCCACGTGCGAGTTTCACAAAATCGTCAACCTCAAGATCGGCTCAACAGGGTTTCCCCGAGTGCATATCGGCAACTACGTTTGTGAGTGGCAAAGAGAGCGCGGTATCTGACCCATGCCGCGCCGCATAAGAACGTTGAATCGGGGAAATTCAATGAAGAGCCTTGTCTCGGGTGCGATGTCCGCCGTCATGGTGGGAGGTATCGTCCTCGCCAGTGGCGCCGGTGTGGCCCACGCCGAGTCGAACCCGCGGCCCGAGGTTCAGTCGAGCATGGTGAACCCCATCGAAGAAGCCCGTTCGATGTGCACCATGTCCAAGAGCAAGGACGACTGCGCCTACCTCATGAACCACACCAAGATGCAGAAGATGGTGAAGAACTGCCTGATCAAGGGGGCGATCGGCGGAGCCGGCGCGCTGGTCGTCGGCCGCTACGTCAGCAAGGACGTGGCCTCGGACATCGCGAAGAAGACCGTGGTCGCCGGAGCCACCGGCTGCCTCGCTTCGCTCTCCTGACGGTTTAGGGAATTCTGATGGCCAAGATCGTATTCACTCTTCTCTGGGCCGGTGTGGTCGTCGCGGCGAACAGCGTGCTCGATGACATCACCTGGGCTCAGTATCTGGCGATATTCGTCCTCGGGGGAATATACGCCTTTACTGTCAACAAGATTCCGGGGATCCGGGGCAAGAGCGCCCAAGAAGGTCCGGGAGCGTAGCGTTCTTGGCGTTACAGGTTGTGTCGGCGGTGTCCACCGGGCGCCGCCGATACGGCTGTGCGGCACGGGGGTTCAGGTGCCCGGCTCACGGGTTCAGGTACCCCGGCTCACCAGGAGCCTGCCCACCGCCTGTTCCAATTCCGCGATGCGGTCGGCCAGCCGTTCCTTGTCGGTGCCCTGGGCATCGCGCAGGAGGAGTTCCACCTCGGCGAGCTGGCCGGCGATGTCCGCCAGCCGGGAGGCGTCGCCGGCCCCGGGGGAAACGGGCGGCGCCGGCTCGGAATGCGCCCGGAATTCCTGGGCTTCGGGGGGTGTGGCGGGGGCGGTGACCGGGGGCGCGGCGGGCTGTCCGGGGGCTCCGGCCTCCCCGGCTCCGCCGGCCGGTGCGCTCTCGCCGCGGGGCTGTTCGTCCGAGGTCAGCAGGCGTTTCAACTGCTCGGCCTGGGCGGCCAGCTGGCGGTTCTTGCGGTGCAGGTCCAGGAAGACGTTCACCTTGGTGCGCAGCAACCAGGGGTCGAAGGGCTTGATGAGGAAGTCGGCGGCACCGACCGTGTACCCGCGGTAGGCGTAGTTCGGGTCGACCGAGGCGCCGGTGAGGAGAATGATCGGGACGTCCTTGGTCTGGTCGAGGCCCTTGATGTTGGCGGCGGTCTCGAAACCGTTCATGCCCGGCATCATCACGTCGATGAGCACCACCGCGAATTCCTCGCGGAGCATGGCCTTGAGGGCCTCTTCGCCGGATCGCGCACGGACCACCTTCTGGGTGAGCGAGCTCAGAACGGCCTCCAGCGCGACGAGGTTCTCCTCCATGTCGTCGACGATGAGGATGCTGGGTGAGGTGTCGGGTGTGGTCGTCATGATTCCTGCCCCTGCCCTTGCCCCGTAGTTCCCGTAGTTCCCGTCGTTCCCTGGTCGTCCTGGCCGATGTCACCGCTGCCTTCGGCGGCAAGGGGGACATCGGGGTGCGCGGGCTCGGGGTGCGGCGACGGATCGCCGTGCTCCGGGTCGAGAAGGCGGCAGATCACGGACAGCAGCCGGTCCACATCGACCGGTTTGGGGATGTAGTCGTTGGCCCCGCTCTCGATCGCCTTTTCCCGGTCGCCGGGCATGGCCTTCGCGGTGAGGGCGATCACCGGCAGATCGGCGAATCGAGGCGCGTGCCGGATCGCCTTGATCATCTCGTAACCGTCCATCTCGGGCATCATGATGTCCATCAGCACCAGTGAGACATCCGGTGTCCGGTCGAGGACTTCCAGGCCCTCGCGGCCGTTTTCCGCGTACTTCACGCTGATACCGACCCGGCCCAATACGTGCGTGAGCGCGAAGACATTGCGGATGTCGTCGTCGACGATCAGGATCCGGCGCCTGGCCAGCACCTGGCCGGCGCGTCCGCTGAGCCAGTCCTTGAGGCGGGTGGTCTCGGGCCAGGTGACGGCGCCGCCGTCGGGGGAGTGGCCGCCCGCGGGGGAGGTCAGCTCCTGGTCCGCCGGGGTGGGGAAGAGGTCACCGGCCGGTGCGGCCCGCTGCGGTTCGGGCTCGGCCGTGAGCTGCTCGGCCAGGACGGGGCCGGACTGGGCGGTGCTGTCCGCGGGGCGGGTGGCGGCGGTGGGGCTCGGGGCGGGGAACGGGCCCGTATAGCGCGCGGGCACGTACAGGGTGAAGGTGGAGCCGACGTCCGGCTCGCTCTCGGCGATGATCCGGCCGCCGAGCAGGGCGGCCATGTCGCGGCTGATGGACAGGCCGAGGCCGGTGCCGCCGTATTTGCGGTTGGTGGTGCCGTCGGACTGCTGGAACGCCTCGAAGATGCCGTCGAGTTTCTCCGGCGAGATGCCGATCCCGGTGTCCTTGACGGAGAGCGCGATGACATCGTCTGCGGTCCGCAGGGACTCCTCCTCGAAATCCGTGCCCGGAACACGCTGGACGATGAGTTCCACGCCGCCGGAGGAGGTGAACTTCACCGCGTTGGACAGCAGATTGCGCAGGATCTGCTGGAGGCGCTGTTCGTCGGAGAACAGCTCCTTGGGGACGTTCTCGCCGACCGTGACGTCGAAGCTGAGACCGCGGTCGACGGTGAGCGGCCGGAAGGTGGCGCGGACGTAGTCGAGGAGTTTGATCAGCGGCAGCGTCTTGGGGTGCACATCCATCCGGCCGGCCTCGATCTTCGACAGATCGAGGATGTCGTTGATGAGCTGGAGCAGGTCGGAGCCCGCGCGGTGGATGGTGACGGCGAACTCCACCTCCTGCGGGGAGAGCCGGCCGTCGGGGTTGTCGGCGAGCAGCCGGGAGAGCACCAGCAGGGAATTCAGCGGGGTGCGCAGCTCGTGCGACATATTCGCCAGGAATTCCGACTTGTACTGGGAAGAGGTCGCGAGCAGGGCCGCCTTCTCCTCCAACTCGGCGTTCGTCAGCTGGAGTTCGTCGGAGCGCTGGCGGAGTTCGGCGGTCAGCCGCTGGGATTCCGAAAGCAGGGATTCGGTACGGGAGTTGGCGATGATGGTGTTGATCGAGACGCCGATGGTGTTCACGAACTGGTCGATGAAGGCG
Organism: Streptomyces sp. NPDC127097; assembly: GCF_042724075.1. Lineage (NCBI taxonomy): Bacteria > Bacillati > Actinomycetota > Actinomycetes > Kitasatosporales > Streptomycetaceae > Streptomyces > Streptomyces sp. NPDC127097. Next base: position 7,181 of record NZ_JBHXFI010000009.1, on the reverse strand, counting down.
AGGTGGACCTCGCTGAACCGGCTGAACGAGGCCAGCTCGATGACGCCGAGCACCTGGTCCTCGAAGAGGACGGGCAGGATGACGATGCTGGCCGGGGCCGAGGCGCCGAGTCCGGAGCTGATGGTGATGTAGTCCGGCGGGACGGCCTCGACGACGATGCGCTTCTTCTCCATGGCGGCCTGGGTGATCAGGCCCCAGCCGGGGGTGCCCAGCCGCAGCCGAGGCAGCGAACGGCGGCCCTCGGGCTGGCCGGTGCCGTACCCGGCGATCAGCTCCAGGCCCTCGCCGGGCTCGGCGCCCGCCTCGGCCAGGAAGAACGCGCCGAACTGCGCGTTCACCAGCGGGGTCAGCTCGCGCAGGATCAGGTCCGCGACCTCGACCAGGTCGCGGTGGCCCTGCATCAGGCTGGCGATACGGGCCAGGTTGGACTCCAGCCAGTCCTTGGCGCGGGTGGTCTCGCGGAGGTTGGCGACCATCAGGTTGATGTTGTTCTTCAGGGCGGCGACCTCGCCCTGGGCGTCGACGGTGATCGAGCCGGACATATCGCCCTGGGTGACCGCGCTGGCCACCTCGGCGATCGCCCGGACCTGCGTGGTCAGATTCAGCGCCAGCTCATTGACGCTGGTGGTCAGCCGCTTCCAGGTGCCGTAGACGCCCTCGACCCGGGCCTGGCCGCCCAGCTGGCCCTCACTGCCGACCTCGCGGGCCACCCGGGTCACCTCGGACGAGAACGAGGACAGGGTGTCGACCATCGTGTTGATCGTCGTCTTCAGCTCCAGGATCTCGCCGCGGGCGTCCACGTCGATCTTCTTGGACAGGTCGCCCTTGGCGACGGCGGTGGCGACCTGGGCGATGTTGCGGACCTGGGAGGTCAGGTTGTCCGCCATGAAGTTGACGTTGTCGGTGAGGTTCTTCCAGACGCCGGAGACGCCGTGGACCTGCGCCCGGCCGCCCAGCCGGCCCTCGGTGCCGACCTCGCGGGCGACCCGGGTGACCTCGTCCGCGAAGGCCCGCAGCTGCTGGACCATCGTGTTGACGGTGTCCTTCAGCTCCAGGACCTCGCCGCGGGCGTCCACATCGATCTTCTTGGACAGGTCGCCGTTGGCCACGGCCGTGGTCACCTGGGCGATGTTGCGGACCTGGGACGTCAGGTTGAGCGCCATGAAGTTGACGCTCTCGGTGAGGTCTTTCCAGACCCCGGAGACGCCTCTGACCTGCGCCTGACCGCCCAGGTTGCCTTCCGTGCCGACCTCGCGGGCGACGCGGGTGACCTCGTCGGCGAAGGCGGAGAGCTGGTCGACCATGGTGTTGATCGTCGACTTCAGCTCCAGGATCTCGCCCTTGGCCTCGACGGTGATCGTCTTGCCGAGGTCGCCCTCCGCGACGGCGGTGGCGACCAGGGCGATGTTGCGGACCTGGGACGTCAGGTTGTCCGCCATGAAGTTGACGCTCTCGGTGAGGTCTTTCCAGACGCCGGATACGCCCCTGACCTGCGCCCGGCCGCCCAGCTGGCCGTCGGTGCCGACCTCGCGGGCGACGCGGGTGACCTCGTCGGCGAAGGCGGAGAGCTGGTCGACCATGGTGTTGATCGTCGACTTCAGCTCCAGGATCTC
>NZ_JBHXFI010000009.1:0-5469 GCF_042724075.1 Streptomyces sp. NPDC127097 | reverse complement strand
CGCCCCGGGCGTCCACGGTGATCTTCTGGCTCAGGTCGCCGTTGGCCACGGCCGTGGTCACCTGGGCGATGTTGCGGACCTGCCAGGTCAGGTTGGACGCCATGAAGTTCACGTTGTCGGTGAGGTCCTTCCAGACCCCGGAGACGCCCCTGACCTGCGCCCGGCCGCCCAGCTGGCCCTCGGTGCCGACCTCGCGGGCGACGCGGGTGACCTCGTCGGCGAACGCCCGCAGCTGGTCCACCATCTTGTTGACGGTGAGCTTCAGTTCCAGCAGCTCGCCGGTCGCCTCCACCGTCACCTGCTGGGTCAGGTCGCCGGTGGCCACCGCGGTGGTGACCACGGCGATGTCCCGCACCTGCGCCGTCAGCCGGGACGCCATGGTGTTGACCGCCTCGGTCACATGCAGCCAGTCGCCGGACAGCCCCTGGACCTTGGCCCGGCCACCGAGCCGGCCCTCGGTGCCGACCTCGCGGGCGACCCGGGTGACCTCGCCGGTGAACAGCGACAGCTGGTCGACCATGCGGTTCACGCCGTTGCCCAGGCGGCGCAGATCGCCGCGGAGCTCGCGGTTGCCGTCGTGCAGATCGACCCGCTGGGTCAGATCGCCGTCGGCCACCGCGTCCAGCACCCGGGTGGCCTTGGCCAGCGGGACCACCAGCGCTTCGAGCACGGTGTTGGCCGCCTCGATGTTCGTCGTCCAGGTCCCCTGCCCGGGGCTCGCGGAGATCCGCTCGTCCAGCCGGCCCTGCCGGATGATCTCGCCGCGGACGCGTTTCAGCTCGGAGGCGAGATGGGCGTTGCGGGCGATGATCTGGTTGAAGGCGCCGGCCATGTCGGCCAGCACCCCGTCAGTGGAGTCGTCGGTCGGCACGCTCTCCACACGCGTGGTGAAATCCCCGTCGCGCACCGCGTTCATCGCCGCGAGCAGCGGCCGCAGCTCACTCGTGCGTACCCACTGACCGTTGGGCGGGGGCGCGGGCGGCACGGGCCGGACGTACGCGGCCGGCTCGGACGGTTCGGAGGGCTGAGCGGGCTCGGGAGGTTCGGGCCGGGCGGGGTCGAGTGCCATGGCACACCATCCCCCAGTGATCGAAGCGGGGAAATCCCATCGGGCAGAGTGATCCATTTGGGCAGGTATGACATAGTATAAAGCGCTCGTAATCACTTTTTCCCGGCATATCCAGGGGGCGCAGTGGTACCGCTGTCCTCCCCGCACACGACGGAATCCGTGTCCCGGAAAGGTCTGCCCGCGAACCAGCTCGCGGCCGCCGGCGCACGCAAGTTCGTGCGCGCGCTGCTCACCGAACGGGCCGCCGCACCACCCGCCACCGCGGGGCCCGGCTCGGCAGCGATCAACGCGGAGCTCATCCACGACGCCGTGCTGCTCACCAGCGAGCTGGTCACCAACGCGGTGATGTACGCCGGCACCGAGATCGATGTGACCTGCCGGCTGGAGCACGAGCAGGAGCCCCCCGAGGGCGACGGGGAGCGCCGCCGGGCCAAGCTGGGCCTGGTCATGGAGGTCTCCGACCGCCATCCGGCCCGGCGGGTACGCGGAGGGGTGGACGCCCGCACCGGCGAGCCGGGATACGGCCTCCAGCTGGTGAGCGCGCTGGCGGAATCGTGGGGCGTGACCTACCGCAAGTCGGTGAAGACCGTGTGGTTCCGGCTGGAGGCCACCGAGGGCCGGCCCGGCGTGACCGGCTCCGTGCCCCGGCCCGAGACGCGCGCCGTCGCGCCTCCGGTGCGGCCGGCCCAGCCCGTCGCCCAGCGCCCCCGTACGCACGGCTACGCCGCCGAGTGGGCCGACCGCGGCGGCCCGTCCTTCCTCGCCGAGACCAGCGAACTGCTGGCCGGGCAGCTCGACCAGGACATGGTCACCGCGCTCGCCGCCCAGCTGCTGGTGCCCCGGCTCGCCGACTGGTGCGCGATCTGGCTGACCACCGAAAGCGGCACCATGCAGCTCTCCCGGGTCTGGCATGTCGACGAGCGGCGGATCGCTCCGCTCCGTGCCGACCTGGAGGTGGACCCGCCGGCCGACCTCATCCGCACCGCCGGGACCCCCTGGCCCTGGCCGGAATGCGCCGGTGCGGCCTCCTCGGGCGGGTCCGCGCTGGCCTTCCCCCTGGTCGCCCGGGACACCGACCAGGGCATGCTGCTGCTCGGCCGGGCGGGACACCTCCAGATGACCGACACCGTGGTGCGGATGGTCGAGGACGTCGCCCGCCGCGTCGCCCAGGCCGTGCTCACCGCCCGCCAGTACACCCGGCAGACCACGATCAGCCTGGCGCTCCAGCGGCGGCAGCTGCCCGCGACGCTCGCCAGCATCCCCGGCGTCGACACGGCGATCGTCTACGAGCCGCACGGCGAGGGCCAGACCGTCGGCGGCGACTTCTACGACGTCTTCCCGATGGGCGACCGGCGCTGGTGCTTCCTGCTCGGCGACGTCCAGGGCAAGGACCCGGAGGCGATGTCCGTCACCGGCCTGGCCCGCCATCTGGTGCGGCTGCTGGCCCGCGAGGGGCACGGCGTCGAGTCGGTGCTCGGCAGGCTGAACCTGGCCATGGCCGAGGAGAGCGCGGAGGCGGTGGAGCTCGGCGGCGAACAGGCCAGCTCCCGCTTTCTGAGCCTGTTGTACGGCGAGCTGGAGGTCGATCCGGGCACTCCCGGGGCCCGCTGTACGGTCGCCACCGCCGGCCATCCGCCGCCGCTGCACATGTTCGTCGACGGCCGGGTCGAGGCGGCCTCCGACCCCCAGATGCTGCTCGGCATCGACGAGGGCACCGAATTCCAGGCCAGCTCCTTCGCCCTCGCCCCGGGGGAGACGCTGCTGTGCGTGACCGACGGGGTCACCGAACGCCGCTGCGGCAACTGGCAGTTGGACGACAACGACGGTCTGATCGAGGTACTGCGGGACGGCACGGGGCTGGGCGCCAAGGCCCTTGCCGAGCATGTCCGGCGCGCCGCCCACGACTTCGGCACCGGACCCGTCGAGGACGATCTGTCGGTGCTGGTCCTCCAGGCGGTGACCCCGGTGGCCGATCGGCGCCCGTGAGCGGCCGGCCGGCCCGCCGGTGGCCGGCGGTCAGCGCCGCGGCCTCACCGCCCGCCGCCGGCCTGGGTGGCCACCGGCCGTCCGCCACCGGAGATCACGCCCCCGCCCAGCCCGGCGACGGTGTCCAACTGCCCGCCGAACAGCGGGCGGCCGAGGGAGGGGCCGTCGACGGCGGCCCGCGGGGCCGGGGCGGCCGCGGGTGCCGCCTGAGCGGTGCCGCAGGCGAGCACACCGACACCGCCCAGGGCGGCAAGGACGAGGCAACGGCCGAGGTGGGGGCGCATAAGACGCTCCTGTCAGAAGAGGAAACCGGGAAAACCGGACGCTGGTCAGCGTGCTGCTCCGTCCGGACGCCGCACAAGCAACGTGCCGTAAGGGCCATCCCTCCGGGTGAACGGCGGCCGCCCGGCCTTTGACCTGGGGGAACGGGGGAGGGCTGCCGGGCGGGGCGGCGGCGCCGCAAAACCGCGGGCGGGCCGCCGGAAGCCCGCGGCGCCCGCCCCGTGCCCCACCCCGCTCCGGCCATATGCCTCCATGAGCGGGCAAGAACACACCCCCGGGGGCGTGACATACCGCGCGGTATGCGTCGACAATCTCAGCACCATTACCCGCCCGTACACAGCGGAGGCACCCGGTGCTCAGCACGATGCAGGACGTACCGCTCACCGTCTCGCGAATCCTGACCCACGGGTCGACGGTTCACGGCGAATCGCAGGTCATCACCTGGACCGAGGGGGAACCGCACCGGCGCACCTTCGCCGAGATCGGCCGCCGGGCCGCCCAGCTCGCCCATGCGCTGCGCGACGAGCTGTCCGTGGCCGCCGAGGAACGGGTCGGCACGCTCATGTGGAACAACGCGGAGCACATGGAGGCGTATCTCGCCATCCCCTCCATGGGGGCGGTGCTGCACACCCTCAATCTGCGGCTGCCCGCCGAGCAGCTGGTGTGGATCATCAACCACGCCGAGGACCGGGCCGTGCTCGTCAACGGCACCCTGCTCCCGCTGCTCGCCCCGCTCCTCCCGCAGCTGCCGAACCTCCGTCACATCGTCGTCGCGGGCCCCGGCGACCGGTCGGTCCTCGACGGCGCGCGGGCCCGGGTGCACGACTACGAAGAGCTGATCGCCGGCCGCCCGGAGAGCTACGCCTGGCCGGAGATCGACGAGCGGGAGGCCGCGGCGCTCTGCTACACCTCCGGGACCACCGGCGACCCCAAGGGCGTCCTCTACAGCCACCGTTCGCTCTATCTGCACTCGATGCAGGTCAACACCGCCGAGGCGTTCGCGCTCAGCTCCCGCGACATCACCCTGCCGGTCGTGCCGATGTTCCACGTCAACGCCTGGGGCCTGCCGCACGCCGCGTTCATGGCCGGCGCCTCGCTGCTGATGCCGGACCGCTTCCTCCAGCCCGCGCCGCTCGCCGAGATGATCGAGACCGTCCGGCCCACCATCGGCGCCGCCGTCCCCACCATCTGGCAGGGCCTGCTCGCCGAACTCGATGGCAAGCAGCGGGATGTCGCCTGTCTGCACACGGTCGTCATCGGCGGCTCCGCCTGTCCGCCCGCCCTGATGCGCGGCTTCGAGGAGCGGCACGGCATCCGCGTCGTACACGCCTGGGGCATGACCGAGACCTCCCCGCTCGGCAGCGTCTCCCACCCGCCGGCCGGGGTCAGCGGCGACGAGGAGTGGGCCTACCGCGCCACCCAGGGCCGGTTCCCCGCCTCCGTCGAGGCCCGGCTGATCGGCCCGGACGGTGAGCAGCTGCCCTGCGACGGCCGGTCCGCGGGCGAACTGGAGGTCCGCGGGCCGTGGATCGCGGGTGCCTACTACGGCGGCGCGCAGGGCGAACCGCTGCGCCCCGAGGACAAGTTCAGCCCCGACGGCTGGCTGCGCACCGGAGACGTCGGCACCATCACCCCGAACGGCTATCTCACGCTGACCGACCGCGCCAAGGACGTCATCAAGTCCGGCGGCGAATGGATCTCCTCGGTCGAGCTGGAGAACCATCTGATGGCGCACCCGCACGTCGTGGAGGCCGCGGTGGTCGCCGTCCCGGACGACAAGTGGGGCGAGCGGCCGCTGGCGACGGTGGTGCTCAACGACGGCGCGACCATCGGCTACGAGGAGCTGAAGGCGTTCCTCGGCGAGCGGATCGCGCGCTGGCAGCTGCCGGAGCGGTGGGCGGTGATCCCGGCGGTGCCGAAGACCAGCGTGGGCAAGTTCGACAAGAAGGTGCTGCGCAAGCAGTACGCGGAGGGCGAGCTGGACGTCACGCTGCTGGCGTAGCCGGGTACGCGGGACGTCCCGTGGTGGGGGGCGGCGGGGCGGGGCCCCCCCCCCGGGAGGTTAATGCGCATGGGGGGGCGTTGTGGGGGGGGTTGGGGGGCGGGGGGCGCAAACCCCCCGGCCCGGTGAG
>NZ_JBHXFI010000008.1:165206-189399 GCF_042724075.1 Streptomyces sp. NPDC127097 | reverse complement strand
CCCCGTGACCGGTCACGGGGCGGCGCGGGCGTTTCGCGTACCGGGCCCGAGGGCCGCGGCCGGCGGTGTGCCGGTCAGCCGGCGAGTGCCGCGCGGCCCGCGACGACGATGCGGGCCTGCTCGGCGACCCGCCGTCCGAGGTGCTCGGCGGTGGCGATATCGGCCTTGTGGACGCCCTCGGCGCCCTGGTCGTTGTTGGACTGGGCGGCGGCGCCCAGGAAGAAGCCCAGCCGGTTCAGGTCGTTCTCGGACGCGGTGGAGGAGTTCCAGCCGGGGAGCAGGTTGAGGCTGACCCAGGTCATCCCGTGCTGGGCGGCGAGCACCGTGAAGAACTGGAGGGTGTGCAGCTTGTCGCCGCTCTTGGAGGCGGAGTTGGTGAAGCCGGCGGCGAGCTTGTCCTGCCAGGCGCGGGTGGCCCAGCGCTTGGCGCTCGCCTCGGCGAAGGTGTGGAAGGCGCCGGAGGCCGTACCCATGTACGTCGGCGAGCCGAAGACGATCGCGTCGGAGGCGTCGAGCTGCGCCCACTGGGCCTCGGTGATCTCGTCGACCTTGATCAGGTGAACGGTGGCGCCGGCCTCGGCGGCGGCGGCCCGGACGGCCTCGGCCAGGACGGCGGTGTGGCCGAAGCCGGAGTGGTAGGCGAGCGAGACGACGGGGGCGGGCAGAGCAGGCGTGGTCACGGTGGTTTCTCCTCAGGGGTCACGGCATGCCGGGGCGACCGGCACCCGGGAACGTCGGGCTGCGATGAGGAAAAGAGAAGCACTAACTTTTAGAAAGCGCAACCCGTTGGTTAGCGCTGTGCAGGGGTATGGTGTGCCCATGGCGACCGAAACCACCGGCGAGACGGACGGGGAGCCCACCCCCGGCTGTACGGACGACCTGGCCTACAACGTCTTCGCGCGCGACTGCCCGTCCCGCGACGCGCTCCGGCACATCACCGACCGCTGGGGCAGCCTGACCCTCGGCGCCCTGCTCGACGGCACCTTCCGCTTCAACGAACTGCGCCGCCGGGTGGCCGGGGTGAGCGAGAAGATGCTGGCCCAGACCCTGCACGCACTGGAGCGGGACGGACTCGTGCACCGCGAGGCACAGCAGACCAACCCGCCCCGGGTCGATTACGCGCTGACGCCGCTGGGCGACCAGGTCGCCCGGCAGCTGCGGATGCTGATCGACCTGGTGGAGGACCGGATGCCGCAGGTCATGCAGGCCCGCGAGGACTACGACGCGCAGCGCCCCGCCGGCTGAGCCGGCGGACGGGCCGCGGACCGGGGTTCAGGCGCGCGGCGGCCGCTGGCAGCGGGGGCAGAAGTAGCTGGAACGGTTCATCCAGGGGCGGCGGCGGATCGGGGTACCGCAGCGGCGGCAGGGCTCGTCCTCGCGGCCGTAGGCGTCCAGCGAGCGCTCGAAGTAGCCGGACTCACCGTTGACGTTGACGTAGAGGCTGTCGAAGCTGGTGCCGCCCACGGCGAGCGCGGCGTTCATCACGTCCCGTACGTGGCCGAGCAGTTCGGCGGTGCGCGGCCGGGTGAAGGTGGCGGTCGGCCGCTCGTAGTGCAGCTTGCTGCGCCACAGCGCCTCGTCCGCGTAGATGTTGCCGACGCCGCTGATCAGCGTCTGGTCGAGCAGCGCGCGCTTGACGGTGGTCCGGCGGCGGCGCAGCGCGTCGTGGAAGGCGGCGTCGTCGAAGGCGGGATCGAGCGGGTCCCGGGCGATATGGGCGATGACGTCGGGCAGCAGGTCGGGGTCGCCGGGAACGGTGTCGTGCAGCGAGAGGCCGCCGAAGGTGCGCTGGTCGACGAAGCGCAGCTCGGTGGCGAGCGCGTCGGCGAAGCGGACCCGGATCCGCAGGTGCTTCTCGTCGGCGGCGTCCTGCGGCTGGACCAGCAGCTGGCCGCTCATGCCGAGGTGGGCGAGGATCGCCAGCCCGTGGGTGACGGACGGCGTGACCATCGGGGAGATGCCCTCCGCCGCGGTCTGGGCGGCCGGACCGCCACCGGTCACCGGCACCCAGAGGTACTTGCCGCGCCGGCGGGCCGTGCCGAGGCGCAGCCCCTTGAGCCGGGCCGCGAAATCGGCCGCCCCGGCCGTGTGCCGGCGGATCGCACGCGGATGCCGCACCTCGACGGCATCGATCGTGCGGCCGCTGACCCAGCGCTCCAGTCCGCGGCGTACGACCTCGACCTCGGGCAGCTCGGGCACGAAGGGCTCCTTGGGAACGACGGTGGGGCGAAAGACCTCTGACCCCGTCCGGAGCGACGCGCGGTCGCCCCGGACGGGGTCAGAATCAGTGCTTCAGTGTGCCGGCGACGAATCGTCGCCGACGGCCGGAGCCGAGGATGCCGCCTTGGCCGCCTCGTCCGCCGCGGCGCGAATCGCACGCCACGCGGACTCGGCCGCCTGCTGCTCGGCTTCCTTCTTGCTGCGGCCGGTGCCGGTGCCGTACGAGACACCACCGACGCGGGCGGCAGCAGTAAAGGTCTTCTCGTGATCGGGGCCGGTCTCGGTGACCAGGTACTCCGGAACGCCGAGGCCCTCGGTCGCGGTGAGTTCCTGGAGGCTGGTCTTCCAGTCCAGGCCCGCGCCCAGACTGGAGGACTTCTCGATCAGCGGGTCGAAGAGCCGGTGTACCAGCTCGCCGGCCGCGTCGAGGCCCTGGTCGAGATAGACCGCGCCGATCACCGCTTCGAGGGTGTCGGCGAGGATGGATGCCTTGTCCCGGCCGCCCGTACCCTCTTCGCCCCGTCCGAGGCGGATGAAGGCACCGAGGTCGAGGCCACGGCCCACCTCGGCGAGCGCACGCGAGTTGACCACCGCGGCCCGGAGCTTGGCCAGCTGGCCTTCCGGGAGATCGGGGTGGATGCGGTACAGCGTGTCCGTGACCACCAGGCCGAGCACCGAATCCCCGAGGAATTCGAGCCGCTCGTTGGTGGGCAGACCGCCGTTCTCGTATGCGTACGAGCGGTGCGTCAGCGCACGCACCAGAAGGGCGGACTCGAGCTGATACCCGAGCCGCCCTTCCAGAAGCGTGTGCGACGAGGCTGTGTCCGCCGGAGTCGGTTCATCCCCGCGTTTGCGGGAAGTCGAGTTGGCGTCTGACATGGAGCCTGTCACCAGCCGCTCAGACCTCGAGGACCTGGCGCTTGTTGTAGGTGCCGCAGCTCGGGCACGCGATGTGCTGCTGCTTCGGCTCGTGGCAGCGCTCGCACGCCACCAGGGTGGGGACCGCAGCCTTCCACTGCGACCGGCGGTGGCGCGTGTTGCTGCGCGACATCTTCCGCTTCGGAACAGCCACGGCTACTTCTCCTGCTTCTCGTCGACGCCCGCTTCGGCGCCGCCCATGTTGTCCTTCTCGCCGTCCTTGACGGTCCCGGCGAGTCCCTGCAATGCCGCCCAACGGATGTCGACGGCGTCGTGGTGGTGGTCCGGGTCGTCCGCCAGCCGCACTCCGCAGTCGGAGCACAGGCCCGGGCAGTCGTCCTGGCACACCGGCTGCATCGGCAGTGCAAGCACCACCGCGTCACGCAGCACGGGTTCGAGGTCGAACAGGTCGTCCTCGAGGAAGAGGGTGTCCTCCTCGTCCTCGGCGTCGTCGCCGGCGTCCTCATGGACCCGGGCATCGGCGTCGGGGTAGGTGAACATCTCCTGGAAGTCCGCGTCGAGCTCTCGCTCCAGCGGCTCCAGACACCTTACGCACTCCCCCTTGACGGTTGCACGGCCGGTGCCTGTGACAAGCACCCCGTCCATGACCGACTCCAGGCGGAGGTCGAGCTCGATCGGGGCGCCCTCGGGCACGCCGATGACCTCATTGCCGAGGTCCCGGGGAGCCTCGACGGAGCGGGAGACCCTCTTGAGCGCACCGGGACGCCGCCCCAGCTCGCGTGTGTCGAACACGAGAGGGGAACGGTGGTCGAGGCGGGCGTTGATGGCTTCCTGCTTTCTACGGGGTTTACGCGCCGCCCGTATTCCAGCGGTGCGGGATTCGGGCAGCAGAGATCGCGGATATACGCGCGACCGAAGAGCCAGGATACTGGACGGGCCCCGATAGGCCCAATCCACTACCGGCCGTCCCCCGGTCCCGCGGGCGGGAGCGCCTACTGGCGCCCCTCCTCGTACGCCCGGAGCTGGTCCAGGTCGATCATGCTGGTGTCGAAGAGGCTGGTCTCGTCCAGTGCGCCCGGCTGGGCGGCGTGGCCCTGCGGGGCGTGCTGGGGCTGCTGGGGCACCTGCTGCTGGAGATACGCATGCGGGTCGTAGCCCTGCTGCTGGGCCTGCTGCTGGGCCTGCTGCTGGGCCTGCTGCCAGTCGTAGCCGTACGCGGCCTGCTGCTGCGGGTCCTGGGCGTACGCCGCCTGCTGCGGCTGCTGATAGCCGTAGACGTCCTGCTGCGGGTAGGCCGCCGGGTCGGTGTAGTAGCCCTGCTGCTGAAGCTGGGGCTGGAGGGGCTGCTGATGCTCCTGGGGCTGCGGCTGGGGTTGCGTCTGGGGCTGCTGCTGGGGTTGCGTCGGGGGCGCCTGGGGCGGCTGCGGGGCCTGCTCGGCGGCGATGTCCGCCAGTCCGGCGAGGTAGTCGGCGTCGGCCTGCGGGTGGCCGGACCGCGGATCGCCCTGCGCCGCCAGATGGACGGCCAGCTCGTCGATCGCACGGGCGCCCTGGAGCTTGTCGCGGCCCCGGCCGACGGCCTCCAGCGTCTTGGTCAGCACGGCCTGGAACGCCCCGAACTTGGCGTCCACATAAGCGTCGGCACGCTGCCTGAGGGTCTCCGGGTCGCCGCTGCGCTCCGGGGCCTGGGTGCCGTCCTCGTCGGGGTATCCCTGGTCGTCGAGCCCCGGGCCGCGGCCGAGCAGCTTCTCGCGGCCGCGGTCGACGGAGCCGATGGTCTTGGTGAGCACGACCTCGAAGTTGGCGAGCTTGCTGTCGACGTAGTCGTCGGCCTCGGCGCGGATCTCCTCCGCCTCCCGGCGGGCCTCCGCCAGGATCCGGTCGGCCTCCTCCTGGGACTGCCGGGCGACCTCGGTGTCGGAGATCAGCGAGCCGCGCTGGGCGTGCGCGGTCTCAATGATCCGCTCCGCTTCCGCCCGCGCCTGCTCGACCATCTGCTCCCGCCCGCCGAGCAGCTCCTGCGCCTGTGCGAGGGAGCCCGGCAGCGCCGCGCGCACCTCTTCCAGCATGGCGAGCAGCTCGGCGCGGTTGACCACGCACGAGGCCGACATGGGCATGGACCGGGCACCGCCGACGGTCGCGACGATGTCGTCGAGCTTCTTCTGCACGTCCACCTTGGACTCGCCACTCTCTGAAGGGTTTTGAACGACGGGAACGGGACGACTGTACGTCCACCGGCCCTCCGCCCGACACCGGCCGACGCACCGTCAGTCCGGCCATCGTGCGCGGTGCCCCGGGTGGGGTGCTCAGCCCTTCTTCCGCAGGCGCTCGGTGAGGGCTTCGAGGACGAACGGCGGGACCAGGTGGGAGACATCGCCGCCCCAGGCGGCGACCTCCTTCACGAGGCTGGAGGAGAGGAAGCTGTAGGTCGGGTTGGTGGGGACGAAGAGCGTCTCCACGCCGGACAGGCCGTTGTTCATCTGGGCCATCTGAAGCTCGTAGTCGAAGTCGCTGACGGCCCGCAGCCCCTTGACGATCGCGGGGATGTCGCGCTGCTTGCAGAAGTCGACGAGCAGGCCGTGGAAGGCTTCGACCTCCACGTTGCCGTACTCGGCGGTGGCCCGGCGGATCAGGTCGATCCGCTCGTCGACCGTGAACAGCCCCTGCTTGGACTGGTTGATCATCACGGCGACATGGACCACGTCGTACAGCTTGGAGGCACGGGCGATGATGTCCAGATGCCCGTTGGTGATGGGGTCGAACGACCCCGGACAGACGGCGCGGCGCAACTCGGTCTCCTCGCTCTCCGATCCGGTCATGACACGCTTGCTGACGTCGATTCGGCGGACGTCGAAGCGGCGCGACCGTACCAAAGCGTCCCTTCGCCGTAGCGACGGGCCTTGATCGCTTCAAATCCGTCCGGCCATGGGAACGTGCCGCCTCTGGTGCTGCGTTCCACGGTGACGAGTGCCTGCTCCGCAAACCAGCCCTGACCACGGAGTGTGAGCAGGATCTCGCAGAGTTCCGCGTCGGTGACCACGTAGGGCGGGTCCAGGAAGACGAGGTCGTACGGCTCGCCCGGGGGCGGTGCGGCGGCGGTCTGCTCGGCCTTGCCGGCCCGGACCTCGACGCCGGGGAGGCCGACCGTACGGACGTTGTCCCGGATCGTGCGCACGGCGCGGGCATCGGCCTCGACCAGCAGGACGTGCGCGGCACCGCGCGAGAGCGCCTCCAGGCCGACCGCGCCGGAACCGCCGTACAGATCGAGCACCCGGGCCCCCGCCAGCGGCCCGTCGAGCGACTCCCAGGTGGAGAACATGCCCTCGCGCGCCCTGTCGGAGGTGGGGCGGGTGCCGTTTCCCGGTGGTACGGCCAGGCGGCGGCCGCCGGCCGTACCGGCGATCACGCGGGTCATGGGCCCGTCCTTACGTTGCGCGTGGTCGGTGTGCTGAGGGGGAGCCGGGCAGGCTCCGCACCTCCACGATATTCCGTCAGCCGACGGCCGATGCCCGGCCGGAGCCTTCGGGGAGCACGGCGGGCGGTGATCGATCTCACCGGCGGCGGGCCGACGGACCCGTCCGCCGCGCCCCGCGCTGCGCCGCGGCGGTGCTCATCCCTTGTCCAGATACTGCTCCCGTTCGTCGTCCAGCAGGGCGGACAGGGCGATCCGCAGCTCCGGATATCCGGCCAGCTCGGGGTCGGCGGCGACGAGTTCGGTGGCCTCGTCACGGGCGGCGGCGATCACTTCCTCGTCGTCGATGACCGCGAGCATCCGCAGCGAGGAGCGGACGCCGGACTGCGCCTGGCCGAGGACATCGCCCTCGCGGCGCTGTTCCAGGTCGATACGGGAGAGTTCGAAGCCGTCGAGGGTGCCGGCCACGGCGGCGAGCCGGGCGCGGGCCGGGCTGGCCTCGGGCATCTCGCTGACCAGCAGACACAGGCCGGGGGCCGCGCCACGGCCGACCCGGCCGCGCAGCTGGTGCAGCTGGGAGACGCCGAAGCGGTCCGCGTCCATGATCACCATGGCGGTGGCGTTCGGGACGTTCACCCCGACCTCGATGACGGTCGTCGCGACCAGCACATCCAGCTCGCCGGCCGCGAACCGGCGCATCACGTCGTCCTTGTCGTCCGGCGCCATCCGGCCGTGCAGCACCGCCACCCGCAGGCCGTCGAGCGGGCCCGTGGTGAGCTGGTCGGCGATGTCGAGCACCGCGAGCGGCGGCCGCTTCTCCGCCACGTCCTCCGGTGAACTCGCCTTGGCCGCCGCGCCCTTGGAACCGGACGCGCCCTTCTTCGTCCCCTTGGGCGGGTCCTCCTCGTCGCCGATCCGGGGGCAGACCACATAGCCCTGGTGCCCGGCCGCCACCTCTTCGCGGACCCGCTCCCAGGCGCGCGCCAGGAAATGCGGCTTGTCCTTGGCGGGCACCACATGGCTGGCGATCGGCGAGCGTCCGGCGGGGAGCTGGTCCAGGACGGAGGTCTCCAGATCGCCGAAGACGGTCATGGCGACCGTGCGCGGAATGGGGGTCGCCGTCATCACCAGCAGATGCGGGGGCTGCTTGCCCTTGCCGCGCAGGGCGTCCCGCTGCTCGACGCCGAAGCGGTGCTGTTCGTCGACGACGACCAGGCCCAGGTCGTGGAACTGCACCTTGTCCTCGATCAGGGCATGGGTGCCGACGACGATGCCGGCCTCGCCGGTGACCAGGTCGAGCAGCGCCTGGCGGCGGGCGGCGGCGCCCATGGAGCCGGTCAGCAGCACCACCTTGGTGCCGCGCTCCGCGCCGCCGAGCATCCCGCCCTCGGCCAGCTCCCCCATCATCTCGGTGATCGAACGGTGGTGCTGCTGGGCCAGCACCTCGGTGGGCGCCAGCATCGCGGCCTGGCCGCCGCTGTCGACCACACCGAGCATGGCGCGCAGCGCGACCATGGTGTTGTGCGTGACGGTGAAGTGGTCGGTCACATAGGCGTGGTCGGGGTGCGCGACGCTGATGCACTGGACGGGCTTGCGGCCGACGTGCTCGATGGCCTCGATGGTGCGGCGGAAGCCGGCGCCCTCCTCCGGGTGGCCGGTGGATTCGCACGGCATGGAAGGCCCACGGGCCTCGTCGCGGAAGGGCGGGCAGGCGGCCGGCAACGCCACCGAGACGTCGTACGCGCCGTCCCGTACGGGGTGGAGCCGGGCCCGGCCGCCCAGGGAACGCACCAGCCAGGCGAGGTCACCGGCCAGGGGCGCGGCCGCCGCGCGGTACACCGCGGCGGCGCCCGCGGGCAGGCCCCCGGCGTCCATCAGGCCCTGCACCACGGCCAGCCGGTCCTTGAGGGGGGCGTTGCGGTAGGCGTCCGGGACCCGGTCCCCGTTGTCGGCCAGCGTCCGGCCCAGCTCGTACGCATCGAGCGGCCGCTGCCCGCCGCCCTCCAGATCCACCGGCACGGCCGCCGCGATGGACCACTGGGGCCGCCCGTCGGCGCCCAGCAGATCCGCCCGCAGCTCGCGGGTCGTCAGCACCCGCTCCCCCGTACCGCGGGCGCCGACGATCCACAGATGCTCGTCATCGCACTCGACGGTGCTCCCGTCGGACAGCACCAGCCGCCACACCTCCCGCTCCCCCTGCGGGAAGACCCCGTCCACCACCGCGAGGTCGCCGCTGGGCACCACCACTTCGGTGCCGACGGCCATCTCCCCCATGGGACGGAAGCCGCGCGGCGTCAGCACCAGGGCGTCCAGCGGCTGCGCCTTGCCGGAGCCCACCTCGCCCTGGAGGAGGCGGTGCATGGGGTGCTCGGTCGCCAGGTCGTCGAAGATCTCCCGGCTGACCTTCTGCTGGCCGTCGGTGAGGGTGAAGGGCAGCTTGGCGTCGAACGCGTCGAGGATGCCGTCCTTGACCAACCTCCTCGCCACGGCGGGGAGTTGGGTCTCGGCGCGGCGGCGCCGGGCCAGTGCGACCTGGAGGACGAACGCCTCGTCCCACTTCAGCCGGGACCGCGCATCGGCGATATCGGCCTTGGTGGCCGGCCGGTGGATCTTCAGCAGCGCCTCGGTGAGCGGGACGAGTGCCCGGCCGTCGCGCAGCGCCTCCGGCAGCGGGTCGACGGCGTCCTGCGCACTGGGCAGCACCGCGTCGACCGCCTTGGCGATCTTCCAGGACGCCATCTGCTGGCAGGCCGGGTAGATCGGCATGAGCTGGTTGGCGAAGGCGCTGACCGCGTCGGCGCCGTCGTCGGCCGTGCGGTCGAGGAGCTCGTATTCGGGGTGCGCGAGCTGGAGTTTGTGGTTGAAGACCGACACCTTGCCGGCGAACATCGCCCGGCGCCCCGGGAGCAGGTCCTTGTGGGGCTTGTGAATGCCCTTGCCGAAGAAGACCAGCCGGAGCCGGCCGCTGCCGTCGGTGAGCGTCACTTCGAGGCGCTGGCCCCGGCCGCCGTTGAACTTCAGCACCCGGGCGTCCGCGACCTGCGCGACGACCGTGACGTGCTCGTCCAGCGGGAGGTCGGCGAGGCGGGTCAGTTCGCCGCGCTCGGCATAGCGGCGCGGATAGTGGTGCAACAGGTCGCCGACCGTATGCAGGTCGAGATGCTCGGCCAGCACCTTCGCGGTGGTGCCACCGAGGATTTTCTTCAGGGGTTCGTCGAGCGCTGCCACGCATCCATTGCACACCACGCCTGTGACAATCGCGGCTCACTCACCGGTCCGGTGCGCTCACTCCACGCCGATGAGCAGCGGCGCCGCGTGCTGGCCGCCGTCGTAGACGACCGTGTCCACGGCGAGATGGCGGGCGCGGACATGCCGCTCCAGCCGCTCGGCCAGCCCCTCGGGAGCGTCCGCGCCGAGGACCAGGGTGACCATCTCGCCGCCCGCGGACAGCATCCGGTCGAGCACGGCCGTCGCGATACGGGTGAGGTCGGAGCCGATCACCACGACATCGCCGTCGATCAGGCCGAGCACGTCCCCGGCCTGGCAGACCCCGGCCATCGTCCACGACTGCCGCTCGGCGACGGCCAGCTCGGCGTAGCGGGTGGCGCCCGCGGCCGCGGTCATCGCGACCACGTCCTCGTCGAAGCTGCGGCCCGGTTCGTGCACGGCCAGCGCCGCGATGCCCTGCACGGCGGAGCGGGTGGGGATGAGCGCGACCCGTACGCCTTCGGTGCGGGCCTGTTCGGCGGCGGCCGCCGCGGTGTGCCGCAGGTCGGCGTCGTTCGGCAGCAGCATCACCTCGCGGGCGCGGGCCTGCCGGATCGCCTGCACCAGTTCGCCGCTGGCGGGCGGCTCTCCGGGGCGTACGGCGACCGGTGTCGCACCGGCCTCCGCGCACAGTCCGGCGAGCCCGGCGCCCGTTACCACGGCGACCACGGCCCGCGCCGTCATGGCGGGCTCCTTGGCGCGGGGGACGCCGCCGAAGTGCGTGATGCGGACCCGGTAGGGGCGGCCCGCCTCGATGCCGGCCTCCACGGCGGCGCCCGCGTCGTCGACATGGACGTGGACGTTCCACAGGCCGTCGCCGCCGACCACCACCAGGGAGTCGCCGAGCCCGTCGAGCCGGGTCCGCAGCCGCGCCACCGCCGCGTCCTCGGCCTCCAGCAGGTAGATCACTTCGAAGGAGGGCCCCTCCGGGCCGCCGCGGCCGTCCGCGGCCGCCCGGGCCGCGACCTCGCAGCCGGCCGCCTCGGGGAGCGGGGCGTCGGCCCGTACGGCGACCGGTGTCGCCGAGACCTCCCCGGACAGCGCGTCGGCGAGCGCCCCCAGCAGCGCGACCAGGCCGCAGCCGCCGGCGTCCACCACACCGGCCCGGCGCAGGACCGCGAGCTGGCCCGGGGTGGCCTGGAGCGCGGTGCGGGCGCCCTCGTGGGCGGCGCGGGCGACCTCGGCGGCCTCGGCGCCTGCTTCCCCGGCGGACCGCTCCGCGGCGTCGGCGGCGGCGGTCGCGACCGTCAGGACGGTGCCCTCCACGGGGTGCGCCACGGCCTCGTACGTCGATGCCGCGGCCCGGCGCAGCGCCTGCCGCAGCGCGTCGGCCGAACCGTCGCCGGCCGCCAGCACCTCGGTCATCCCGCGCAGCAGCTGCGCCACGATCGTGCCGGAGTTGCCGCGCGCCCCGATGAGCGCACCGTGGGCCATGGCACCGATCGCATCGGCGAGGCGGGGTGCGGTGCCCGCCGAGGTGTGCCCGTCGAAGGCGGCCTCGACCGCGCGGGCGGCCGATTCGAGCGTCAGATAGAGGTTGGTGCCGGTGTCACCGTCGGCCACCGGATAGACGTTGATGGCGTCGATCCGCTCACGTTCCCGGCCGAGCGCCTCCAGTGCCAGCCCGCACCAGGAGCGGACCGCGGCGGCGTCGAGCGGGTACGGCACGTCGTCCTCCTGGGTCACGGGATGCACCGCACAGTAGCCGCGCTCCGGCAGGGCGGCCGGGGCGGGGGGCCGGGGGGTGCGTGGTAGTTTCGTTCTACGGGAGCGGTCGTTGTATGCTGCTCCGGTTGCCCGATGAGAATCGGGCCATTCCTCTCCTGACGGTGCCGGTCGGGCAATGCACTCGGCTCGTCGGGATTTCACCGTAAGTGCATCTGAAGTCTTTGGAGTGACCCGTGGCTGCCAACTGCGACGTCTGCGGCAAGGGGCCGGGCTTCGGCAAGAGTGTCTCGCACTCGCATCGCCGCACCAACCGTCGTTGGAACCCCAACATCCAGACGGTGCGTGCAGTGATCGGGCGCACGCCGAAGAAGCTGAACGCCTGCACCTCGTGCATCAAGGCCGGCAAGGTCTCGCGCTGACGTCTAAGCCGTAGCGCAGCCCAGCCGGTTGCTTGTGAAGCCGGTCCACCTTCGCGGTGGGCCGGCTTCCGCCGTTCCCGGGGACGGGGGCGGCGCCGGGCCGTGCCGCCGGCAGCGAGGTCAGTGCGCGCCGCGGATGCGCCAGCCGTGGTCCACGGGGCCGATCCCCGCGCCGAGCCGGAAGCCGGCCGCGAGGGCGCCGGTGACGTAGTCCTTCGCCGCCGCGGCGGCCTGCGGGACGGGGTCCCCCTTGGCGAGCTGCGCGGCCAGCGCGCTGGCGAGGGTGCAGCCGGTGCCGTGGGTGTGCCGGTTGTCGTGGCGCGGCGCGCGCAGCCAGTGCTCCTCGGTGCCGTCGGTGAGCAGATCGACGGCACTGTCGCCGGACCCGTCGCCGGCCGCCAGATGACCGCCCTTGATGAGCGCCCAGCGCGGCCCGAAGTCCAGGATCGCGGCGGCCGCCCGCCGCATATCGGCCTCCTCCTCGACCCGTACGCCGGTCAGCTGGGCGACCTCGTCCAGGTTGGGGGTGGCGACGGTGGCCGTCGGCAACAGGGCGCCGCGGACCGCGTCCAGCGCGCTGGCGGCGAGCAGCGCATCGCCATGCTTGGAGACCCCCACGGGGTCGATGACGACCGGCACCCGCAGTCCGGCGAGCAGCTCCGCGACGGTTTCGACGAGTTCGGCCGAGGAGAGCATGCCGGTCTTCACCGCCTGCACGCCGATGTCGTCGACGACACTGTGGAACTGGGCCCGTACGGCCTCGGCGGGCAGCTCCCACGTGCCCTGCACGCCCAGGGAGTTCTGCGCGGTGACGGCGGTGACCACGCTCATGCCGTGGGTGCCGAGCGCCAGCATCGTCTTCAGGTCGGCCTGGATGCCCGCGCCGCCGCCGGAGTCGGAGCCGGCGACGGTCAGGACGCGTGGAGGTATGTGCATACCGCCGAATCTACTCGGCGGCACCCCGCGGTCCTGCGGGCGCCCGTAAGGGGCCGCCCGTACCCGGCACGGAACCGGTCGGCGGCCCGCACGGAGCTAGTCGGCGTCCCCGTTGTCGCCGAAGTGGTCCCAGCCGGCCTTCACCCAC
Organism: Streptomyces sp. NPDC127097; assembly: GCF_042724075.1. Taxonomy (NCBI): domain Bacteria; kingdom Bacillati; phylum Actinomycetota; class Actinomycetes; order Kitasatosporales; family Streptomycetaceae; genus Streptomyces; species Streptomyces sp. NPDC127097. Next base: position 176,450 of record NZ_JBHXFI010000008.1, on the reverse strand, counting down.
GGGGCGCCGTCCACCGTCACCTGGGGCAGCGCGGAGGGGTGGAGCACCTCGCCGATGACCTTCCACCGGGCGGGCAGCTTCACATCGGGCGGGAAGGTGGCCACGATCGCGTGATCCTCACCGCCGTTGAGCACCCACTGCATCGGGTCCACGCCGACCGCGGTGCCGATGTCGGACATCTGCGTGGGGATGTCGATCCCCGCGGACCGCAGATCGATCCGGACCTTGCTGGCCTCGGCGATGTGCCCGAGGTCGGCGACCAGCCCGTCGCTGACGTCGGTCATGGCGGTGGCGCCGAGTCCGGCCGCCGCCGGGCCCGCGTGGTACGGCGGCTCGGGGCGGCGGTGGGCCTCCACGAAGGCGCGCGGCGAGCGGAAGCCGCGGGAGAGGACGGCGTGCCCGGCGGCGGACCAGCCGAGCCAGCCGGTCACCGCGACCACGTCGCCGGGCTGGGCACCGGCCCGGGTGACCGGCTCCTGGTTGCGCAGATCGCCGAGCGCGGTGATGGCGACGGTGATGGTCTCGCCGCGTACGACGTCCCCGCCGACCACCGCGGCGCCCGCCACCTGGCACTCGTCGCGCAGCCCGTCCATCAGCTCGGTCGGCCAGGTCGCGGGGAGGTCCGCGGGGACGACCAGGCCGAGCAGGATCGCGGTGGGCACCGCGCCCATCGCCGCGATGTCGGCGAGGTTCTGCGCGGCGGCCTTGCGGCCGACGTCGTAGGCGGTGGACCAGTCGCGCCTGAAGTGCCGGCCTTCCAGGAGGATGTCGGTGCTGGCGACCACCCTCCGGTCCGGCGCGGTGACCACCGCGGCGTCGTCACCCGGCCCGATCCGTACGGCCGGAGTGGTGGTGAGCCGGGAGGTGAGCTCCCTGATCAGCCCGAACTCCCCCAGCTCGCCCACGGTGCCCTTCATGCTGTTGCCCTTCCCATGTGTACGGACGGTCCGTACGTGGCTGACGACTGTGCCGCACTTGCCGAGTTCACCGCGCGGGTCTCCCCGCTCCGCACGGTGACGCGGTACCGTGGCGTCCCTTCTTCCCACATGATCCTCGTAGCCGCCCTGGAGGTTCCGTGGTACAGGCCTACATCCTGATCCAGACCGAGGTCGGCAAGGCCTCGGCGGTAGCTGAGGTGATCTCCAAGATCCAAGGCGTACTTCAGGCCGAGGACGTGACCGGGCCCTATGACGTCATCGTGCGCGCCGAGGCCGGCACCGTCGACGAGCTGGGCCGCATGGTGGTCGCGAAGGTCCAGCAAGTGGAAGGCATCACCCGCACCCTTACCTGCCCGGTCGTGCATCTCTAGCTCCCCGTATCCTCGGCCGGGTGATCTCTGCGCGCCGTCGGCACCTGACCCTGCCCGCGCTCGCCGTGCTGTTCGCCGCGGTGAGCTGCTCCCCCTCCGCGGACGTGGCCGTGCCCTCCCCCACGGGTGCGGCGGCGCGGTACTGCACGGCGCTCCACGAGAAGTTGCCGCGGACCGTGGACGGGCTGGAGCGGGGGGATGCCGAGCCCGACTCCGACTTCACTGCCATGTGGGGCGATCCTGCCGTGAAACTGCGCTGCGGGGTGCCGAAGCCCGACGTCCTGACGTACGGGAGTGAACATTACAACCCCAACGCCGACGCGGCGGAAGTCAATGGCGTCGATTGGCTCTTCGAGAAGCAGGATGACGGCTACCGCTTCACGACCGTGCTGCGCAAGGCGTATGTCGAGGTGACCGTGCCCGGGGAGTACGCCCCCGAGGTCGATGTGCTCACCGACCTCGCGGGCGCCGTGAAGAAGTCCGTTCCCGCAGGGGTCTAGGGTTCCGGCGCCGGTCCGCCGGGGCGGGCCGGGACCGGCCCCGGGAACCGGCGTGGCTCAGCGCAGCCCCGTGGAGCGGTGCAGCGCGGCCTGGAGCAGCCGGTCGATCAGCTCCGGGTAGCTCACCCCGCTCTCCTGCCACATCCGCGGGTACATCGAGATGGGCGTGAATCCGGGCAGCGTGTTGATCTCGTTGATCACGAACTCGCCGTTGTCCTGGAGGAAGAAGTCCGCGCGCACCAGGCCCTCGCAGGACGCCGCGTCGAAGGCGGCGACCGCCAGTTCCTGGACCTTCGCGGTCTGCTCGGCGGTCAGCGGCGCCGGCACGATCCCGTCGGCCGAGTCGATGTACTTGGCCTCGAAGTCGTAGAAGTCGTGCGCGGTGACCGGCGGGATCTCGGCCGGCACGCTGGCCCACGGGCCGTCCTCGAACTCCAGCACCCCGCACTCGATCTCGCGGCCGCGCAGCAGCGACTCGACGAGGATCTTGGGGTCGTGCCGGCGGGCCTCCTCGATCGCCTCGTCCAGGCCGCCGAGGTCGTCGACCTTGGTGATGCCCATGGACGAGCCGGCCCGCGCGGGCTTCACGAAGAGCGGCCAGCCGTGTTCCGCGGCGAAGTCCACGATCTTCCGGCGGGCGGCCGCCGGATCCTTTTCCCACTCCCGCGGGCGGATGACCTCGTACGGGCCGACCGGCAGCCCGAAGGAGGTGAACACCCGCTTCATGTAGTCCTTGTCCTGGCCGACGGCGGAGGCGAGCACGCCCGAACCGACGTAGGGCACCCCGGAGAGCTCCAGCAGCCCCTGGAGGGTGCCGTCCTCCCCGTAGGGGCCGTGCAGGACGGGGAAGACGACGTCGACCTCGCCGAGCGCCTTGGGCACCGAGCCCGGCTCGCTGTAGACGACCTCGCGGTTGGTCGGGTCGACCGGGAGCACCACGGCGCCCTCGGCGGACTCGGCGAGCGCGGCCACGGTGGGCAGCTGCCGGTCCGCGATGGCCATCCGCTCGGGGTCGTCGGCGGTCAGCGCCCAGCGGCCGTCCGTGGTGATGCCGATGGGCAGCACGTCGTACTTCTCGCGGTCGATGGCGCGCAGCACGGCGCCGGCCGTGAGCACGGAGATGGCGTGCTCGGAGCTGCGGCCGCCGAACACGACGGCGACGCGGGGCTTGTGGTGGGAGGTCTCGCTGCTCATATCGGGTTGAGGGTACCTGCTGACCGGCACGGAGTCAGTGCTGCGGCGGCCGTTGGTGGCGTCGCGCCCGGGCACCGTGGGTGACCGGTCCCGGGCGAACGGCGCCGGACCACCACATTCCGTATCGTTTTCAGTGCCGCTCGGACTTGGCGCTGCGCGACATCAGGTCCTTGAGGGCGACCATCGGCGGCTTGCCCTCGTGGACGATCTCCACGACCGTCTCGGTGAGCGGCATGTCGACCCCGTGCCTGCGGGCCAGATCCAGCACGGATTCGCAGGACTTGACGCCCTCGGCGGTCTGCTTGGTGACCGCGATGGTCTCCTGGAGCGTCATGCCCCGGCCGAGGTTGGTGCCGAAGGTGTTGTTGCGCGACAGCGGCGAGGAGCAGGTGGCGACCAGGTCGCCCATACCGGCCAGGCCGGCGAAGGTGTGCGCGTCGGCGCCCATGGCCAGGCCGAGCCGGGTGGTCTCGGCGAGACCGCGGGTGATCAGGGATGCCTTGGCGTTGTCGCCCAGGCCCATACCGGTGGCGATGCCGACGGCGAGCGCGATGACGTTCTTGACCGCGCCGCCCAGTTCACAGCCCACCACATCGGTGTTGGTGTACGGGCGGAAGTACGAGGTGTGGCAGGCGGCCTGGAAGCGCCGGGCGACCGCCTCGTCGGCGCAGGCCACGACCGCGGTGGCGGGCTGCCGGGCGGCGACCTCCTTGGCGAGGTTGGGGCCGGTCAGCACCGCGACCCGCTCCGCGGGCACCTTGGCGACCTCCTCGATGACCTCGCTCATGCGCTTGGCCGTGCCCAGTTCGACGCCCTTCATCAGGGAGACCAGGACCGTGTCGGCGGGCAGCAGGGGCGCCCATTCGGCGAGATTGCCGCGCAGCGTCTGGGCGGGGACGGCCAGCACGGCGAACTCCGCACCGCGCGCCGCTTCCGCCGGGTCGGTGGTGGCCCGTACGGACGCGGGCAGCTCGACCCCCGGCAGGTAGTCGGGGTTCGTACGGCCGCTGTTGATGGCGTCGACCAGGGCCGCGCGGCGCCCCCACAGGGTCACCTCGCATCCCGCGTCGGCGAGCACCATCGCGAAGGCGGTGCCCCAGGACCCCGTGCCGTAGACGGCGCAGCGCGTCACTTGCTTTCATCCTCCTGTGCCTGCTGGGTGCTTCGGGCCTGCTGCGGGCCGACGGCCGGTTCGGTGGCGGCGGCCGGTTCGGCGGGGGTGTGGGCCGCTCCGGCGCCCTGGGTGGCCTTGGCGGCTTCCCGGGCGGCGCGGCGCTCCCGGGCGATCGCCTTGCGCCAGTCGTACGGTTCGGCCGGCGCGGGCTCACCACGGACGACGGCCAGCTGCTCGGTGATCGCGGTCATGATGACGTCGGTCGCGGCCCGCAGCACCTCGGCGGTCGGTTCCCGGTCGTAGAACGCGCTCAGGTCGACCGGCGGCCCCGCCTGCACCCGCAGCGTCTTGCGCGGGAAGAGCTGGAGCTTCTTCTCCTTGGCGTACGGCGGCATCGCGTCGTTGGCGCCCCACTGCGCGACGGGAATGACCGGCGCCTTCGTCAGCAGCGCCACCCGCGCGGCACCCGTCTTGCCCTGCATGGGCCACAGGTCGGGGTCGCGGGTGAGGGTGCCCTCGGGGTAGAAGGCGACGCATTCGCCCTTCTCGATGGCGGTGACGGCGGCGCGGAACGCGTTGGCGGCGTCGGTGGTTTCCCGGTAGACGGGGATCTGTCCGGTGCCGCGCATCATCAGGCCGACAAAGCCGCTCCTGAAGAGTCCGGCCTTGGCGAGGAATCGGGGGACCCGCCCGGTGTTGTACTGATAGTGCGCATAGGAGAGCGGATCGAGATACGAGTTGTGGTTGACCGCGGTGATAAATCCGCCGTCGGCCGGAATGTGCTCCATTCCCTGCCAGTCCCGCTTGAACAGAACCAGGAGCGGCGGTTTGCAGATGACCGCGGCCAAGCGGTACCAGAAGCCGATTCTGCGGCGGGACACTGGGACACCCTCCTTGTGGGGACCTGCGAAGCTGCTGCGGGCCGGCAGCCGCACAAGTGTCGCCCCAGGTACCCGCTATGTCGAGAACACCGTAACCCCGACGCTCCCGGAGAGCGGCGGCGGCAGGTGAGAATGACGCCGATGCGACGAGACGGAGCGGATGTGGGCTGGAGCCTGGTGGTGCCGCTGAAGCCGCTGGCGCGGGCCAAGAGCAGGCTCTCCCGGGCCGCGGGCGAGGAGTTCCGGCCCCGGCTGGCCCTGGCGTTCGCCCTGGACACCGTGACAGCGGCACTGGCCTGCGAGAACGTCCGGGATGTGGCGGTTGTCACGGATGACCGGCTGGCCGCTGAGCGGCTGGCGGCGCTGGGCGCGCGGATCGTGCCCGACACACCGGCCCGCGGGCTCAACGCGGCGCTGGCCCATGGAGCGGGCGCGGTCCGGGCGCGTCGTCCGGGCGCGCCGGTCGCCGCGCTGAACGCCGATCTGCCGGCCCTGCGCCCCGCCGAGCTGGAACTGGTGCTCCATTCCGCTTCGCTATTTCCCCGTGCATTTCTCGCGGATGCGGCGGATATCGGGACAACACTTCTGACCGCGACTTCCGGCCGGGAATTGGAACCGGCATTCGGAGGCGCGTCGCGGGCCCGTCACCTGGCGTCCGGAGCGCAGGAGATCACCGGGCCGCAGGCGCCGTCGGTACGCCGGGACGTGGACACCGGCGAGGATCTGCGGGCCGCGCTGGCGCTGGGAGTGGGCCCGCACACGGCGCTCCAGGCGCCACGGATCATGGCCGGGGCGGCCGCGCCGGAGGGGTCGAAGCGGCTGCCGCCGCCGCAGGTCAGAGCGTCTGGAGCGTGATCAGGACGATCCTGCGGTCGTCCCCTTCGCCGGTGAGGTCGATCCGGACCCGCTGACCGGGCCGCAGCAGCAGCAGACCGCCGGCGTCGAAGGCCGCCGCGTCGAAGGGCAGCGGGGTGCCGTCGTCCAGCAGCACACTGCCGGAGCGGGTCTCGGAGTCGTACGTATACGCGGTGGCCTGCATGGGAGAGAGCCTAGACGAGGAGGCCCCGGGCCCCTCCGGCCGCCCGTACGGCGGTGGGAAGGGAGCTGCGGCCCCCCGGACGGCGCCGGACACACCGCGGGCCGGGCTCCCCGAAGGGAGACCGGCCCCACGCGTGGCATCGCCGCTGCCGAATTACCGCTTACGGGCGGTGGTCTTCTTGGCGGTGGTCTTGCGTGCCGTGGCCTTCTTCGCGGGGGCCTTCTTCGCCGTCGCCTTCTTCGCGGGGGCGGTCTTCTTCGCCGTCGCCTTCTTCGCGGTGGTCTTCTTCGCCGTGGTCTTCTTGGCGGCGGCCTTCGTGGCGGGAGCCTTCTTCGCCGTCGTCTTCTTCGCGGTGGTCTTCTTCGCCGCGGTGGTCTTCTTCGCCGCTGCCTTCTTCGCCGTCGTCTTCTTGGCGGCGGCCTTCTTGGCGGTGGCCTTCTTCGCGGCGGCCTTCTTGATGGCGGCACCGCCGGTGAGGCTGCCCTTGGGCGCCTTCTTGACGGAGACCTCGCCACCCTTGGGGAGCTTCTTCGAGCCGCTCACCAGGTCCTTGAAGCCCTGACCGGCGCGGAAGCGCGGCACCGAGGTCTTCTTGACCCGCACGCGCTCACCCGTCTGCGGGTTGCGGGCGTAGCGGGCCGGGCGGTCAACCTTCTCGAACGAGCCGAATCCGGTGACCGAAACGCGGTCGCCGGAGACAACTGAACGGACGATTGCGTCCAGTACGGCGTCCACGGCGTCCGCGGCGTTCTGGCGGCCGCCGAGCTTGTCGGCAATGGCTTCTACGAGCTGCGCCTTGTTCACGTCTTCCCCTTCGGAGACATTGCTGGAACGAAAGTTTCCAAGCTTTTTCGCACGTTAGGCAGATATATACCGCAAATCAAACACGAAACGGGCTAATCACCCTTGTGCCGCAACGAACTCGACCTTCACGGACTTCCGTCCGCGTGCACATCTTCGGGATAACGACCTTCGTCGAGGTCAGCCATGAAGCACTCCAGACGCCTTGCCGCGTCCGCAAGATCGTGTTTAGCCGCGGCCGTGATGACGAGCAGCTTCCGGGTCAGCGCCATCCGTACGCCCTCCGGGACTTGCAGTGTCCGCACTCTTGTATGTGCGTCCTTGAGCCGGTCGGCGACGAGACCGTAGAGCTCGAGTTGGTCGTCGCGTTCCATGCGCTAATTGTGCCATCTGCGGCGAGTTGTCGCTTCACGGGGCCTCAACAGCCGCCTCGACACGACGATGCGCCCCCTGCCAACTGCACAGGGGGCGCATCGTACGCAATATAGCTTTGAGCCATAAAACCCGAGGTCAGACCTCGATGGTACGCGGCTTGAACGACGGCCGGTTCGCCTCGTACTCCACGATGGACGACTCCTCCCGAAGGGTGAGGCTGATGTCGTCCAGCCCCTCCAGCAGGCGCCAACGGGCGTTCTCGTCCAGCTCGAAGTCCGCGGTGACGCCCTCGGCGCGCACCTGCCGGCCGACCAGGTCCACCGTCACCTCGGCGGCCGGATCGTTCTCCAGCAGCGTCTGGAGCCGGTCGACGGTCTCCTGCGGCAGCACCACCGTCAGCAGCCCGTTCTTGAGGGAGTTGCCACGGAAGATGTCCGCGAACCGCGAGGAGATGACGGCCTTGAAGCCGTAGTTCTGAAGCGCCCAGACGGCGTGCTCACGCGAGGAGCCGGTACCGAAGTCGGGGCCGGCGACCAGCACCGTGGCGCCCTTGTACCGCTCCTGGTTGAGGACGAACTGCGGGTCCTTGCGCCATGCCTCGAAGAGCCCGTCCTCGAAGCCGTCGCGGGTGACCTTCTTCAGCCAGTGGGCCGGGATGATCTGGTCGGTGTCCACGTTGCTGCGGCGCAGCGGGACGGCCCGGCCGGTGTGGGTGGTGAAAGCTTCCATGGTTCAGACTCCCGCGGGCGTGGCGACGTGGGACGGGCCGGCCGTTGAGGCCAGGTCGGCCGGTGAGGCCAGATGGCCGAGAACCGCCGTTGCGGCGGCGACCTGCGGCGAGACCAGGTGCGTACGCCCGCCCTTGCCCTGCCGGCCCTCGAAGTTGCGGTTGGAGGTGGACGCGGAGCGCTCACCGGGCGCCAGCTGGTCGGGGTTCATACCCAGGCACATCGAGCAGCCCGCGTGCCGCCATTCGGCGCCCGCCGCGGTGAAGACCTTGTCCAGCCCCTCGGCGACGGCCTCCAGGGAGACCCGGACCGAGCCGGGGACGATCAGCATCCGTACGCCGTCGGCGACCTTGCGGCCTTCCAGGATCCCGGCCGCGGAGCGCAGGTCCTCGATACGGCCGTTGGTGCACGAACCTACGAAGACGGTGTCCACCTTGATGTCCCGCAGCGGCTGACCCGCCGTCAAACCCATGTACTCCAGGGCCTTTTTGGCGGCGAAGCGCTCCGAGGCGTCCTCGTACGAAGCCGGGTCGGGGACGCTCGCCGAAAGCGGCGCGCCCTGGCCGGGGTTGGTGCCCCAGGTGACGAACGGCGCGAGCGCGGAAGCGTCGATGTGCACCTCGGCGTCGAAGACCGCGTCGTCGTCGGTGCGCAGCGTCTTCCAGTACTCGACCGCGGCGTCCCAGTCCTCGCCCTGCGGGGCGTGGTCACGGCCTCGCAGGTAGTCGAAGGTGGTCGCGTCCGGCGCGATCATGCCGGCCCGGGCGCCCGCCTCGATCGACATGTTGCAGATGGTCATCCGGGCTTCCATCGACAGCTTCTCGATGGCCGAACCGCGGTATTCCAGGACGTAGCCCTGGCCGCCGCCGGTGCCGATCCGGGCGATGATCGCCAGGATCAGGTCCTTGGCGGTGACGCCGTCGGGCAGCTCACCGTCGACGGTGATCGCCATGGTCTTGAAGGGGGCCAGCGGCAGCGTCTGGGTGGCCAGCACATGCTCGACCTGGCTGGTGCCGATGCCGAACGCCAGCGCGCCGAAGGCTCCGTGGGTGGAGGTGTGGCTGTCACCGCAGACCACGGTGGTGCCGGGCTGGGTCAGTCCCAACTGCGGTCCCACGACGTGGACAACGCCCTGCTCGACATCGCCCAGCGGGTGCAGCCGGACCCCGAACTCCGCACAGTTCTTGCGCAGCGTCTCCAGCTGGGTGCGCGAGACCGGGTCGGCGATCGGCTTGTCGATGTCGAGGGTCGGGGTGTTGTGATCCTCGGTGGCGATGGTCAGGTCCGTCCGGCGCACCTGGCGGCCGGCCTTCCGGAGGCCGTCGAACGCCTGCGGGCTGGTGACCTCGTGCAGCAGGTGCAGATCGATGAAGAGGAGGTCGGGCTCGCCTTCCGCGCGCCGGACGACATGGTCGTCCCAGACCTTTTCCGCGAGTGTCCGTCCCATCGCTTTCCCTCCGACCGGCCGCATTGCCGGCCTTTCTCGTCCGTGCGCGATGCCCGCAGAAATCCCCTTGCCGGGCCTTACGCCGGGCCCTGGTCGAGGGCCACACCTACAGACTGACGACTTCCCTGGAAAATTGAACTTGCGTTTCACAGTGTGAGACGCGAGTATCGTTGCATGGACAACTCTAGCGGCGTCGGCGTTCTCGACAAGGCAGCTCTGGTTTTGAGTGCCCTGGAGTCCGGTCCGGCCACCCTCGCCGGGCTGGTCGCGGCGACAGGGCTCGCACGACCCACGGCCCACCGGCTGGCCGTGGCACTGGAACACCACCGGATGGTGGCGAGGGACATGCAGGGCCGGTTCATCCTGGGCCCGCGGCTGTCCGAGCTGGCCGCGGCGGCCGGTGAGGACCGCCTGCTGGCCACGGCGGGTCCGGTACTCACCCACCTGCGCGATGTGACCGGCGAGAGCGCCCAGCTCTATCGCCGGCAGGGCGATATGCGGATCTGTGTGGCGGCGGCGGAGCGGCTGTCCGGACTGCGGGACACCGTCCCGGTCGGCTCCACGCTCCCCATGAAGGCCGGCTCGGCCGCCCAGATCCTGATGGCCTGGGAGGAGCCCGAGCGGCTGCACCGCGGCCTCCAGGGCGCGCGCTTCACGGCCACCGCGCTGTCCGGCGTACGGCGCCGGGGCTGGGCCCAGTCGATCGGCGAGCGGGAGCCGGGCGTGGCCTCGGTCTCCGCCCCCGTACGCGGCCCCTCGAACCGCGTGGTGGCCGCCGTATCGGTCTCCGGTCCGATCGAGCGGCTGACCCGCCACCCGGGCCGGATGCACGCCCAGGCGGTCATCGACGCGGCGGCCCGCCTCTCCGAGGGCCTGCGGCGCACCGGCTGAGCACCCGGCTGCGGAGCGGGCCGGGGCAGGGGCCGCTGTCGACTGCGGTCACTACGCCGAAAAAAGACCGCGCACCGGCTGAGCACCCGGCTGCGCGGCAGGAGGGGTGGCCGGTCGCGGTCACGATGCCGACGGGGCGGCCCATGCGTCAGCACGGGCCGCCCCGGGCACTCAGGCCGCCATCCGGTCCGCGGCCCGCTCCCCGCGGCGGCCGACCGGCACCGTCCCCAGGGCCTCCCCCAGCCCGTACGACGGCATATTGAGGTAGATGCTCTCGTACGAGCCCGCCGGGACGACATAGGTCTCGTGCCAGAAGCCGACCTTGTTCCGCCCCTCCCGCACCCGCCGGTTGAACGCCGCCCAGGCCGGCCGGTGCTCGCCGCCCTGATCCGCGGCGTACGCGAACAGCTTCTCCTTCGAGTCCCAGTACTGGAGGACGGCGAAGTGCCTCGGCAGTCCGGGCAGCAGCCGGTACCCGATCATCCCGCTGTCCGGATCCCGGGCCAGCTCCTTGATCATGCGCGGCATGGCCAGGAACACCGGCAGCCAACTGCGCACCGCACGCCAGCTGTTGAAGCGCATCCCGATGAGGAAGACCACCACCTCCCGGCCACCGTCCGCCGTCATCCGTCCCTGCACCGGCTTGCCGCCCATGGCAGCCCCCTTCCGACACCGGATAGCTTCGCTATCCATACTTAGATAGTGGCACTGCCCAATGGAAGGCGCAAGGGGGGAGCGGCCCAGCAAGAGGGGAAGTGACCGGCAAGAGGGGAAGTGACCGGCAAGAGGGGAAGTGACCGGCAAGAGGGGAAGTGACCGCAGGAGCCGGCCGAGCGCGCAGCGGGGTGTCCGCTCCGGGCCGGCGGAGTCCAACCGGCTCTTCGGAAGCGGCAGTTGACACGAGAAGGCCCCCCCCCGGAATCGGGGGGGCAGCTCATACAGTACCCCCCCCCGCAGTAGAAAAC
>NZ_JBHXFI010000008.1:0-165196 GCF_042724075.1 Streptomyces sp. NPDC127097 | reverse complement strand
AATCGTCGGCAGCTTCTTTTGTTAATAAGACACAGCAGTTCACACGACACGCCCCCCCGCATGATGCGGGGGGCCTTCTCTTCCTGTACCCCCGACCGGATTCGAACCGGCGCTACCGCCTTGAGAGGGCGGCGTGCTAGGCCGCTACACAACGGGGGCAAGTCTTCTTGCAGTTGGGAGCTTCACGAGGATGCTCCGCGCTGGGCTACCAGGACTCGAACCTAGACTAAATGAACCAGAATCACTCGTGCTGCCAATTACACCATAGCCCATGGTGGTTTAGACCAGTACCCCCGACCGGATTCGAACCGGCGCTACCGCCTTGAGAGGGCGGCGTGCTAGGCCGCTACACAACGGGGGCCCTAGCGATCCTGCATGAGAGGCAGTGGGTGCGACCCGGACTGTCTCCCTGGGAAGGATCTGTACCCCCGACCGGATTCGAACCGGCGCTACTGCCTTGAGAGGGCAGCGTGCTAGGCCGCTACACAACGGGGGCTTTGCAGATAAGCTCTGCGAGCTGGCCTACCAGGACTCGAACCTAGACTAACTGAACCAGAATCAGTCGTGCTGCCAATTACACCATAGGCCATCAAAGCGCAACCCCCCGTAGGGGGTTTTATTTTGACTGCGCCTCCCGGCCGGGCCTCTCGGCCCTCTCGGGCGGCGCAGGAAGAACATTACCTGATCGTGGACGGCGCACCAAAACCGATAACTCCGCGCAACAGCTCGGGGAGCTCCCCCAGGCTCGCGATCCGGCGCACCCCCTCGGGCGGCTCCTCACCGGTGCCCGCACGGTCCAGCCATACGGCCGTGAGCCCGGCGTCCCGGGCGCCGAGCGCGTCGATGTCGAGCTTGTCGCCTATGTAGAGGACCTCGCCGGGGGTTAGGCCGAGCGCCTGACAGGCGCCCGTGAACGCCTCCGCGGCGGGCTTGGCGCACCCCAGCGCGTCGGAGCAGAACACCGCCTCGAAGCGGGTACGGATCCCCAGGGCGGCCAGCTTGCGCTCCTGGTTGGCGGTGGTGGCGTTGGACAGCACCGCCTGCCGTACCAGGGGGGCCAGGGCCGCCAGGGCGGGCGCGGAGTCCGGGAAGAGCGTCCAGGACGCTTCGTAGTGCGCGAGGTACCGGCCGAACCAGGCGTCCGCCTCGGTGTCGGAGAGCGGGGTCCCCAGGAAGGTCCGGGCCCGGCCTCTGCGGTGGTCGAGAAAGCCCACCTCACCGGCGAGGAAGCGGGCGAATTCGGTCTCCATGGCCGTCCGCCAGCGCTCCAGGGCCGCCGCTTCGCCGCCGTACGCGTCGAGGAGGCCCTCGGTGCGCAGATGCCGCAGGACGCCGGCCCGGTCCGACCCGGTGTAGTCGAAGAGGGTGTCGTCGAGGTCCCACAGGACGGCATGCACGGGCATACCGCCAATCTAAGGGCAGCGGATAGGCCAGGGGCCCGGACGCCGTACGGCATCCGGGCCCGAGGGGCGCGGGGGCGGTCAGCCGGCCAGCTTGGCCAGGGCCGCGTCGATGCGCTGGAGGGTGCGTTCCTTGCCCAGGACCTCCAGGGACTCGAAGAGCGGCAGGCCGACCGTGCGGCCGGTGACGGCCACCCGGACCGGGGCCTGCGCCTTGCCGAGCTTCAGGCCGTGCTCCTCACCGGCGGCCAGGACGGCCTCCTTGAGGGGCTCGGGGCCGGCGGTCCAGTCGGCGGCGTCCAGCTTGGCGCGGGCGGTGGTGAGCAGGGCGGCCGGGTCGCCCTTGCCCATGGCCTTGGTCCAGGACGCCTCGTCCTCGACCGGCTCCTTGCGGAAGAGGAAGTCGACATTGGCCGTGATGTCGGAGAGGACCGTGAGGCGGGTCTGGGCGTGCGGGGCGATGGCGCGCCAGGCGGCCTCGTCGAAGTCCTCGGGGGCCCAGTTGGCGTACGGGGCGGTCAGCCAGGGCTCGCAGGCCGTGATGAAGGACTCCAGGTCCAGGCGCCGGATGTGGTCGGCGTTGATCGCCTCGGCCTTCTTCAGGTCGAAGCGGGCCGGGTTGGCGTTGACGTCCGCGATGTCGAACTTCTCGATCAGCTCCTGCACCGAGAAGAGGTCCTGGTCGGCGGAGAAGGACCAGCCGAGCAGCGCAAGGTAGTTGAGCAGGCCCTCGGGGAGGAAGCCGCGCTCGCGGTAGAGGTTGAGGTTGGCCTGCGGGTCGCGCTTGGAGAGCTTCTTGTTGCCCTCGCCCATGACGTACGGGAGGTGGCCGAAGGCCGGGATCTCCTTGGCCACGCCCAGCTCGATCAGGGCCTTGTAGAGGGCGATCTGGCGGGGGGTGGAGGAGAGCAGGTCCTCGCCGCGCAGGACGTGGGTGATCCCCATCAGGGCGTCGTCGACCGGGTTGACCAGGGTGTACAGCGGGGCGCCGTTGGCGCGGACGATGCCGTAGTCCGGAACGTTCTCCGGGGTGAAGGTCAGCTCGCCGCGCACCAGGTCGGTGAAGGTGATCGGCGCGTCGGGCATCCGGAAGCGGACGATGGAGGTGCGGCCCTCGGCGTCGTACGCGGCCTTCTGCTCGGCGCTGAGCTCGCGGCAGGTGCCGTCGTAGCCGGAGGGCTTGCCGGCCTTGCGGGCGGCGTCGCGGCGCTCGTCGAGCTCTTCGGTGGTGCAGTAGCAGTGGTAGGCGTGGCCGGCGGCGAGGAGCTTGTCGGCGAGGTCCTTGTAGAGGTCCATGCGCTGCGACTGGCGGTACGGCGCGTGCGGGCCGCCGACCTCGGGGCCCTCGTCCCAGTCGAAGCCGAGCCAGTGGAACGACTCCAGCAGCTGGTTGTAGGACTCTTCGGAGTCGCGGGCCGCGTCGGTGTCCTCGATCCGGAAGACCAGGGTGCCCTTGTTGTGCCGTGCGTAGGCCCAGTTGAACAGGGCGGTACGGATCAGGCCGACATGGGGGTTACCGGTCGGGGAGGGACAGAAACGGACGCGGACGGGGGTCGCGTTAGCCACGCTTGATCACCTTGTTGGTGAGAGTGCCGATGCCTTCGATGGTGACGGCGACCTCGTCGCCGACGTTGAGGGGGCCGACCCCGGCCGGGGTGCCCGTGAGGATGACGTCGCCGGGGAGCAGGGTCATGGCCTCGGTGATGTGGACGATCAGGTCCTCCACCGGGCGGACCATGTCGCTGGTGCGGCCGAGCTGGCGCTGTTCGCCGTTGACCGTGCACTGGACGGCGAGGCCCGCGGCGATGTCGGCCGGGTCCAGCCCGGTCTCGACCCAGGGGCCGAGCGGGCAGGAGCTGTCGAAGCCCTTGGCCCGCGCCCACTGCGACTCGCGCTGCTGCACATCGCGGGCGGTGACGTCGTTGGCGCAGGTGTAGCCGAGGATCACGTCCTTGACGCGCTCGCGGGGCACCTCACGGCACATCCGGCCGATGACGACGGCGAGCTCCGCCTCGTGGTGCACCTCCTGGGAGAAGGAGGGGTACGCGATGGGATCACCGGGGCCGATCACGGACGTGGACGGCTTGAAGAAGGTGACCGGGACGTCCGGGACGGTGTTGCCCAGCTCGGCGGCGTGTTCGGCGTAGTTGCGGCCGATCGCGACGACCTTGTTGGGGAGGACCGGCGGCAGCAGCCGGACCTTGTCGAGGGGGACCTTTTGGCCCGAGCGCTCGAATTCCGCGAAGGGATGCCCCTTGATGACGTCGAGTTCGCCGTCTTCGAGGACGCCGAAGCCGACGTTGCCGTCGATGGAGAATCTTGCGATGCGCACGGGTTGCCGTTGCCCCTCATTGATCACTGACCGGAGTTGACACTCCAGGCTATCGCGGGGCTGCTGCCGGTCCGCCGCTGATTACGCCGGGACGCCCTGCTCGGGGGCGGTCATCAGGACCGTACGGCGGGGGTTGGCGGTCTGGGCCGGCAGGTCGACGGTGTGCTCCGGGGCCTCGGTGCCGAGCTCCTCGGCGTCGGTGAGGTGGGCCAGGGTGGTGCGCCGCGGGTTGGCTATGTTGCGGAACATCATCGTCGTCTTCACTGCTGCATGCCTCGCGTCATCGGAGTGGGGATAAGGGCTTGCGGAAAGCTGCCTTGTCATTCTCGGCAACTGTGTAAAGCGTCAGGCTAAGCGCGCTATTCCCTGCGATGTGCCGGGGGACTCAATGATCTTCCTGTGAGTTTGCTCACGAAGTGTGTGACAAATGCCGCATTTCCCCTGATCAACAACCCTGGGCGAATCGGACAATGGCGGATTGAAGTGCACGTTCCGCTCCCGATCACCGCACCTGGGACAGCCGGAAGGGGCGGCCGACTCGCGGATAAAAGTCCGTTATCGACGGTGCAATATTCGACACGTCGTGACGCCTTCCGTACATTGCGTCACCCAAGTCACAGTGCGGGACTCCGCTCTTGTTGGAGATCCTGCACTGTGCTGGAATTCCACGGACCGCCGCATGTTTGAGCCGGCGCGCAGGGCGCAACGAAGCGCCGCGCGGCGGTGCCGTCCGCTCCGATCGAGAGGACAGCCCGCCGGTCATCACGACCGCCATGGGGGGACTTAGCGGTCCCCATACGACTCGACACCGTCCCGCCGAGGTGGGACGCCTGGTCCAGAGGTTGCGACGCTAGTGCAGGGACGTTTCAAGAGGGATGGCAGCGCTGCGGCGGACCCGGAGCTGCGCGGCGGAACCGACCGCGCCTCCTCGCCCCAGCGCGCCCAGGGCAACGGTTCCGCCGGGGGCAGCACACTGCCCGTCGACGGGGGCGGCCAGGCGCCGGGCAATGACGCCGCGGACAGCGGTAAGCCCAAGGCGTCGAAGGGTCCCAGTGGCCCCGGGTCACGAATAGCGCTGCGCAACTGGCGCATCAGCACCCGACTGGTCTCCCTGCTCGCGCTTCCCGTGGTCGCCGCGACCACGCTCGGCGGCATGCGCATCGGCACGTCGCTGGAGAACATCGACCAGCTCGACAAGATGCAGCTGCTCACCGAGATGACCCGGCAGGCGACCGAGCTCGCCGACGCGTTGCAGGTGGAGCGGGACAAGTCGGCCGGTCCGCTGGCCGGCAGCGGGAACGCCAAGGACGACGCCAACGTCGTCGCGCCCCGCGAGGCGACCGACCGCGCCCGGCTGTCGTTCAACCAGGCCACCGATGACATCCGGGGCCAGGACGCCACGATGACCGGTGTCCGGGCGACCGTCCTGGAGATCACCCGCCAGCTCAACACCCTCAACGAGATCCGCAACAACGCCTACAAGGACGCGGACAACTCGACCCGCACGGTCACCAGCTACAACCAGCTGATCAACTCGCTGCTGTCGCTCTCCCAGGACATGGCGCAGGCGACCAGCAACCCGGAGATGATCCGCAGTACCCGTGCGCTGGCCGCGTTCTCGTCGGCCAAGGAGTACGCGTCGATCCAGCGCGCCCTGGTCAGCGCCGGCCTCGCCCACGAGGGCGGCCCGCAGCTGTCCTCCAACGACCGGCTGGCCGGCCGTAACGCCGAGAACAACGAGAAGGCGGCCCGCGACCGCTTCTCGCAGATCTACACCAGCAACGGGGAGAACAGCGCCGGCGCGCTCACCCGCGGTCTGGACGGCAACAACGACGAGATCAAGGCAGCGGTGGCCTTCGCGCACCGCTCCTTCGCCAGCGGTTCCGGCATCCGCAGCCAGGACTACCGCTACCTCGACTGGTACGACTCCGATACCGTCAAGATCGACGAGATGTCGCGGATCGAGACCACGCTGCTCTCGGAGATGGAGCAGAAGTCCCGCGAGCTGCGCAACGAGGCCACCCAGTCCGCGATCGTCAGCGGTGCGCTGATCCTGCTCGTCCTCGGCGTCTCGCTGGTCGGCGCGTTCGTCGTGGCGCGGTCCATGGTCCGCTCGCTACGCCGGCTCCAGGACACCGCGCAGCGGGTCGCCCAGGACCGGCTGCCCGAGCTGGTCAAGCAGCTGTCCGAGTCCGACCCGCAGGACGTGGACACCTCCGTCGAGTCCGTCGGTGTGCACAGCCGGGACGAGATCGGCCGGGTGGCCGCGGCCTTCGACGACGTGCACCGCGAGGCGGTCCGTCTCGCCTCCGAGCAGGCGCTGCTGCGGGGCAACGTCAACGCGATGTTCACCAACCTCTCGCGCCGTTCCCAGGGCCTGATCCAGCGTCAGCTCTCGCTGATCTCCGAACTGGAGTCCCGCGAGGCCGACCCGGACCAGCTCTCCTCGCTCTTCAAGCTCGACCACCTCGCCACCCGCATGCGCCGTAACGGTGAGAACCTCCTGGTCCTCGCCGGTGAGGAGCCGGGGCGCCGGTGGACGCGGCCGGTGCCGCTGGTCGACGTGCTCCGTGCCGCCGCCTCCGAGGTGGAGCAGTACGAGCGGATCGAGCTCAACGCCGTACCGCAGACCGAGGTCGCCGGCCGGGTCGTCAACGACCTCGTGCACCTCCTCGCCGAGCTGCTGGAGAACGCCACCTCGTTCTCCTCCCCCCAGACCAAGGTCAAGGTCACCGGTCACGCGCTGCCCGACGGCCGGGTGCTGGTCGAGATCCACGACACCGGCATCGGCCTGTCGCCCGAGGACCTGTCGGCGATCAACGAGCGGCTGGCCAGCCCGCCGACCGTGGACGTCTCGGTCTCCCGGCGGATGGGTCTGTTCGTGGTCGGCCGGCTGTCGCTGCGGCACGGCATCCGTATCCAGCTGCGGCCCTCCGACTCCGGCGGCACCACCGCGCTGGTCATGCTGCCGGTCGATGTCGCCCAGGGCGGCAAGAAGCCGGCGCCCAGCAACGCCAAGGGCGGCGGCGGTGACCACGGCGGCACGCCGTCCAGCCGGCTCGCGGGGCTCCAGCCGCGCGGCCAGGTCGGTTCGGGTCCCTCGGCCGGCGGTCGTCCCGCGCTGCCCGGCCGCGGTGGCCCCGGCGGCGGTGCGCCCAACGCCTTCGGTGCCTCGGCACCCGCCGGCCGTACGGCCCCGCCCGGTGCGGGCTCCCCCGGCGCCCCGGCGCAGGGCGGCGACGCCCGCCCGGCCGCCGGCCGTCCCACCGGCTCGCGTCCCTCGCTGCCCACCCGCGGCGCGGACAACGGCCCGGCGCCCACCGTCGCCCCGCCGACCGGCGCCCCGCGCCGTGAGGAGCGTCCGCAGCTGCCCGCCCGTGGCGCCGCGGCCGAGCTGCCGAGCGGTCCGCCCGCCGGCGGTCAGGGCGGCGGCCAGGGCACTCAGCAGCCCGGCGGTACGAGCTGGGGCGCGCGCCGTGACCGCGGCGGCTCCGACGACTGGCCGCTGGCGCCCCGCGAGACGCAGGAGCGGCCGCGCGGCCACGAGGAGCCGGAGACCACCGGCAGCTTCGAGCGGCCCGCGCCGAGCGGCGGCCCCGGTGACACCGCGGCGTTCGCCCGTCCCGACTTCAACGGTCCGCCGCCCGCCGCGGACGGCTCCCCGCGCGGGTCCCGCCCGCAGGGCGCGCGTCCGGCCGGCCGGGGTGCGGGCAACGGCCCCGCCGACACCGGGCAGTTCCCGGTGCCGGACGGCAACACGGGCCAGTACGAGACCGGTCGCTACGACACGGGCCAGTACCGGCGCCCGGACAGCGACACCGGCCAGTACCAGCGGCCCGACAGCGACACCGGCCAGTACCAGCGGCCGGACAGCGACACCGGCCAGTACGAGACCGGGCAGTTCGAGACCGGCCAGTTCGAGACCGGCCAGTACCAGCGGCCGGACGCCGACCGGGCCGCGTACGCCGACGAGTCGCAGGGCACCGGGCAGTTCCCGGTGCAGCAGTCGCAGGACAGCGGTGCGCCGTCCGCCGATGTGCTCGGTGACGCGGACGCCGGTCCCGGTGACGGCCGTACGCCGATCTTCGACACCATCGAGTCCAACTGGTTCAACCACCCGGCGGCCGCCGCTGCCGGTGTACCGCCCCAGGGCGACGCCGAGCCCGAGGCACCGCGGCTGCCCCGCCGCGAGGCCGCACAGGACGGCGCGCAGCGCGGCGAGGCACGCAACGGCGTGCGCGGCGAGGCACCGGTCAACGGTGCGCGCGGCGCGGCGCCGGCCGAGGCCACCAGCCAGTGGCGCAGCTCGCCGAACGACGAGACGTGGCGGCAGGCGGAGCAGATCCGCCAGCCCGCCGCGGGCGGTGTCACCACTTCCGGGCTGCCCCGCCGGGTCCCGCGCGCGAACCTCGTCGCGGGCACCGCGCAACAGCAGCAGTCGACCCAGAGCGGTCCCCAGGTCTCGCGTGCGCCCAGTGATGTGCGCGGGCGGCTGACCAATCTCCGTCGGGGAATTCAGCAAGGCCGGCAGGCCGGGACGTCGTCCACCGGCACGCACGGCGTTGTCGATCCCACTCACCAGCAGGAGCGTTAGTTGAGTCCGATGAGCCAGGCGGCGCAGAACCTGAACTGGTTGATCACCAACTTCGTGGACAACACCCCCGGGGTGTCGCACACGGTGGTGGTCTCCGCGGACGGTCTGCTCCTCGCCATGTCCGAGGGCTTCCCCCGAGACCGTGCCGATCAGTTGGCGGCGGTGGCCTCCGGCCTGACGTCGCTGACCTCCGGCGCGTCCCGCATCTTCGAGGGCGGGACGGTCAACCAGACCGTGGTGGAGATGGAGCGTGGCTTCCTCTTCATCATGTCCGTCTCCGACGGATCGTCGCTGGCCGTGCTGGCGCACCCCGAGTGCGACATCGGCCTGGTCGGCTACGAAATGGCTCTGCTGGTCGACCGCGCGGGGACGGTGCTGACACCGGATCTGCGCGCCGAACTTCAGGGCAGCCTGCTGCACTGAACGGCGCCCGCAGCGCCGCTCCGTACAGCACCAACCATCCATGTGCCGCACCCCCCACCGGCCCAACATCAGTTGTCCCGCCCGGAGGACCCATGACCCCGCCACCTGCCACTTCCGGCCCGTACGGCGCCTATAGCCAAGCGCCGTACGGGAACGAAGGTGACCAGCCGCTGGTGCGCCCCTACGCCATGACCGGAGGCCGGACCCGGCCGCGCTACCAGCTCGCCATCGAGGCGCTGGTCAGCACGACCGCCGACCCCTCTCAGCTGCCCGGGCTGCTGCCCGAGCACCAGCGGATCTGCCACCTGTGCCGTGAGGTGAAATCGGTCGCCGAGGTCTCCGCACTGCTGCACATCCCGCTGGGTGTGGCGCGGATTCTGGTCGCGGACCTGGCGGAAGCCGGGATGGTGGCGATCCACCAGCCGGGCGGCAGCGGTGAAGCCGGTGGCACGCCAGACGTGACCTTGCTCGAGAGGGTGCTCAGTGGACTTCGCAAGCTCTGACAGCGGTTCGGACGGGACTACGGCCCGCGCCACGACCTCCGCCAAGATCGTGGTGGCGGGTGGCTTCGGCGTGGGCAAGACCACGTTCGTCGGGGCCGTCTCAGAGATCAACCCGCTGCGCACCGAGGCCGTGATGACCTCCGCCTCGGCGGGCGTCGACGATCTCAGCCACGTCCAGGACAAGACCACGACGACCGTGGCGATGGACTTCGGCCGGATCACCCTGGACCAGGACCTGATCCTGTACCTCTTCGGTACGCCGGGTCAGGACCGCTTCTGGTTCATGTGGGACGACCTGGTCCGCGGCGCGATCGGCGCGGTGGTCCTGGTCGACACCCGCCGGCTCGCCGACTGCTTTCCGGCCGTCGACTACTTCGAGAACAGCGGACTGCCGTTCGTCATCGCCCTCAACGGCTTCGAGGGGTACCAGCCCCACACGCCCGACGAGGTGCGCGAGGCGCTCCAGATCGGCCCGGGTACGCCGATCATCACCACCGATGCCCGGCACCGCAACGAGGCCAAGAGCGCGCTCATCACGCTCGTGGAGCACGCGCTGATGGCCCGGCTCCAGTAGGCCGTCGCCACCGGCCCGCCGCCGTCCGGCGCGGGCCGCACGGCAGTTGTCAGGGGCGGGGGTGCGCCCCCTGCCCCGGACCGGATTCCGGCATCCCGAGTCGATCTGTGTCCTTCGACACGCCCACAAATTTGCTTCATAACGTTTCGACAGTGAATCAGCAGGGTTTCGACACCCCGCGCGCATGTCCGGCTTCGCTGCGCTCACAATTCTCCTGCATTTTGGCGCGGCTCGCCCTTAACGCCCCTTTTATCTCGGGCCCTTTCGCGCCTCCTCCGGCTTTACCCAGTGTTTGGAACGCACCGCCCTGACGTGCTGAAATTCGCTGAACTCCGGAGTAGGAACGCCCAGAAGAAGCGGCACAGCAAGTCAGTGCCGGCGCCGAGAGGTTGTTGGTCGAGTGAGGCGAAGCAAGGCGAGCCCCGAGCCGCAGGAATCGCGGCGGGGCAACTTCACACCGCCGCCCAGAGGTGGCCTACCGGCTTCCGACGCGCCCGAAAATTCGGTCGCGAAGCCTCCGGTCAGTGGCGGAAAGTACTCCCCGCGCAACTGGCGCGTGGCGACCCGCCTGAACGCCATTCTGTTGATCCCCGTAATCCTCGCCCTGATCTTCGGCGGGCTGCGGGTGGACAGTTCGTTCGCCACCTGGCAGGAAGCGCAGGACGCGGAGAACACCGCGAAGCTGGTCCGTGCGTCGCTCACCTACAGCAACGCGCTGCTCGACGAGCGGGACCGCACCGCGGCGCCGCTGCTGAAGGGCAAGAAGGACGACCCGGCCGTGCAGGGGGCGCGGGACGCCACCGACGCCGCCGCCGAGAAGTTCCACCAGGCCGCCAAGGCCATGCCGGACAAGCCGGGCCTCAAGCGCCGCCTCGCCGCGTTCGAGAAGTCCGAGCCCAAGCTCCAGCAGCTGCGCCAGGCCGCCTACACCTCCAAGCTGCGCGGTGTGCAGACCGAAGAGGGCTATGTCGAGGTCCAGCACCCGCTGATGGAGTTCGCCAACGAACTCGGCCTGGGCACCGGCAACATCACCTCCTACGGCCGTACCGTCTACGCCGTCGCGCTGGCCAAGGCCGCCGTGTCGCTCCAGCGGTCCATCGGCACCCACCTCCTGGTCGACCCGGCGTCCCCGCAGGGCGGCAAGGAGCACAAGCTTCAGCTGACCGCCTTCGCGTCGTACCGCTACCTGGAGGGCATCGCCATCGGCGAGTACACCTCCGGCGGTACGCCCGAGGACGTCGAGCGCCTCAAGAAGGACGGCGCGGCGCTCAAGCAGGCCGCCCAGCAGAAGATCGCGCGGGCGAAGGAGCAGGCTCAGGCCGCCGGCCGGCCGTTCCGCGCCCCGCCGGCGATCGACCAGATGGGTACCCTGATCGCCACCGGCGCGGCGCCGGAGACGCTGGGCGCGCGGGGCCTCACCTCCGACACCTACTTCGCGGCCGCGACCGGCAAGTTCGACATGTACCGGTCCATCGAGAAGGACCTGTCGGACAAGGCCGTGAACGAGGCGGCGCAGATCTCCAACGACGCCCGCCAGTCGACCTTCATCGACTCCGGCATCGTGCTCGCCGCCCTGATCATCGCGTTCGTCGTGGCCGGCCTGATGGCCCGCCGGATGAGCCGCAACATGCGCCAGCTGCGCACCGCCGCCTTCGGCATCGCCGAGCAGCGGCTGCCGATGCTGGTCGACCAGCTCTCGCGGACCGACCCGGGCCGGGTCGACACCCGCGTCCAGCCCATCCCGATCTCCACCACCGACGAGATCGGCGAGGTCGCCCGCGCCTTCGACCAGGTGCACCGCGAGGCCGTCCGGCTCGCCGCCGAGCAGGCGCTGCTGCGGGGCAACGTCAACGCGATCTTCACCAACCTCTCCAGCCGCAACCAGGGCCTGATCGAGCGCCAGTTGGAGCTGATCACCGACCTGGAGAACAACGAGGCGGACCCGGACCAGCTGGAGAACCTCTTCCGGCTCGACCACCTCGCCACCCGTATGCGGCGCAACGGCGAGAACCTCCTCATCCTCGCGGGCGAGGAGCCCGGCCGCCGCTGGAACCAGCCGGTGCCGCTGGTCGACGTCCTGCGAGCGGCGATCAGTGAGGTCGAGTCCTACGAGCGCATCGACCTCACCGGCGTCCCCGAGAGCGAGATCCACGGCACCGCCGTGACCGACCTCGTGCACCTGCTGTCCGAGCTGCTGGAGAACGCCACCACGTTCTCCTCCCCGCAGACCAAGGTGCGGGTGGCCGCGACCCGGCTGCCCGACGGCCGGGTGATGATCGAGATCCACGACAAGGGCATCGGGCTCACCCCCGAGGACTTCGCGGACATCAACCACAAGCTGGCGAACCCGCCGAGCGTGGATGCCGCGATCTCCCAGCGCATGGGCCTGTTCGTGGTCGGCCGGCTGGCCGACCGGCACGGAATCCGGGTGCAGCTGCGCCCCTCCGGTGAGCAGGCGGGCACCACGTCGCTGGTCATGCTGCCCGAGGCGATCACCCACGGTGGTGGCGGAGACGAGCAGTTCGACGACGACTTCACGGTCTCCCGGATCGTGCCGGAGCAGCAGCAGCACACGACGTACGAGAACCAGCAGCGCACCGCCGCCGAGCTGGGCTTCGACGACAGCCGCTACGGCCGGCCGGACTCCGGTGACCTGGACATGGTGGGCCGCTCGCTGATCCGCGAGGAGCGCCGGGCCGCACTGGAGGCCCAGACATCCGGTGAGCAGGCGCCCGGGTACCCGCAGGACGAGCGTCCGCTCTTCCGTGACGAGGTGTCGTCCGGCGGCGGGTACCAGGACTTCCCGGCCCAGGCATATGCGGAAGCCGATCAACCGCTCTACGACGACCGGTCGCACGGTGGCCACGCGTTCGGCGAGCCGGGCTTCGCAGAGACCACGGGCCAGCAGCCATACGTTTCCCACGAGGCGGCACAGCCGGACGAATGGGCCGAACGTCCCGCATTCGAGGGCTACTTCGGCGCCGAAGCGGAATCTGACCGGAATGCAACTGCCGCTCCCGCTGACGCCGCTGAGCGCGTACCATTCCAGCGTCCGGGCCCCACACCGAGCGATGCCCCCTCGCTGACGGACGCCGGCCTTCCGCGCCGCGGAGGCCGCGACCAGCAAGCACCGCAGGTGCAAGAGCAGCGGAGCACGCCGGAGACCGGCCAGGACGGCTCCGACTGGCGCAGCTCCAACGACGAGCGCTGGGAGCGGGCGGAGCAGCTACGTGAGCCGAAGGCGGGCGGAGTCACCTCTTCCGGCCTCCCCCGGCGGGTGCCCAAGGCCAACCTGGTCGAAGGTGCAGCGGAGCAGACCCCGCAGGGCGGCCCCCAGGTCTCCCGCGCCCCGGAGGACGTCCGCGGCAGGCTGAGTAACCTGCGCCGCGGCGTCCAGCAGGGACGCAATGTCGGCACGGACCCCTCCGGGGTCCCCCAGAATGACCAACAGGGCTTCGGCCCCGGCAGCACCTACGATCAGGAGCGTTAGTGTGAGCCCGATGAGCCAGGCGGCGCAGAATCTGAACTGGTTGATCACCAACTTCGTGGACAACACCCCTGGGGTGTCCCACACGGTCGTGGTCTCCGCGGACGGTCTCCTCCTCGCCATGTCCGAGGGCTTCCCTCGTGACAGAGCCGATCAATTGGCGGCGGTGGCCTCCGGCCTGACGTCGCTGACCTCCGGCGCGTCCCGCATCTTCGAGGGCGGTAGCGTCAACCAGACCGTGGTGGAGATGGAGCGCGGCTTCCTCTTCATCATGTCCGTCTCCGACGGATCGTCGCTGGCCGTGCTGGCGCACCCCGAGTGCGACATCGGCCTGGTCGGCTACGAGATGGCCCTGCTGGTCGACCGCGCGGGCACGGTACTGACGCCGGATCTGCGCGCCGAACTTCAGGGAAGTCTTCTCAACTAAAAGACAGGCAGTGCGTTTCCCGCCACCGCGCCATAGGGTTCGGTGGCGCGACCGGCGTCAGACAGGCAAGTTGGAGGAGGAGACGTGGCAACGCCCCCGAGCGGATACCCGTACGGTTCCGGACAGGAGTCCGGACCTGTGGGCGAGACCCATAACAACCGCTTCAACTTCCCGTCTGCGCCGAGCCGCCGGCCGCAGCGGCCCCAGCAGCAGCCCCGGCCGTACGACTCCCAGCCGTACGAGCCGCCGGTGTACGACCAGCCCCAGGCACCGCGCATCCAGCCGGTGCAGCCGCAACGGCGCGCGCCAGAGCCCGCCCCCACCGGCGCGAACAACCCGCTGGTGCGCCCGTACGCCATGACCGGAGGCCGGACCCGGCCGCGCTACCAGCTCGCCATCGAGGCGCTGGTCAGCACGACCGCCGACCCCTCCAAGCTGCAAGGCCAGCTGCCGGAGCACCAGCGCATCTGCCACCTCTGCCGTGAGATCAAGTCAGTAGCCGAGATCTCCGCGCTTCTCTCCATCCCCCTCGGCGTCGCCCGGATCCTCGTCGCCGACCTGGCAGAGGCCGGACTCGTCGCCATCCATCAGCCCGGCGGGGACGAGACCGCCGGCGGACAGCCAGATGTGACACTGCTCGAAAGGGTGCTCAGTGGACTTCGCAAGCTCTAGCGGTGCAGCCCGCTCCACCACCTCCGCGAAAATCGTGGTGGCGGGCGGCTTCGGCGTGGGCAAGACCACGTTCGTCGGGGCCGTCTCAGAGATCAATCCGCTGCGTACCGAAGCCGTGATGACCTCCGCCTCGGCGGGGATCGACGACCTCACGCACGCGCCGGACAAGACGACCACGACCGTGGCGATGGACTTCGGCCGGATCACCCTGGACCAGGACCTGATCCTGTACCTCTTCGGTACGCCGGGTCAGGACCGCTTCTGGTTCATGTGGGACGACCTGGTCCGCGGCGCGATCGGCGCCGTGGTGCTGGTCGACACCCGCCGGCTCGCCGACTGCTTCCCCGCGGTCGACTACTTCGAGAACAGCGGACTGCCGTTCGTCATCGCCCTCAACGGCTTCGACGGCCACCAGCCGTACACGCCCGACGAGGTGCGTGAGGCGCTTCAGATCGGCCCGGACGCGCCGATCATCACCACCGACGCGCGGCACCGCAGCGAGGCCAAGAGCGCGCTCATCACGCTCGTGGAGCACGCGCTGATGGCGCGGCTGCGCTAGCAGGACGCGTCCGGGCTCCCCGTGCCCGCACGCGCGCCACGACGAAAGGCCCCCACACCGTTGAGGTGCGGGGGCCTTCGTCGTCCCAGGGGCCCGGACGCACCGGTCCACGGCCCCCTGGGACGGCTTCCCGGCGTCAGCGGCGCGCGGGGCACTGCTTCCATGCGAAGTGGTACAGGGTGTTGATGCTGCCGTCGGTGGAGTCCATGGCCATGTAGCTGGTGGACTTGGGGTCCGCCGACTTGGCGTCCACCCTCATCTCGGTGTTGATGTTGAAGTAGCGCTCCTCGCCGCAGGGCGCGTACACCAGCGCGTCGATGTCGGCCTCATCCGACGTCTGCCAGTTGGAGTCGTAGGGCCCGGTGAAGCTGTGGCTCTTCCGGGTCGTCTGCTGCTGGCCCTGGAAGTAGTACCCCGCCGTCTCCAGCCCCTTGGCCCCCGGCGCCAGGGAGGCGTAGCCGCGGTAGTCGGCCCGGGCGATGGCGTACGTGAAGCCCTGCGGGACGTGCACGTTCAGCGCGATCTGGCAGTTCTTGCGGGAGTCGGTGGGCTTGCTGCCGCTGCCCGCCTGGGCGAGGTATTCGCTGTACGTCACGGTGAAGGCCGTGTTGTCGGGCGCGATGGCCACCGCGGCGCTGCCGGGTCTGCACCCCGAACCGTTGACCGTGGCGACGGTAATGGTGATCTTGCCGGACGGCGGGTCGTCGCCGAACCGGGCGGTGGTGGTGGGGGATGCCGATCCGGCGAGGAGCAACGATGCCACTGCGGCACCAGCACTGAGCGTGCTGAGCATGGGCTTTTCCTTCCGGTCGTCCTAGGCCCGCGAGGCGGGAACACCAGGAGAAGGGATGACGAGCGCATGCCAGCATGGGGAGCACCGCTTGAACAGCTCTGCTCCCCAGGGTTGGGGCGAACCTACGCCTTGATCCGGACACGCCATACCAAACCGGAACACCGTTGTGGTGGGCGCCGGTTGCGCCTACGGCGGGTGGGTGGCGGGTCGGAGGGGACGCCCGGTACCCCGTCCTCGGCGCGGGCGACGCGGGTCCCAGAGGCAAGGCACCCCGGCGTCCGCTCCAGTCCTGCGGGCGGGGCACCGGACATCCCCTCCGACCACCGTCCGTACGCGGCCGACCCGCCGTACCGATGACCGTTACGGCAAGCCAGCGGCCCCCCTTGGCAGGCACCTGGTCCCCGAGGACGGGCGCGGGCCGAGCCGGGCCGTAAGGCGCGGTGCCACCGTCCGGCAGTCGGCAACGGGGAACGGTCGGAGGGGATGTACCGGGGCCCGCCCGCAGGACCGGAGCAAACACCGGGGCAATCAATCCCACGCACCCGCGTCGCCCGCGCCGAGGACGGGTCCCGGTGCGTCCCCTCCGACCCCCGCGGCAACCACGCAACCCGCAACGGCGCGAGCCACAACGGCGCCGCACCGAACAACGGCACGGCCACCCCCACAGGGGGCGCGGGGAACGGCGCGCCCAGCCACAACGGCACCCGCAGACAAACAAGGGACCCCGCAAACACGGGGCCCCAAGTCGGCGCAATCAGCGAAGCGTCACCGCTGCCAGCTGGTAGCCCCATGGAAACCACTCTGCCGCTCCAGCCGCCGCCAACGGGCAGCCGTCGCGCGAGGACGCGCAGGCGCGGCCGGCTGATGCGCGGCGCGGGCCAGCAGGACAGCGGTCAGGGCGGCGAGCTCTTCCTCGCTGGCCTGGCCCTTCTCCACGCGGATGGGATCGGTGCGGTGGGCAGGATTCACGGTGTCTTCTCCGTCGTCGCGGTGGGCGTCGTGCCGGTGGCGGGTGCGGTGGGTGGCTACTGGGGCGGGTTGCCGTGCTTACGGGCCGGCAGGTCCGCATGCTTGGTGCGCAGCATCTCCAGGGCGCGGATGAGCACATGGCGGGTCTCGGCGGGGTCGATGACGTCGTCGACCAGGCCACGCTCGGCCGCGTAATACGGGTGCATCAGCTCGGACTTGTACTCCTTGACCATGCGCACCCGCATGGCCTCGGAGTCGTCCGCCTCGGCGATCTGCTTGCGGAAGATGACGTTGGCGGCGCCCTCGGCGCCCATCACCGCGATCTCGTTGGTGGGCCAGGCGTAGGTCAGGTCCGCGCCGATGGACTGCGAGTCCATGACGATGTAGGCGCCGCCGTACGCCTTGCGCAGGACGAGGGAGATCCGCGGGACGGTGGCGTTGCAGTAGGCGTAGAGCAGCTTGGCGCCGTGCCGGATGATGCCGCCGTGCTCCTGGTCGACGCCGGGCAGGAAGCCGGGGACGTCGAGCAGGGTGACGATCGGGATGTTGAAGGCGTCGCACATCTGGACGAAGCGGGCGGACTTCTCGGACGCCTCGATGTCCAGCACCCCGGCCAGCGACTGCGGCTGGTTGGCGATGATGCCCACCACGCGGCCGTCGAGCCGGGACAGCGCGCAGATGATGTTGGTCGCCCAGCGCTCGTGGACCTCCAGGTACTCGCCGTCGTCGACGATCTCCTCGATGACCTTGCGCATGTCGTACGGGCGGTTGCCGTCGGCCGGGACCAGGTCGAGCAGCGCGTCACCGGAGCGGTCGGCGGGGTCCTCGCAGGGCACCGTCGGCGGGTTCTCGCGGTTGTTCGCCGGCAGCAGCGAGAGGAGGTAGCGGACCTCCTCCAGGCAGGTGGCCTCGTCGTCGTACGCGAAGTGCGCCACACCGGAGGTCTCGGCGTGCACATCGGCGCCGCCCAGGCCGTTCTGGGTGATCTCCTCGCCGGTCACCGCGCGCACCACGTCGGGGCCGGTGATGAACATCTGCGAGGTCTCGCGGACCATGAAGACGAAGTCCGTCAGGGCGGGGCTGTAGGCCGCGCCGCCCGCGCACGGGCCGAGCATGACCGAGATCTGCGGGATGACCCCGCTCGCCTTGGTGTTGCGCTGGAAGATGCCGCCGTAGCCGGCGAGCGCGGAGACGCCCTCCTGGATGCGGGCGCCGGCGCCGTCGTTCAGCGAGACCAGCGGCGCTCCGGCCTGGATGGCCATGTCCATGATCTTGTGGATCTTGGTGGCGTGGGCCTCGCCCAGCGCACCGCCGAAGATCCGGAAGTCGTGCGCGTAGGTGAAGACGGTCCGGCCGTGGACGGTGCCCCAGCCGGTGATCACGCCGTCGGTGTAGGGCTTCTTCGCCTCCAGGCCGAAGCCCGTCGCCCGGTGCCGCCGCAGCGGCTCGACCTCGTTGAACGAACCCTCGTCCAGCAGCAGCTCGATCCGCTCGCGGGCCGTCAGCTTGCCCTTGGCACGCTGCGCTTCGGTGGCACGCTCGCTGGGGCCTCGCCGAACCTGCTCACGGATGGCGTGCAGTTCGGCGACGCGCCCGCGGGCGTCGTTGGCGCCGGCGGGCACATCTTCGACAGTGGTCATGTATCGACGGTACGTGGGCGAGGCGCCGCGCACCGATGTCGGTTTCGTACAACGTCGCATGCGATTTGGTGGGCAGGCAGTACAGAACCGTGCTGTACGCGCCCCGCGTCCCGGCGTCCGTTCGGGTGGCGGGCCCGGATGGCGTCTGTATGGGCCCGACAAACAGACGCGGAGCGATGTTGTGGTGACCGGCTGGTCCGGCGGGCCGGATTCCGGTCAGCCCAGCCGCACGGTGCAGGTGTGGGTGGCACAGCCCGTGCCGGGGGTGACACGCAGCCGCAGGGCCCGCCCGGTGGCCAGGACCTCGATCGCCGGGTCGTGGGCGAGCACCCCGCGCACCGGCCGTGACCAGGTGATCTCCAGCGTATCGCCGGTGCGCTCGGGGGCGGCGGCGCACAGCCGCGCGGTGCCGCCGCGGCCCGCCGGCCACCCGCGCCGCCGCTCCCGTACCAGCACGCTCGCCGGGCCGTCGGCGGCGAGCGGCCCCGCGCGGCCCGCCCGCCAGAAATTGGCGGCGGTTACGCCGAGCGGGTCGACGGCGATCGCCTGCCGCCCCGCGTCATTGGCGAGCACGGTCAGCCAGCGCCGGTCGGCGGCCCGGGCGGCGAGCGTGCCGAGCGTGGCGCCCGGCATCAGGAGGTAGGCGTAGCAGGCGTCGGTGGGGTCGGTGCCGTGGTCGTGCCAGAGGGTGAGATAGCGGCGGGTGAACGGCTCGGTGGAGGAGGTGCTGTTGATGTCGTGCCAGGAGCCGGTGCGGGCCTCGCGCAGCGCCTTCAGGGGGGCGCCGCCGGGGAAGACGTAGCCGCCGTGGCCGGCGAGGTGGGCCCAGTGGGCGCGGCGGAAGGCGGTGGTCTCCCCGAGGGTGCCGGGCTGCGGGACGCCGTCGACGGTGAGCGTCGCGGTGCCGGACTCCCCCAGGCAGCGGTTGTCGACGACGGTCTCGGCCGGCACCCCGTCGCGGGCGGTGATGCCGGCGCCCAGGCAGACGAGGCAGTCCGCGAGCGCGAACCAGGATTTCCTGCCGGTGAGGGTGGAGGCGAGTCCGCGCAGGTCCTGGCCGAGGGCGGCGAAGGTGCCGTCGGTGGTCCCGCCGACCCAGCGCGCGGCGGGCTTGGGCTCGCCCCAGCCGCCGCCCTCGTTGTCGGCCAGCCGCTTGGCGGAGACGGTCGTGCCGGGGAGCCGGTAGGGGTCGACGGTGGGCCAGAAGGCGTCCGTGTACTGGTCGCCGCCGAAATCCGCGCCCCACCAGGAGAGCATGCCGGCGCCGGTGTGCCAGCCGCGCGGGTTCTCGCCGTTGCCGTTCTCGTAGTACGCGATCCGGTCGGAGGCCATGGCCAGCCCGGCGGCCCAGCCGGGGCGGCGGTGCACGGCGCGGTCCATGGCGGGGAACAGCCGGTGGCCGACGGGCTCGGGGGCGGGGGCCGCCGGGCTCCGGGCGATCTCGCCGAGCCGGGCGAGGTCGGCGACGGGGTACTGCCGGTCGGTGAGGACGGGCAGCGTACGGTCCCGGGCGATCCAGCCCTTGATCATGGCGTGCCAGCGGTCCCGCTCGGCGGCGCTCGCGCTCCGGGCGAGCAGCGCGACGGCGGCGATCAGCGCATGGCCGTGGTAGTGGTCGCTGCGCAGGATGTGCCGTTCGTCGCTGCGGAGATAGCCGCGGCTGATGGCGCGGCCGTTGACCATGTCCATCATCAGGCCGTTGTGGAGCAGCGGGGCGTAGGCCCGCTCGACGCTGTCGAAGATGATCTGCCGGGCCGGGTCGGTGAGCTGCCAGGACGAGCCGCCGAGCAGCGCGAACAGCCGGCCGAGGCCGTCCAGCAGGACATAGCCGTAGGTGCCGGAGTAGGCGACCCAGGTGTGCTGGACGAAGGAGCCGTCGGCGTAGAGCCCGTCGCCCCGGGTGACGTACGGGAAGACCGGGGAGAGGGCGTCGCGGGCCAGCGCGATCTTGTCGGGGGCGCGGCCGAGGACGCCGCGCAGCGCGACCACCCGGCACAGGTCGACGCGGTTGGCGCCGGTGCTCGTCCCGGTGTAGTCGCCGAGCATGGTGTCGGGCACGAAGTGGTCGACGGCGGCCAGACAGCGGGTGCGCAGGTCGTCGGGGAGGCCGCCGCCGTCGGGCAGCCGCTCGTCGAGGATCGCGAGGGTGTCGAGGAGGAGTCGGGGGCTGCCGATCTGCCACTCCCACCAGTTGCCGTAGCGGGTGGTGGCGGTGTTGTAGACGGTGGCTTCGAGGTGGCCGAGGCCGGTGGCGAGGGCCTGGGCCAGGGCGGGGTCGCCGGTGCGGCCGGTGCCGGGCTGGGCGTACGCCTGGGCCATGGTGTGCAGCCGGCCGTAGCTCTGGGTGATGCCGGACGGCGGGTCGTAGCGGCAGTCGGGCCAGAGGGAGCCGGCGGCCGGGCGCATCCGTGCCTGGAAGGTGCTCGCGAGGGCGCCGGTCTCCTGGAGGGCGGCGGCGTAGGGCGGGGCGGTGGGGTCGAAGCCGGTGCCCAGGGTGAGCGCGCACCAGCGACGGCGGAGGGCGGTGAACTCGTCGGCCGGGGCGGCCGGCCCGGGGGCGGCGTGCGCGGGGCCGGCCGCGAGGCCGAGCGCACCCGCGGTGGAGACGGCGAGAAATCCTCTGCGTGACCAGACGGGCAGGGCGGGGACTGGCGACACGGTCGGTCCTCTCCAGGGCGTCAACTGGGGGGTGGCGCTGCGCACTTGGGAGTTCCTGATGGTCTAGCACGGGCCGTCGGCGAGCGGCAATGACCGCGCCGGAACGCCGGCCGTCACCCGGCCGGCGGAGCCCGTTCGAGGCAAGAGGTTGAATGTTGAACCAGATGGGGTTACGGTGAATCTCGTTGAAGCTTAAACAATACTTCACGCACACCGAGTACACCGTCTTTGAGGAGGAGCCATGGCTCTGTTCAACCGCAAGCGCACCGCCGACACCGCCCCCGCCGCCCCCGCTGCCGTCCTCGACGCGGACCCCGGACTCGCGGCGCTGACCGGCGACTACACCATCGACCCGGCCCACAGCACCATCGGCTTCACCGTCCGGCACGCCATGGTCACCAACGTCCGCGGTGCCTTCGGTGTGTACGAGGGCTCGCTGCACCTCGACGGGTCCGAGCCGGCCCGCTCCACCGCCTCCCTCGACGTCACGATCGCCAGCATCGACACCGGGATCGCGGACCGCGACGGCCATCTGCGCAGCGCCGACTTCTTCGACGCCGAGACCTTCCCGCTGATGACCTTCCGCAGCACCGCCGCCGAGCGCGTGGGCGGTGACCGCTACCGCATCACCGGCGATCTGACCCTCCGGGACGTCACCAAGCCGCTCACCATCGACCTGGAGTTCCACGGCTCGGCCACCGATGTCTACGGCGCCGAGCGGGTCGGCTTCGAGGGCAGCGCCGAGATCCTGCGCTCCGACTGGGGCCTGACCTGGAACGCCGCGCTGGAGGCCGGCGGCGTCATGGTCAGCGACAAGGTCAAGCTCACCTTCGACATCTCGGCCGTCAAGGCGGCCCCGGACGCCTGAGCCCGCCGCTCCGTCCTACGACCGCGGCCCCGCGCCGGCCTCTCCCCCGAGGGCCGTGCGGGGCCGCGGTCGCGGCGTCGCCGGGGCGGTCACTCCTGCGGCTCGACCCCGGCCCGCAGCAGCCCGTACGCATAGGCGTCGTCCAGCGCCTGCCAGGACGCGGCGATCACGTTCTCCGCGACACCGACCGTGGACCACTCGCCCCGGCCGTCGCTGGTGGAGACCAGGACCCGGGTGATCGAGCCGGTGCCCAGGGCGCCCTCCAGGATGCGGACCTTGTAGTCCACCAGCTCCATGTGGGCCAGCTGCGGATAGATCCGCTCCAGGCCCACCTTCAGGGCCCGGTCCAGCGCGTTGACCGGGCCGTTGCCCTCGGCCGTGGTGACGATCCGCTCGCCCTTCGCCCACAGCTTCACGGTCGCCTCGTTGGCGTGCGTACCGTCCGGGCGGTCCTCGACGATCGCCCGCCAGGACTCCACCGTGAAGTAACTGCGCGGCCGGCCGCCCTCCGCCCGCTGGAGCTCCGCGCGCAGCAGCAGCTCGAAGGACGCGTCGGCGGCCTCGTACGTGTAGCCCGCCAGCTCCCGCTCCTTGACCCGCTCGACGACCCGGCCGACCAGCTCACGGTCGCCGCTCAGATCGATGCCCAGCTCCTTGCCCTTGAGCTCGATGGACGCCCGTCCTGCCATGTCGGAGACCAGCATCCGCATGCTGTTGCCGACCAGTGCCGGGTCGATGTGCTGGTAGAGATCCGGGTCGACCTTGATGGCGGAGGCGTGCAGTCCGGCCTTGTGGGCGAAGGCGGAGACACCCACATAGGGCTGGTGGGTGGAGGGGGTGAGGTTGACGACCTCGGCGATGGCGTGCGAGATCCGGGTGGTCTCGGCGAGCTTGCCCTCGGGCAGCACCTGGCGCCCGTACTTGAGCTCCAGGGCGGCGACGACCGGGAAGAGGTTGGAGTTGCCGACCCGCTCGCCGTAGCCGTTGGCGGTGCACTGGACGTGGGTGGCGCCGGCGTCCACGGCGGCCAGGGTGTTGGCGACGGCACAGCCGGTGTCGTCCTGGGCGTGGATGCCCAGCCGCGCCCCGGTGTCCGCGAGGACGGTCCGGACCACGGCGGTGATCTGCGCCGGGAGCATCCCGCCGTTGGTGTCGCAGAGCACCACGACATCGGCGCCGGCCTCGCTCGCGGTGCGGACGACCTGCTTGGCGTAGACCGCGTCCAGGGCGTAGCCGTCGAAGAAGTGCTCACAGTCGAGGAAGACCCGGCGGCCCTGGTCGCGCAGGTACCGGACGGTGTCCCGCACCATCGCGAGGTTCTCCTCGGGGGTGGTGCGCAGCGCCAGCTCCACATGCCCGACATGGGACTTGGCGACCAGCGTGATGACCGGGGCCCCGGACTCCAGCAGCGCGGCGACCTGCGGATCGTCCTCGACGCGGACCCCGGCCTTGCGGGTGGCGCCGAACGCGACCAGCTGGGCGTGCCGGAAGTCGATCTCCTCGCGGGCCCGCTGGAAGAACTCGGTGTCCCTCGGATTGGCGCCGGGCCAGCCCCCCTCGATGAAGCCGACGCCGAATTCTTCGAGGTGCCGGGCGATGGTCAGCTTGTCGGCGACCGTGAGATTGATGCCCTCGCGCTGCGCGCCGTCGCGGAGCGTGGTGTCGAAGACGTGGAAGTCGTCGGACACCGCGTCGGCGGGGCGGGCTTGGGGTGCGTCCGTCATGCTGGTCTGGCTCCTGTCGGGATCTCGGTCTACCGGAATAACCGGTTCCACCGCCCCTCCATGTTCCCTCGCGCTCCGCCTCCGGTGAGATGTGGGCCGGAAACGAAAAAACCTCTCGCGGGTGCGAGAGGTCTGCGCGCGGGTCTGGGACGACGGTGGCCACGCCGTACTCGGTTCGTACGGGGCGGTCACTGCGGACCGGCGCGCCTGCTGCCAATAATCATGGCGAACGAGAGCACGATCCGCAGTGTGCCACAACCCCGGGTGACGGAGCGGGATGTCTCACGATGCGGGCAGAATGTCCAGCTGCTGTGCGGTCCGGCCGTCCACGCCCGCCCAGCGCCGGAGCGCGGCGGTGGCCCGGGCACGGTCCCGGGGCGCCAGCTTCTCGATGCACGCGAGGTGGTTGGTGTGCTAGAAGGACGCGGTGACGGGGGCCATGTGGCGGTCGGTGAAGCCCTGGAGGCTGGTCACCCCCGCGAACCACGTGTACAGCGCGTCGCCGACGGCGGTGTCGCGGAGGGCGGGAGCCCGGTAGTTGAGGTCGTAGCCGTTGGCGCACCGCGCGCCTATCCCGGAACCGGCCCTGCCGCGGGCGGCGAAGGCCGGTTCCGGCCGGTCGGGCGACCCTCAGTCGGCGACGGGCTCCCCCACCCGCGCCCGTTCGGCTCCCGTGCCCTCGTCCTGCTTGCCGACCCGGTGCAGGTCGATGGACCGGGTCTCGCGCATGGTGATGTAGACGATCAGCGAGACCGCGGCGCAGCCGGCGACGTACCAGTAGTAGCCGGACTCGATGCCGCCGTCCTTGAACCACAGGGCGACATACTCCGCGGTACCGCCGAAGAGCGCGTTGGCGATGGCGTACGGCAGGGCCACGCCCAGCGCACGGATGCCGGTCGGGAACAGTTCGGCCTTCACACAGGCGTTGATCGAGGTGTAGCCGGTGACGACGACCAGGGCGAGCAGCGAGAGCCCGAGGGCGGGCCAGAAGCTGCCGGCGTGCTTGAGCAGCGTCATGATCGGCACGGTCAGGAACGTCGAGCCGACCGCGAAGGTGATCAGCAGCGGACGGCGGCCGATCCGGTCGGACAGCTTTCCGGCGAGCGGCTGGATGCACATGAAGATGAACAGGGCGCAGAAGCTGACCAGGGAGGCGGTCGGCTTGGGCAGACCGGCGCTGCCCGAGAGGTACTTGGTGAGGTAGGTCGTGTACGTGTAGTACGCGACCGTGCCGCCCATGGTGAGCGCGATGACCAGGAACGCCTCGCGCTTGTGGGCCAGCAGCGCCTTGAGGGTGCCGCGGGCCGGGTCGGCGTGGGCGCTGTCGTCCTCGGCGTACACCTCGGTCTCCAGCATGTTGCGGCGCAGGTAGAAGACGATGGCGGCGCCCAGCGCACCGATGATGAACGGGATCCGCCAGGCCCAGCTGTGCAGGGCGTCCTCGGACAGGGTGCGCTGGAGCACGATCTGGAGGCCGAGGCCGAGCAGCTGGCCCGCGGTCATGGACACGTACTGGAAGCTGGAGGCGAAGCCGCGGCGGCCGGGCGCGGACGCCTCGGTGAGGTAGGTCGCGCTGGCCGCGTACTCCCCGCCGACCGAGAGCCCCTGGAGCATCCGCGCGATGAGCAGCACGGCCACTCCGCCGTAGCCCGCGACGCCGTAGGTGGGCGCGACGGCGATCAGGACCGCCGAGGCGGACATCAGTGTGACGGTCAGTGTGAGTGCGGCCTTGCGGCCCTTACGGTCGCCGACCCGGCCGAGCACCCATCCGCCCACCGGGCGCATGAAGAAGCCCACCGCGAAGATCCCCATGGTGTTCATGAGGTTCGCGGTGTCATTCCCCTTGGGGAAGAACGAATCCGCGAAGTAGACCGCGAAACTGGCGTACACGAACCAGTCGAACCACTCGACCATGTTGCCGGCCGAGCCGACCCAGATCTTCTTCCATTGCTCTCGTCCCATAGCCGGTTACGGTCGCGGACCCGGGGGCCCGCGGCAAGGGCGCGGGCGGCAACGATCGCAGGTACTTACGTGCGTTGTGGTCACGGGCGCGGGCGCCGGCCCGTGGCACGGCCGCGGCAGCGCGCCTCCCCCTACGGCATAGGGTCGCCCTCGAAGCTGCGAGGCGCCACCGCCCCGGCCGCCCTGTGCGGCCCGGGCCGGGCGCGCGAAGAGAAAGAAGCGAGATGTCCGAACCGCAACCGCAAGCAGGGCAACGGCCGGTCCCCACCAGCGCCGAGGAGGCGCTGGAGATCGGGCTGGGCCATTTCCCCCGCGTCTGGCCGGACGGGGACGAACCGGCGCTGCACGTCCACGAATTCGACATCGGCTATCTGGTGTACCCGGTCTTCCCGCCCAGGACGGACCCCACCGCCTACCCCCGTGATCCGGGCGGCTCGCACATCGTGATCTCCAAGACGGACGGTGCGGTCAGCGCGCTGCCCAACTACCCGCCGGAGCAGGCGGTCGAGATGTACCGCCGGCACTTCCTTCCGGGGGCGTAGGGCCCACGGGCCGACCGCAGCGCCCGGCCCGCTGCGGTCAGCCCCGGGGGACGGACAGCGATTCGTCCAGGAACTCCCGTACGTGGTCCCCCACTTCCTCCCGCTCCGTGCCCGGGAGGCCGACGACGAGCTGGGAGCCGAAGCCGTCGAGGAGGGCGCGGGTGCGGGTGGCGAAGCGTTCGGGGTCGACGGGGCGGAACTCGCCCTTGGAGATGCCCTCGACGAGCAGGGCCACCAGGTCGCGGTGCCAGGCCAGTTCCAGTTCCAGCTGGCGTTCGCGGGCCTCGTCGTCGGCGTTCTGGGAGCGGTTCCACACCTCCAGCCACAGCGTCCAGCGCGGGTCGCGGTGGCCTTCGGGGAGGTAGAGGTCGACCAGGGCGTCCAGCCGTTCGCGGGCCGGGACGCGGCGGGAGAGGGCGGCCCGGCGCTCGGCGCCGAGCTGCTCCTCGCTCCACTGGAGGGTCTGGAGCAGCAGCTCGTCCTTCGTACCGAAGTAGTAGAGGATGTGGCCGCTGCTCATGCCGACCTCGCGGCCCAGTCCGGCCATGGTCAGCCGGTCCAGGCCCTCGGCGGCGATGGTCGCCATCGCCGCGGCCAGGACCTGCTCGCGGGGCTGGTTGAGCCGGCGCCTGGGGCGGCGCGCGGGACCGGGCACAGGGACCTCCGGGTCGGCTGGGGCAGGTCTGCGGATCAGACCTTCGGCTGCTGCTGGGTGATGCAGTGGATACCGCCACCCGCTGCGAAGATCGTACGGGCGTCCACGAGGGTCACCGTCCGGCCGGGGAAGAGCCGGCGGAAGATCGCGGCCGCCTCCGCGTCGCGCGGATCGTCGAAGCCGCACAGCACCACGCCGTCGTTGCAGAGGTAGTGATTGATGTAGGAGTAGTCGACCGGCTCACCGTCCTCCTCGATGACGGTCGGCGCGGGCACCTCGATGACCTCCAGCTGCCGCCCCCGGGCATCGGTGGCGGCGCGCAGCAGCTTGCCGATCTCCTGGCAGATGGCGTGGTCGGGGTGGTCGGGGTCGGGCTGGGTGTGCACGAGCACGGTGCCGGGGCGGGCGAAGGCGGCGACGATGTCGACATGGCCGCGGGTGCCGAA
Organism: Streptomyces sp. NPDC127097; assembly: GCF_042724075.1. NCBI lineage: Bacteria > Bacillati > Actinomycetota > Actinomycetes > Kitasatosporales > Streptomycetaceae > Streptomyces > Streptomyces sp. NPDC127097. The sequence continues at coordinate 137,968 of NZ_JBHXFI010000008.1, read as the reverse complement.
CTGCCCGTAGTCGGCGGCCAGCCCGCGCGGCAGCCAGATCGCCTTGGTGGTGCCGAGGTGGGCGTGGATCTCGGCCTCGACCTCCTCCTGGGTACGGCCGGGGTTGCGGCCCGGGTCGAGCTGGACGGTCTCGGTGAGCAGCACGGTGCCCTCGCCGTCGATGTGGATGCCGCCGCCCTCGTTGACCAGGGGGGTGGCGTAGCGGCGGGCGCCGGCCAGCGCGCAGACCTGCTCGGCGATCTTCTCGTCGTGGTCCCAGCGGGCCCATTCCTGGGCGCCCCAGCCGTTGAACACCCAGTCGGCGGCGGCCAGTCGGCCCGCGCCGTCGGTGAGGAAGGTGGGGCCGATGTCGCGCATCCAGGCGTCGTTGAGCGGGCGCTCGACGACCTTGATGTCCGCACCGAGCAGCGCGCGGGCGCCCTCCGACTGGCCGGTTCCGGCGACGACGGTGACCGGCTCGAAGCGGCGGACCGCACGGGCGACGGCCGCCCAGGCACGGCGGGCCTCGGCCAGCGTCTCGCCGCCCTCCTCGCCGAAGGTGAAGCTGGGGCCGGGCCAGGCCATCCAGGTGCGCTCGTGCCGGGCCCACTCCGGGGGCATACGGAAGCCGTCGGCGACAGGGGTGTTCATGCGGGGGTCCTCAGGGTCTGTATCGGTGTGACGGGCAAGGGGTTCGCACCGGTCCGCCGGCGAGGCGCACTCACCGGGAGTGGCCACCGGGCGTGGTCGCAGGGGGCGGGGTGCCGGGGCGTGGCCACACGGCGTGGCCACACGGCGCGCTCACAGGAAGTAGAGCCGGGACAGTGACACGGTGTCGGCCGGTTCCGAGCGCATCGGCGCACCGTCCAGGGTGACCAGTCCGCTGCCGCCGTCGACCTGCACCTGCCCGACCCGGGAGTTGTGGACGAGGCTGCCGGGGCCGATGCCGCGGGTGCCACGGACGGCGACCCGGCGCCGGCGGGTGGGCATACCGTCCCCGCCCTGTTCGACGGCGGCCCGCGCGACGAAGGCGACGGAGATCTCGGCGGGCGTCGCGCCGTACGCCCCGAACTGCGGGCCGAGCACCAGGGGTTCGCAGGTGTCGGTGGCGGCGTTCGGGTCGCCGGTGACGCCGTAGGCGGGGAATCCGGACTTCAGCACCAGCTGCGGCTTGGCGCCGAAGTACTGCGGCTTCCACAGCACGACATCGGCCATCTTGCCGACCTCGATCGACCCGATCTCGTGCGAGAGACCGTGGGCGATGGCGGGGTTGATGGTGAGCTTGGCGATGTAGCGCAGGACGCGGGCGTTGTCGTCGTGGGCGCCGTCGCCGGACTCCCCGTTCCGGGGAAGGAGGGGCCCCAGCTCGGCCTTCATCTTGCCGGCCATGGCGAAGGTCCGGCGCACGGTCTCGCCGGCCCGGCCCATGCCCTGCGCGTCGGAGGAGGTGATGCCGATCGCCCCGAGGTCGTGCAGCACGTCCTCGGCGCCCATCGTCCCGGCCCGGATGCGGTCGCGGGCCATGGCGGCGTCACCGGGCAGATCCGTCTTCAGATCGTGGACCGAGACGATCATGCCGTAGTGCTCGGCGACCGCGTCCCGCCCGAAGGGGAGGGTGGGGTTGGTGGAGGAGCCGATGACGTTGGGGACGCCGGCCATCTTCAGGACGTTGGGGACGTGTCCGCCGCCGCAGCCCTCGATGTGGAAGGCGTGGATGGTCCGGCCGTCCAGGACGCGCAGGGTGTCCTCGACGGTGAGGCACTCGTTCAGGCCGTCGCTGTGCAGCGCGACCTGGACGTCGTGCTCCTCGGCGACCCGCAGCGCGGTGTCCAGGGCGCGGGCATGGGCACCCATGTCCTCGTGCACCTTGAAGCCGCAGGCGCCGCCCTCGGCGAGCGCCTCGACCAGCGGGGCGTCACCCGAGGACGAGCCTCGGCCGAGGAAGCCGATGTTGACCGGCCAGGCGTCGAAGGCGCTGAAGGCGTGCCCCAGCGCCCAGGGGGAGTTGACGCCGACGCCCCAGACCGGTCCGAATTCCTGGCCGATGATCGTGGTCACGCCGGAGGCCAGCGAGGCTTCCATGACGCGCGGTGAGAGCAGATGGACATGGGTGTCGACGGCGCCCGCGGTGGCGATCATGCCTTCGCCGGAGACGATCGAGGTGCCCGTGCCGACGACGACATCGACCCCGTCGAGGGTGTCGGGGTTGCCGGCCCGCCCTATCGCGTGGATCCGGCCCTCGCGGATGCCGATGGACACCTTGCGGATGCCCTGGACCGCGTCGATGACCAGGACGTTGCTGATCACCACGTCGCAGGTCTCGCGGACCGCGGCGGCCTTGAGGTGCAGCCCGTCGCGGGCGGTCTTGCCGAAGCCGGCCAGGAACTCGTCGCCGGGCTTCTGGGCGTCGGACTCGACCCGGACGACCAGGCCCGAGTCACCGAGGACGACCCGGTCGCCGGCCCGCGGGCCGTGCACCGACGCGTACTCGTGGGGATCGATGCTGCCGGTCATGCCTGTTCCTCCGCTCCCAGGTAGCCGCAGGCGGCGGCCCGCCGCAGCGCTTCCGTCTTGGCGCCCGGCGCGTCCAGCGGGCCGTCGACGAGACCGGCGAAGCCGATCGCGATCCGGTCGCCGCCGATGGGGACCAGACCGACCTCCTCGGCACCGCCGGGGTCGAACCGCACCGATGAGCCGGCCGGGACGCACAGCCGCATGCCGTACGCGGCGGCCCGGTCGAAGTTCAGCCGGGGGTTGGCCTCGAAGAAGTGGAAGTGCGAGGTGACGCTGATGGGCACCGTCGCGGTGTTGCGCACGGTCAGCACCACCGCGGGCACGGGCGCCGGGCCGGCCGGGCCGGGCAGCACCGCGCCGGGCGCGGGGGCCTGGTCGCTCGCGCCGGCCGGCGGGCGGGCGCCGATCGGGTCGCTGACCACCGCGAGCCGGGAGCCGTCGTCGAAGACGGCCTCCACATGCACCTCGGTGACCACGTCGGCCACGCCCGGCAGCACATCGTCCGGGCCGAGCACACCGCGTGCCGCCTCGATGGCTTGAGCGAGGCGGCGCCCGTCCCGCGCCGCCTCGCAGACTGTGTCCGCGATCAACGCGGTCGCCTCGGGCACATTCAGCTTCAGCCCACGGGCCCGGCGCGTCCGCGCCAGCTCGGCCGCGCCGAACAGCAGCAGCCGGTCGCGTTCCGTCGGGGTCAACCGCATCCCGTCCACACCTCCCGCTTGATTTGAGCAACACTCTAACCACGAAAATCGTCAATGGGAAAGCATTGACCGAGGACACAGCCATGCGTCACATTGAGCGCTGCTCTAAATATTCGGCGCAATGGAACGCCGCTCTAAATGATCTCGCAGCGCGGGCAGCGCGCCGCACGCGCACCGCCGCCGGCCCGGAGCACTGCCCGGAGCGCTGCTCGCACACTGTTGTCCGGCCTCTCAGGGGAGCCCTCATGCCGATCGAACAACGCGGAGTCGACACCATCCCGGACGAGGAACGCACCAGCGGCCCTCGCGACCTGATCTCGATCCTGCTCGGGTCGAACCTCGCCCTGGGCGTGGTGATCTTCGGCTGGCTGCCGGTCTCCTTCGGGCTCGGCTTCTGGCCCTCGGTGACCTCCCTGGTGGCGGGCACCCTCGTCGGCACCCTGCTGACCGCCCCGCTCGCCCTGGTCTCGCTGCGCAGCGCCACCAACCTGTCCACCAGCAGCGGTGCCCACTTCGGTGTGCGCGGCCGGCTGATCGGCTCGGTCATCGGCCTGCTGCTGTCGCTGGGCTACACCGCCCTGACCCTGTGGGTCGGCGGCGACGCGGTGGTGGGCGCGCTGCACCGGCTGACCGGGCTGCCGTCCAGCGGCACCACGTACGCCCTGGTCTACGCCCTGCTGGCGGGCGCCACCGCCGTCGGCGCGGTCTACGGCTACCGGGTGCTGCTCCGGCTGAGCAAGGTTCTCGCCATCGGACTGACCGTCCTCCTGGCCCTCGGCATCGTCGCCTACGCGGACACCTTCACCACCGCCGCACCGCCCGGCAGCTCCTACCTGCTCGGCGGCTTCTGGCAGACCTGGCTGCTGGCCGCCGTCTCCGCGGGCCTGAGCGGCCCGATCGCCTTCATCACGCTGCTGGGCGACTACAGCCGCTACATCTCCCCGCGCCGGCACAGCGGCCGCAAGGTCTTCGGCGCCACCTGTCTGGGCCTGGTGGTCGGCCTCCTGGTGCCGCAGCTCTTCGGTACGTTCACCGCGCTCGCGGTCGGTGCGGGGGCGGACTACGCGGGCCCGCTGGTGGCCGGCGCGCCCTTCTGGTACCTGGCGCTGCTGCTGCTCAACGCCTCGGCCGGCTCGGTCGGCAACTCCGGTCTGATGCTCTACAGCATGGGCCTCGATCTGGACGCGATCCTGCCGCGGGCGACCCGTACCCAGGCCACCTATGTCGTCGCCGCGCTCGCGACCACGCTGGTCTACGCCGGCCACTTCCTGTGGGCGGCGCAGGACGCGATGACCTCGTTCGTGCTGCTGATGACCGCCGTCGGGACGCCCTGGGCGGTGATCACCGTGATCGGCTTCGTCCGCTGCCGCGGCGCCTACGACCCGGAGTCGCTCCAGGTCTACAACCGCGGCACCCGCGGCGGCGTGTACTGGTACCGGGCGGGCTGGCACGTCCGGGCGACGCTGGCCTGGGCGCTGGGCTCCGTGGTCGGCCTGATGGGCGTGGACACCCCGCTCTACCAGGGGCCGCTGCTGCCGCTGACCGGCGGCATCGACCTCAGCTTCCTGCTCGCGGCGGCCGTGGGCGGGATCGTGTACCTGGCCCTCACCGTGCGGGACCCGCGCCCGGTCGCGGCGCTGCGGGCCCGGCCGGCCACTCCCCCGGCCCCGGCGGCGGAGGCCCCCGCGGAGGTCGGCTGAGCCGGCCCGGACCCGGCCGAGGCCGCCCCCGACGCACTCGCGGGGGCGGCCTCGATCAGGTCCGGGGGACGCGGTGGCGGGCTCAGCCCAGCTCGTGCATCCAGCCGTGCTTGTCCTCGGCGACCCCGCGCTGGATGTCGAGGAGCGCCTCGCGCAGCTTCAGCGTGACCTTGCCGGGCTCACCGTCGGACTGGGTCCACTCGCCGCTGGCGCTCTTGACCGTGCCGACCGGGGTGATCACGGCCGCCGTACCGCAGGCGAAGACCTCGGTGAGGGTGCCGTTCGCGGTGTCGGCCTTCCACTGGTCGATGGAGACCCGGGCCTCCTCCGACGCGTAGCCCAGGACGCGGGCGACGGAGAGCAGGGAGTCACGGGTGACGCCGGCGAGCAGCGAGCCGGTCAGAGTGGGGGTGACGATCTTGTCGCCGTAGACGAAGTACAGGTTCATCCCGCCGAGCTCCTCGACCCACTTGTGCTCCACGGCGTCGAGGTAGGCGACCTGGTCACAGCCCTGCGCGGCGGCCTCGGCCTGGGCGAGCAGCGACGCGGCGTAGTTGCCGCCGGTCTTGGCGTCGCCCATACCGCCGGGGACGGCCCGCACCCGGTTCTCGGACAGCCAGATGGAGACCGGCTTGACGCCGCCGGCGAAGTACGCACCGGCGGGCGAGGCGATGACGACGAAGAGGTACTCGTTGGCGGGCTTCACACCCAGGCCGACCTCGGTCGCGATCATGAACGGGCGCAGGTAGAGCGACTCCTCGCCGCCGTGCGCGGGCACCCAGTCCTTGTCCTGCTGAACGAGCAGGTCACAGGCTTCGATGAAGGTCTCGACGGGCAGCTCGGGCATCGCCAGCCGGCGCGCGGACGCCTGGAAGCGCCGGGCGTTGGCGTCCGGACGGAAGGTGGCGACGGAGCCGTCGGGCCGGCGGTACGCCTTGAGGCCCTCGAAGATCTCCTGGGCGTAGTGCAGGACATTGGTCGCCGGGTCGAGGGAGAGCGGCCCGTACGGCACGAGCTGTCCGTCGTGCCAGCCGCGGCCCTCCGTCCACTTGATCGTCACCATGTGATCGGTGAAGTGGCGGCCGAAGCCGGGGGCGGCCAGGATCTGCTCCCGCTCCGCGTCGGACAGCGGGTGCGAGGAGGGCTTGAGCTCGATCGTGGGCGTCGTCATGGATGCATGTCCTTCACTGCGTGTGCGATACCGGGGGGTACCTCCCAGCGTGTGCTGGGGAGCATCACCGGCCCAGCCCTCCGGCCGGGGGTAAGGGGTTCGGTCCCCCACCTTGCGGCACCGGTGCGGTGGCTGCCGCGCCTACGAGGGCACTTGAACGTACCGGTCGTTACTGGGACGTCCGAGTTTCCTCGCGGGCAAGGATGCCACGTCCGATTATCGCCCGTGGGTCCGTGCGGCCGGAACCGGGGCGGCGGCCGTGCCGGGGCCCACGCGCACAGCGCCGGGCCCCCTGGAGGCGGCCCGGCGCTGTGCGTGGTGCGTGTCTGCGCGGTGGGCCTCAGCCCGCTACTCGTGCGACCAGCGCGTCACCGATCTCGTCCGTGCTCCGCGCGGAGCCCTCCCGGGCCTCCAGGTCGGCGGCCACCGCCTCCTCGATGCGGGCGGCCTGCTGCTCGTAGCCGAGGTGGCGCAGCAGCAGGGCGACGGAGAGGATCGTCGCCGTCGGGTCGGCCTTGCCGGTGCCCGCGATGTCCGGCGCGGAGCCGTGCACCGGCTCGAACATCGAGGGGAAGTCGCCGGTCGGGTTGATGTTCCCGGAGGCGGCCAGGCCGATGCCGCCGGTGACGGCCGCGGCGAGGTCGGTGAGGATGTCACCGAAGAGGTTGTCGGTGACGATCACGTCGAACCGCTCGGGCTGGGTCACGAAGAAGATCGTCGCGGCGTCGACGTGCAGGTAGTCGGTGGTGACCTCGGGGTACTCCTGGCCGACCTTGTCGAAGATGTTCTTCCACATGTGGCCCGCGTACACCAGCACATTGTTCTTGTGCACCAGCGTGAGCTTCTTGCGGGGGCGGGCGTTGGCCCGCTCGTACGCGTCACGGACCACCCGCTCCACGCCGTAGGCGGTGTTGACGCTGACCTCGGTGGCGACCTCGGCGGGGGTGCCGGTGCGCAGCGAGCCGCCGTTGCCGGTGTACGGGCCCTCGGTCCCCTCGCGCACCACCACGAAGTCGATGTCGGGGCGGCCGGCGAGCGGGGTGGAGGTGTTCGGGAAGAGCTTCGACGGGCGCAGGTTGACGAAGTGGTCGAAGGCGAAGCGGAGCTTCAGCAGCAGACCGCGCTCCAGCACACCGGAGGGTACGGACGGGTCGCCGATCGCGCCGAGCAGGATCGCGTCGTGCTGCTTGAGCGACTCCAGCTCCGCGTCGGGGAGGGTCTCACCGGTCGCGTGCCAGCGCCGGGCACCGAGGTCGTACTCCTGGGTTTCCAGCTTGACGTCCTGCGGGAGGACCGCGGTCAGGACCTTCAGGCCCTGGGCCACGACTTCCTGGCCGATGCCGTCACCGGGGATCACTGCGAGGCGAATGCTGCGAGACATGCCTGGACCCTACTCTCCGTCCCATGGATTGACACGTAACGTCCGCCATACGGACACATGGGGAGGCGGACAGCCGGCGTTCACCCGCCGTCCCCTCAACGGTCGGGTCACGCTGGGAAATTCGGGGCATGACTGGAAATCCCCGGGGGACCGTCCCCCAGCCCTCGCACACCCCTCGCGTCGGCATCCCGGAGCGGCTGGCGGCCCGGATGAGCATGCCGGAGCAGCATGACTACCTCCGTACCAAACTGAGCCGCAGAGGTCTGCTGCGCACCTCGGCCGCCACCGCGGGCGTGGTCGCGGGCTCCGGGCTGCTGGCCGGTTCGGCCCAGGGCGTCTCGCCCACCCTGCTGTCCTCGCCCGCGACGGCCGCCGTGGACGGTTCGCTGGTCGCCCCGTTCGGCCGCCATCTGGCCTTCGGCGCCGACCCCAGGCACCAGATGCGGGTGAGCTGGCAGGTTCCGCTCGCGGTCAAGCGGCCGTATCTGCGGGTGGGCCTGAAGCCGTGGGACCTGGGGCGCAAGATCGAGGCGGAGGTCCGTCCGCTGCACACCCCGTCGCTGTCCGCGAAGCTGCCGGCCGTGCAGCAGTACTACCTGCACGCCGCGCTGGACGGGCTGCGCCCGGGGACGACGTACTACTACGGCGTCGGCCACGAGGGCTTCGACCCGGCCGACCCGCGCCACTTCTCCACCGTCGGTACCTTCCGTACCGCGCCGGCCCGTCCCGAGGCGTTCGTCTTCACCGCCTTCGGCGACCAGGGCGTGAGCTACCACGCCCTCGCCAACGACCAGTTGATCCTGGGTCAGAACCCGTCCTTCCACCTGCACGCGGGCGACATCTGCTACGCGGACACCGACGGCGACGGCTCCGAGCACGACGCCTACGACGCCCGGGTCTGGGACCAGTTCCTCGCACAGACCGAGTCGGTGGCCAAGTCCGTGCCGTGGATGGTGACCACCGGCAACCACGACATGGAAGCCTGGTACTCCCCCAACGGCTACGGCGGCCAGAACGCCCGCTGGTCGCTGCCCGGCAACGGCCCGGACGCCGAGAACGCCCCCGGTGTCTACTCGTTCACCTACGGCAACACCGCCGTCGTCGCCCTGGACGCCAACGACATCTCCTACGAGATCCCCGCCAACCAGGGCTACACCGACGGCCGGCAGACCCGCTGGCTCGACCGCCGGCTGGCCGAGCTGCGCGCCGCCGACGGCATCGACTTCATCGTGGTCTTCTTCCACCACTGCGCCTTCTCCACCACCAACTCGCACGCCTCCGACGGTGCGGTGCGCGACGCCTGGCTGCCGCTGTTCGACAAGCACCAGGTGGACCTGGTCGTCAACGGCCACAACCACGTCTACGAGCGGACCGACGCCCTCAAGAGCGGGCGGGTCGCCAAGAAGATGCCGATCGGCGCGAGCGTGGACACCACCCGCGAGGGCATCGTGTACGTGACCGCGGGCGGCGCGGGCCGGGCCCTCTACGACTTCCCGGTGCCGGACAGCTACGAGGGGCACGTCAAGGACCTCGACCACGTGGACACCTACCACTGGTCCAAGGGCCGGCAGAAGACCAAGGAGACCGTGGAGTGGTCCCGGGTCCGCTACACCGGCTACTCCTTCATCGCCGTCGAGGTCACACCGGGCAGCCACCCGCGGATGAAGGTCACCGCCCTCGCCGAGTCCGGCGAGCGCATCGACCACTTCGAGGTGACGCGTCCGGCCGCGCAGTAGGCAGCGATCACCTGTAGGGGCGCCCGGAATCCCGGGCCCCTACAGGCTCGGCACGCTCAGGAGAGGCCCCGCACCGTCAGGAAAGAAAGAGCCACCGGGCCACGGACAGCCGGATCCGCCAGCAGCAGCGGCAGGGCATCGACGCCGGCCGCGACAGGACCGACCCGGTTCGCGCACGCATCGGCTCAGTGCCCGGTGGAGCCGCCGTTGTCACGGCGGTCGAGGGCACGCTGGAGGGCGGCCGCGGCATTCCTGCGGTCGGCGTCGCTGGTCGTACGGGCGGAGTGACGGGTCCTGCGGACGGCGGTCTCAGCCATGATTCACGTCTCCTATGCCAGAGCCCCGAGAAGAAATGGGATGCGTCGATCCAGAAGCGGCCGGAAAACGCGGGGGCCTCGGCACGGCAGGGGTCACCTGCGCTCACGTACCGGGCCGCATCCGCACTCGCTCGATGGAGCGTTACGTTCGGCTTCTACAACGCTAGGACAGCTCGGCCGTGATGTCTGCACAATTACTTGGGCTTCCTACTATCTGAGACGGCGCTCGTGTGCTCGAACGAGTGATCCCCGGATATTTGCTGGTCATGGCGGCGCGGGTGCTCCCTAGCGTGGCGGTGTCGCTTGTGCCACGAGGCCAAGCCCGCCCACACTTGAGGAGGAGGTGCTGCACCATGACCGCTCTCGCACACGAGGCGCCCGAGATGACGTCCGGATCGGACCTGGACGAGCTCCTGTGGCAGGCATGGAAAGCCATGGAACTCCCAGAGGGCCTTCGCGCCGAGATCGTTGAGGGGTTCATCGAGGTGTCGCCCACCGGACGTTTCAGCCACGGCAAGGTCAGCAACCAGCTGCGCCAAGCGCTGATCTTGTACCTCGCCAGCGAGTCGAGGCCGTACGCCGTCAATAACGACATGAACGTCATCCACGGCCGCAAGGTGTGGATCCCTGACGCGTTTGTCTCCCCCGAGGACGACGACGAGTTCGTCACCGAGGACGGTCTCGGACTCGACGCCCGCTGTGTCGGGCTTATCGTCGAGGTCGTCTCACCCGGTCACGACGGCACGCAGCGTGACCGGTTCCGAAAGCGCCGTGCTTATGCCCGCGCAGGCATTCCCGTGTACGTACTCATCGACGCATACGACGATCACGGCGTCGTCACCTTGCTCACCGACCCTCGCCCGGACGAAGCGACCTACAGCTGCGAGAACCGCGTGAGCTATGGCACCGAAGTAACCATCCCCGAAGGCCCCGCCAAGGGCTTCGTCATCGGTGAGGCGATCACCGGCCCGCCGCGCAACGCCTGAAGAACGCCGAACGGCCCGGCGCCCCCGGGGAGAGGGGAGCCGGGCCGTCGGCGTGCGGCCGGACGGACGTCAGCCCATGTGCGGGTAGCGGTAGTCCGTCGGCGGGACCAGGGTCTCCTTGATGGAGCGGGTGGAGGTCCAGCGCATCAGGTTCTGCTTGGCGCCGGCCTTGTCGTTGGTGCCGGAGGCGCGGCCGCCGCCGAAGGGCTGCTGGCCGACGACGGCGCCGGTCGGCTTGTCGTTGATGTAGAAGTTGCCGGCCGCGAAGCGCAGCACCTCGCAGGTGCGGGCGGCCTCGGCACGGTCCTGGGCGATGACGCAACCGGTCAGGCCGTACGCCGAGGCGGACTCCATCTGGGTGAGCATCGCGTCGTAGTCGGCGTCGTCGTAGACGTAGACACCGAGGATCGGGCCGAAGTACTCGTCCTTGAAGATCTCGTTCTCCGGGTCGGTGGAGACCAGGACCGTCGGGCGGACGAAGTAGCCCTCGCTGTCGTCATAGGTGCCGCCGGCCACGACCTCGATGGTCGGGTCGGCCTTGGCGCGGTCGATCGCCGCCTTGTTCTTGGCGAAGGAGCGCTCGTCGATGACGGCGCCCATGAAGTTCGACAGGTCGCTGACGTCGCCCATGGACAGGGCGTCGACCTCGGCCGCGAACTCCTCCTTGAGGCCGCTGTTCCACAGCGAGGCCGGGACGTAGGCGCGGGAGGCCGCGGAGCACTTCTGGCCCTGGAACTCGAAGGCGCCACGGGTCATGGCGGTCTTCAGCACGGCGCGGTCGGCCGAGGGGTGGGCGACGATGAAGTCCTTGCCGCCGGTCTCGCCGACCAGCCGCGGGTAGGTCTTGTAGTTCTCGATGTTGTTGCCGACCGTCTTCCACAGGTGCTGGAAGGTCTTGGTCGAACCGGTGAAGTGGATACCGGCCAGCTCGGGGTGGGTCAGCGCCACCTCGGAGAGGTCCTTGCCGTCACCGGTGACGAGGTTGATGACGCCCTTGGGCAGCCCGGCCTCCTCCAGCAGCTGCATCAGCAGCACGGCGGCGTAGGTCTGCGTCGGGGACGGCTTCCAGACCACGACGTTGCCCATGAGCGCGGGCGCGGTCGGGAGGTTGCCGGCGATCGCGGTGAAGTTGAACGGCGTGATCGCGTAGACGAAGCCTTCGAGGGGGCGGTGGTCCGAGCGGTTCCAGACGCCCGGGGAGTTCGCCGGGGGCTGCTCGGCGAGGATCTGGCGCGCGAAGTGCACATTGAAGCGCCAGAAGTCGATGAGCTCACACGGGGTGTCGATCTCGGCCTGCTGGGCGGTCTTGGACTGGCCGAGCATGGTGGCGGCGGCCATCGTCTCGCGCCAGGGGCCGGAGAGCAGGTCGGCGGCCTTGAGGATGATCGCGGCGCGGTCGTCGAAGGACAGCGCACGCCAGGCCGGGGCGGCGGCCAGCGCGGCGTCGACCGCGTCCTGGGCGTCCTTGACGGTGGCGTTGGCGTACGTACCGAGCCGGGAGGCGTGGTTGTGCGGCTGCACGACGTCGAAGCGCGCGCCGCCGCCCATCCGGCGCTCGCCGCCGATGGTCATCGGCAGCTCGATCGGGTTGTCGGCCAGCTCCTTGAGCTTGGCTTCCAGGCGGGAACGCTCCGGGCTGCCGGGGGCGTAGGTGTGGACCGGCTCGTTAACCGGCACGGGGACCTGGGTCACAGCGTCCATAGCGGCCGTGTCTCCTTCGATTTCGCTCGTCGGTTTTCGTACGTCGGTGGTGCGGCCGCGGCCGCTTCGGGTGGGCGGCTGCGGGCGGCGCCGTCCGGGGACGTCCCCCGGCTTCCAGCATCCACCCGCACCGGCCTTTCGCGGGGCCGGTCAGCCGCGGGTCGCCGGCGACGGCGGGCCGCCGCCTGCCACGGCCGTCAGCCGCGGGTGGCCAGCGACCTCAGGAAGAACCCGAGGTTCGCGGGACGCTCGGCCAGCCGGCGCATGAAGTAGCCGTACCAGTCGGTGCCATAGGGGATGTACACCCGCATACGGTGTCCTTCGGCGACCAGCCGCTGCTGCTCGGCCTCGCGGATGCCGTACAGCATCTGGAATTCGTAGTCGGCCGGCTTGCGGCCGTTGCGGTGTGCCAGCTCCTGGGCGATGGCCACCATCCGCGGGTCGTGCGACCCGATCATGGGGTAGCCCTCCCCCGCCATCAGGATCTTCAGGCACCGCACATACGCCTTGTCGACCTCCCGCTTGTCCTGGAAGGCGACGGCCGCGGGCTCCTTGTACGCGCCCTTGACCAGCCGCACCCGGGAGCCTTCCCCGGCGAGCGCGTGGCAGTCGTCCTCCGTACGGAAGAGGTAGGACTGGAGCACCGCGCCCGTCTGGGGAAACCGCTCCCGCAGGTCGGCGAGGATCGCGAGGGTGGAGTCGACCGTGGTGTGATCCTCCATGTCGAGGGTCACGGTCGTCCCGGCCTCGGCGGCGGCCTCGACCACCGGGGTGACGTTCTTCAGGGCCAGCTCATGGCCGCCGGCCAGCGCCTGCCCGAAAGCGGACAGCTTGACCGACATCTCGGCCTTGACGCCGAGCCCGTGCTCCTTGAGGGCCGCGGCCAGCTGGAGGTAGGCATCGCGATTGCGCAGCGCCTCGGCCGGGTCGGTGATGTCCTCGCCCAGGTGGTCGAGGGTGACCTCCAGACCTCGCGCGGCCAGCGTGCGCACGGCCGCCATGGACTCGGCCAGGCGCTCGCCGGCGACGAAACGCTCCACCACGGGCCGGGTGACCGGAGCGGCCGCCACGATCCGGCGGATGCTGTCACTGCGCGCTGCGGCCAGAAGCACGGGACCCAGCATGGGCACCTCCACGATTCAGGGTGACAAGTACCGGGCGGACACCGGGCGGGCGAACGCGTCGGCAATATTGAGCCACCTGAAACTTAAGGATCGCGCCACTTCCCGGCCATCGACAGCTGTCACGCCTTCGTGGCCGGGATCTCAGACAGATGTATGAGAATGAGGGTGAGGAGACCGTGTCAGTGGTGACAGTGGTGTGAGAGGTGTCCGAGTCACCGGTGGTACCGGTGGTGAGACGACAGGAGAGGAGCCGGGCGGCCGATGCGGGGCGACTACCAGCAGCTCGTGGACGAGATCTCGGCGGCGCTCGGCGCACCGGCGACGCTGGAGGACCGGGATTTCGGACTGATTGCGTTCGGCGCGCACGAGGGCGACGACGACGAGGTGATGGACCCGGTCCGTACCCGCTCGATCCTTCAGCGCCGCTCCTCGGCGGCGGTCCGGGCCTGGTTCGAGGCGTTCGGGATCGCCCGCGCCAAGACCGCGCTGCGCATCCCGCCGGACCCGGCCGCGGGGGTCTTCCGGGGCCGTATCTGTCTGCCCGTACGCCACCGGGGCATCGTGCACGGCTATGTCTGGCTGCTGGACGACGGCCATCTGACCGATCTCGAACTGGGCACCCGGGGCGCACCGCCCGACCCGCGGATCGCGCAGGCGATGGAGACCGCCGCCCGGATCGGCGCACTGCTGGCCGACGAGGCCCGCGCCGGGGCCGAACTCGGCGATCTGCTGCGGGAGTTGCTGGTCGCGGCGCCCGACGGGCAGCCGGCCGCGGCGGCCGGGCTGCGCGATGCGCTGCGGGACAGCCTGCGCTTCACGCCGGGCGCGCCGCTCACCCTGGTCGCGGTGCTGCCCTGGGACACCTCGGACACCGACGCGGCACCGCTGCCGAGCCTGCCCGGCCTGCTCGCGGCCTGTGCGCTGCCGGCGGGCGGCGGCCCGGCGGACGGCCCGGCCGCCGGGACGGACGAGACGGAGCCCGCCGCACGCCCCGGCGCGGGTCGCGGCGGCCGCACCGGGTCCGCCGCCCGGCCGCAGCCCGCGGTGCCGGTGCCGGCCCTGGCCGCGCTGGTACGGCTGCGCGCGTCCGGGGCGCCGGGCCCGGCCCATACGGTGGCCGAGCATCTGCTGCGCTCGCCGCGCGCGGGCGCCGCTCCGGCCGAGGGGAAGGCGCCGCGCGGCGGGTCCGGGCACCCTCCGCCACCCCGGCCGGGCGCCGCCGGAATCGGCGCCGGCACCCGGGAGTTGACCGATCTCCCGGCCACCTGGCGGGAGGCGCTGGACGCGGCCCGCGCGGCGCACGCCGAGCCCCGGCTGGGCCCGATCACCCAATGGGACGCCATCGGCCCGTACCGCATGCTGACCGCCCTCCCGGCCACCGCGCCCGACCCGGCCATCGGCCCGCTGCTGGCCCCCGCGCACGCCGAACTCGCGCGCACCGCCGAGGTGTTCCTCGACTGCGCCGGCCAGGCGAGCCGCACCGCCCAGGTCCTGGGCATCCACCGGCAGACGCTCTACTACCGCCTGGGCCGGGTGGAGAAGCTGACCGGCCTCGATCTGGGCGACGGCGAGCACCGGCTGCTGCTGCACATGGCGCTCAAGGCGGCGCGGCTGTGAAGAACACGCCGTCCGGGACCGTCAGCTCCGTCCCTCGGGGAGCGAGGCAGGCGGCTGAGGAGGCGGCCGGAGCCGGTCCTCACGGTCGGTGACGACCAGCGTGGTGGCCATCTTGTCCCACAGCTCCTGGCGGTTGCGGTCCCACAGCAGCCAGAAGTAAGGGATCAGCAGGGTGACGGCCGCGAGCAGGCCGATGATCCCCTTGGCGATGAATTCACGGAAGAACATCCGCCACCACCGGGCCGCGCGGGCCTCCGGAATGTAGATGACCCGCATGTGCAGCAATTGCTTGGCCGGGGTCTGCCCCCGCGGGAAGACGAGAAAGGCCCAGATGAGCCAGCCGATGTACAGCGTGCAGACGATCAGCAGGTTCTCCAGCAGGTATCCGCCGAAGCGGAGCCCCACGGTGGAGAGTCGGATGCCGGACGGCAGCACCAGGACCTGCCCGCAGAACTGGCAGGTGAGCTCGCCCTCCACCGGGCCCCGGCAGACCGGGCACACGGTGGGCGCCGAGGCGGGGGCGTAGGCGCGTGCGGAGGCCGGTCCCCGTTGTGCCCAGCGCGGTGCGGGGCGCGGTCCGGCCGGCGGCGGCTCCGCCTTCTTCCAGCGCTCCGCCTTCTTCGACCGCTCCGTCCTTCGCGTCTCCGCGGAATCGTGGGGATTCTGGGTCATGCGCAGGTCCTTCGTCACCGGCATCCAGCGAGCAGGGACTGGCGTGCCGTGGATGGTGGATCCGCCGTTCAGCACCCACGGGCGCCGACCCGGTTGACCGGCCGGCCTTTTGCTGACGGCCGTTCAAGCACGGTTCACCACGCCCGCAGGCGTCGACTGCGCAACCTCTTCACTTCAGGACAGCACGCCGCACAGGCCGCCGCAAATCTCCACCGGACGGGCGCCGGGCGGCGGTCACTTCCCCTTCCCGAGCACCTCTCCCGCGGTGACCCGGCGCAGCGCGGCCGCCAGGTCTTGGCCGGTGGGCATGCGGTCGGGCGTGAGCAGCGACTGGACCATCAGGCCGGTGAGCAGGGCCTGGTAGAAGGAGCCGACGACGCGGGCCGCCTCCGGGTCGACCTCGGTGTCCGGCACCCCTTCGAAGATCGCGACGAGCCCCTCGCCGCCCTCTGGGAGCACCTCGCCGATCGCCTCACGCAGGGCCGCGTCACGCGGCAGCAGCCCCAGCACCTCGACCTGCGCGGCGATGAACTCCCGCTCCGTGGCGATCCGTTGCAGGAACAGGTCCCACACCGCGGCGAACCGCTCCAGCGGCTCGGCGTCGGCCGGCACCGCCTGGTCACCGGCCGGCACCTGGGCGACCCCGGCCCCCCACTCCTCGCTGGACGCGATGATCGCCTGGCGCATCAGGGCGTCCTTGGAGCCGTAGTGGTATCCGATGGAGGCGAGGTTGGCGCCGGACGCGGCCACGATGTCGCGGGCGGTGGTGCGCGCATATCCCTTCTCCAGGAGACAGCGCTTGGCGCCCTCCAGAAGATCTTCACGGTGTCCCATGGGGGCAGCCTATCGCCACACATACGCTCGTACCAGACACCCGTTTTAAACGTACGTATACGCCCGCCGGGTGCGCTCTGGCTGCGCCCTGGGGGCGCTCCCTCACCGCGGCCGGTCCGGCCCCTCGCGCCGGCCGCGCTCACCCTCCTCGGTGCCGATCTCCCGCTGCTCCTGCTCCTTGCCGCGCGCGGTGTCCCCGGTGTCGGCCGCCCGCGTACCGGCACCGGCCCCCGCGCCCGCCATCGGCCCGACGGCCGGCTTGTCGCGCTCGCCGGGCATGGGGGTGGCAGGTGCGGCCTCCCCCGCCGCCCGGGGGCCGGTCCGCGCCGTGGGACCGCCCGGGATTCCGGTGCCCGGACCGACGGCGCCAGGATCGGCGGTGCCAGGATCGGCGGTGCCCGGATCAACGGCGCCCGGCCGGGCCATCCCGTAATGGCGGTACAGCTCGGCCTCTTCGGAGGGGTCGAGATGGCCGTCGGCGTCGATCCGCGGCGCGTGCTTGATGGTCTCCTTGGCGTGCGGAACATGCAGTTCGTCGCCGGTCCGCCGGGCCCCGGCGAGCGGGATGAAGGTCTCCTTCATGCCGAACAGCCCGGTACGCACCGTGATCCA
Organism: Streptomyces sp. NPDC127097; assembly: GCF_042724075.1. Taxonomy (NCBI): domain Bacteria; kingdom Bacillati; phylum Actinomycetota; class Actinomycetes; order Kitasatosporales; family Streptomycetaceae; genus Streptomyces; species Streptomyces sp. NPDC127097. The sequence continues at coordinate 120,923 of NZ_JBHXFI010000008.1, read as the reverse complement.
CTCGGGCTCGTTGGTGGCATCGTCCCGGTAGACCTGCTGGACCTTTCCCACCTTCGCGCCGTCCGCATCGACCACATGCAACCCGGTCAGACTCTGCGGGGCATCACCCAGGGGTGCATTCATGGCGTCTCCCTCCTTCCGCACGCACCGGCGGGGGCACGCGCAGTTCCCATTGCGCGACGCGAACATCTCCGCTGCGAATCGGGCGGACCGGCGGCCGACGGCTCCGGCGGCCCCACGACGGTGCCGAGGGCTCCCGCGCAGGCACCCCCGGATCGGCCATTCGGGTGAATGACGGAGCGGTGCGACCGCGCCGGACGCCCGCTCGCGGACCACGCCGGCGCCCGTACGATGCGGGCACGCGAACGGGCCCGGCCCCCGCGAAATGCGGGGCCCGGGCCCGTTGACCTGCGAAGACCTGGCGGTCAGTCGCCGAGGTTCACCGCGCGCACCGAGGTCGCGCCGATCTCGTCGGCGATCTCGCTGAGCACGTTCGGCGGAATGGTGTCGTCGACCGTCAGCGCGACCAGCGCCTCACCACCGACATCCGCCCGCGAGACCTGCATATTGCCGATGTTGATGCCCGCCTCGCCCAGGATCCGGCCGACGGTGCCGACGACACCGGGGCGGTCGCTGTAGCGCAGGAACGCCATGTGATCGGCGAGCGACAGGTCGATGGAGTGCTCACCGACCGCGACGATCTTCTGGATGTTCTTGTGGCCGGCCAGCGTGCCGGAGATCGACACCTCGTCGCCGCCCGCGAGGGTGCCGCGCACGGTCACCACATTGCGGTGCTCGGGCGACTCGCTGCTGGTCGTCAGCCGCACCTCCACACCGCGCTCCTGCGCGAACAGCGGGGCGTTGACGTAGGACACCGTCTCGTCGACGACGTCCTCGAACACGCCCTTGAGCGCGGAGAGTTCGAGCACCTTGACGTCATGCTGGGTGATCTCGCCGTACACCTCGACATCGAGGCGCATGGCGACCTCGCCGGCCAGCGCGGTGAAGATCCGGCCGAGCCGCTCGGCCAGCGGCAGTCCGGGCTTGACGTCCTCGGCGATCACACCGCCCTGGACGTTGACCGCGTCCGGCACCAGCTCGCCGGCCAGCGCCAGCCGCACCGACTTGGCGACCGCGATACCGGCCTTCTCCTGCGCCTCACCCGTCGACGCACCGAGGTGCGGGGTGGCGACGACCTGGTCGAACTCGAAGAGCGGGGAGTCCGTGCAGGGCTCGACGGCGTAGACGTCCAGGCCCGCGCCGGCCACCCGGCCCTCCTTCAGCGCGGTCGCCAGCGCCGCCTCGTCGACGATGCCGCCCCGCGCGGCGTTGACGATCCGGACCGACGGCTTGACCTTGTGCAGCGCCTCGTCCCCGATGAGACCGACGGTCTCCGGCGTCTTGGGGAGGTGCACCGTGATGAAGTCGGAGACCTGGAGCAGCTCGTCGAGGGTCAGCAGCTTGACGCCCATCTGCGCGGCACGGGCCGGCTGGACGTAGGGGTCGTAGGCGACGACCTTCATGCCGAACGCCGACATCCGCTGGGCGACCAGCACGCCGATCCGGCCGAGGCCGACCACACCGAGGGTCTTCTCGCTGAGCTCGACGCCGGTGTACTTGCTGCGCTTCCACTCGCCGTTCTTCAGGGCGGTGTTCGCCTGGGGGATGTTGCGGGCCGTGGCGACCAGCAGACCACAGGCCAGCTCGGCGGCGGTGACGATGTTGGAGGTCGGGGCGTTGACGACCATCACGCCGGCCTTGGTGGCGGCGGAGACGTCGACGTTGTCCAGGCCCACGCCCGCGCGGGCGACGACCCGCAGCTTCCTGGCGGCGGCGATGGCCTCGGCGTCGATCTTCGTCGCGCTGCGCACGAGGACGGCGTCGACGTCGGCGATGGCGGGGAGCAGCTCGGCGCGGTCCGCGCCGTTGCAGTGCCGGATGTCGAAGTCCGGGCCGAGGGCGTCGACGGTGGCGGGCGACAGCTCTTCGGCGATCAGTACGACAGGTTTCGAGCTCACGTGGTCTTCAGTCCTCACTTGTCCTTCGCGGACGGCCGTCCCGACGGCCGAAGGCGGTGAAGGGGGGATGCCGCGTGGAAGACGCACGACGCTGTGAGCCTGACGCGCTTGTGCTTGGCAGTGTAGTGGCGGTGGGGGGCGCGTCCTGTGCCGTTGCGGAAGGATCACCCGTGCGGGCTTCTACGCGGCGGACAAGGCGCCGCGGGGCGCCATGGACGAGGGGGCCGCGGCATCGCCGCGACCCCCTGTCACCGGGCTTACGCCTCGTCGTCCACCCAGCTCATGAGCTTGCGGAGCTTCTTGCCCGTGGTCTCCAGCAGGTGGTCCTCGTCGGCCTTCTTGTACTCGTTGTACTTCGGCAGACCGGCGTTGTACTCGGCCATCCAGTTGTTGGCGAAGGTGCCGTCCTGGATCTCGGCGAGCACCTTCTTCATCTCGGCCTTGGTGTTCTCGTTGATGATCCGCGGGCCGGTGATGTAGTCGCCCCACTCGGCGGTCTCGGAGACCGACCAGCGCATCTTCTCCAGGCCGCCCTCGTACATGAGGTCCACGATCAGCTTCAGCTCGTGGAGGCACTCGAAGTACGCGATCTCGGGCTGGTAGCCCGCCTCGACCAGGGTCTCGAAGCCGGCCTTGACCAGCGCCGAGGCGCCACCGCAGAGCACGGCCTGCTCACCGAACAGGTCGGTCTCGGTCTCCTCGGTGAAGGTGGTCTTGATGACGCCGGCGCGGGTGCCGCCGATGCCCTTGGCGTAGGAGAGCGCCAGCTCGAACGCCTTGCCCGAGGCGTCCTGCTCGACGCCCGCGATGCAGGGCACGCCGCGGCCTTCCTCGTACTGGCGGCGGACCAGGTGGCCCGGGCCCTTGGGGGCCACGAGCGCGACGTCCACGTTGGACGGCGGCTTGATGAAGCCGTAGCGGATGTTCAGACCGTGGCCGAAGAACAGCGCGTCGCCGTCCTTCAGGTGGTCCTTGATGGACTCCTCGTAGACCTTGGCCTGGATGGGGTCCGGCACCAGGATCATGATGACGTCGGCCTCGGCGGCCGCCTCGGCCGGAGTCACCACGCGCAGACCCTGCTCCTCGGCCTTGGCCTTGGACTTGGAGCCCTCGTGCAGACCGACCCGCACATCGACACCCGAGTCACGCAGCGACAGCGCGTGGGCGTGGCCCTGGCTTCCGTAGCCGATGACCGCGACCTTGCGGTTCTGGATGATGGACAGGTCGGCATCGTCGTCGTAGAACAGCTCGGCCACTTCGGGTATCTCCTTGGATCTAGCGGGTGCCCACACAGTACGTCGGGCGGGGTGGGGAAGGGCGGTGGGTCTCGCCATGCGGTCCGGTCGGACCACGGCGATCAGGCCGTACGGTCCAGTGCGCGCAGCGAGCGGTCGGTGATGGACCGGGCGCCACGGCCTATGGCGATGGTTCCGGACTGCACCAGTTCCTTGATGCCGTACGGCTCCAGCATCTTGAGCATCGCCTCCAGCTTTTCACTGGATCCGGTGGCCTCGATCGTCACGGCCTCGGGCGAGACGTCCACGGTCTTGGCACGGAAGAGCTGGACGATCTCGACGATCTGCGAGCGGGTCTCGTTGTCGGCGCGGACCTTGACCAGGACCAGCTCGCGCTGGATGGCGGAGCCGGGCTCCAGCTCGACGATCTTCAGGACGTTGACGAGCTTGTTGAGCTGCTTGGTGACCTGCTCCAGCGGCAGCGACTCGACGCTGACCACGATGGTAATGCGGGAGATGTCGGGGTGCTCGGTGACCCCGACCGCGAGCGAGTCGATGTTGAAGCCGCGGCGGGAGAACAGGGCGGCGATCCGGGCGAGGATGCCGGGGGTGTTCTCCACCAGGACGGAGAGCGTGTGCTTGGACATGGTCTTCTCTCTTCTTCCGTGCGTCCGTGACGTCCTGGGCTCAGTCGTCTTCGTTGTCGCCGAAGTCGGGACGCACGCCCCGGGCGGCCATGACCTCGTCGTTGGAGGTGCCGGCGGCGACCATCGGCCACACCTGGGCGTCCTCGTGGACGATGAAGTCGATCACGACCGGGCGGTCGTTGATGGCGTTGGCCTTGGCGATCACCGCGTCCAGCTCCGCCGGGTCCTCACAGCGCATCGCGACACAGCCCATGGCCTCGGACAGCTTCACGAAGTCCGGGACGCGGGTGCCGCCGCTGGCCTTGCCCGCGGTCACCAGGCCGTTGGACTCGGGGCCGCTGTGCAGCACGGTGTTGGAGTAGCGCTGGTTGTAGAACAGGGTCTGCCACTGGCGGACCATGCCCAGCGCGCCGTTGTTGATGATCGCGACCTTGATCGGGATGTTGTTCAGCGCGCAGGTGACCAGTTCCTGGTTGGTCATCTGGAAGCAGCCGTCGCCGTCGATCGCCCAGACGGTACGGTCCGGCTGCCCGGCCTTGGCGCCCATCGCGGCGGGGACGGCGTAGCCCATCGTCCCGGCGCCACCGGAGTTCAGCCAGGTGGAGGGCTGCTCGTAGCCGATGAAGTGGGCGGCCCACATCTGGTGCTGGCCGACGCCCGCGGCGTAGATGGTGTCGGCGGGGGCGAGCTTGCCGATCCGCTCGATGACCTGCTGCGGGGAGAGGGTGCCGTCCTCCGGCAGGTCGTAGCCGAGCGGGTAGGTGTCGCGCCAGCGGTTGAGGTCCTTCCACCAGGCGGTGTAGTCGCCCCGGTGGCCGGCGTCGTGCTCGGCCTGGACGGCGACGATCAGGTCGGCGATGACCTCGCGGGCGTCACCGACGATCGGGACGTCCGCGGCACGGTTCTTGCCGATCTCCGCCGGATCGATGTCCGCGTGCACGACCTTGGCGTACGGCGCGAAGGAGTCCAGCTTGCCGGTGACCCGGTCGTCGAAACGGGCGCCGAGGGTGATCAGCAGGTCCGACTTCTGGAGCGCGGTGACCGCGGTGACCGCGCCGTGCATCCCGGGCATGCCGACATGCTGCGGGTGGCTGTCGGGGAAGGAGCCCAGCGCCATCAGCGTGGTGGTGACGGGGGCGCCGGTCAGCTCGGCGAGCACCTTGAGCTCGGCGGTGGCGCCGGCCTTCATCACGCCGCCGCCGACGTAGAGCACCGGGCGCTTGGACTCGACGATCAGCCGGGCGGCCTCGCGGATCTGCTTGGCGTGCGGCTTGGTCACCGGGCGGTAGCCGGGGAGCTCGGTGTGCGGCGGCCAGGCGAAGGTGGTCTGCGCCTGGAGCGCGTCCTTGGCGATGTCGACCAGGACCGGGCCGGGGCGGCCGGTGGCGGCGATGTGGAACGCCTCGGCGATCGTCCGGGGGATCTCGGTGGGGTCGGTGACCAGGAAGTTGTGCTTGGTGATCGGCATCGTGATGCCGCAGATGTCCGCCTCCTGGAAGGCGTCCGTGCCGATCGCCTTGGACGCGACCTGACCGGTGATCGCGACCAGCGGGACGGAGTCCATGTGGGCGTCGGCGATCGGGGTGACGAGGTTGGTGGCACCCGGGCCCGAGGTCGCCATGCAGACGCCGACCTTGCCGGTGGCCTGCGCGTATCCCGTGGCGGCGTGACCGGCGCCCTGCTCGTGGCGCACCAGGACGTGCCGGACCTTCGAGGAGTCCATCATCGGGTCGTACGCGGGAAGGATCGCACCGCCGGGAATGCCGAACACGGTGTCGGCCCCGACCTCCTCGAGCGAACGGATGAGGGACTGCGCACCCGTGACGTGCTCGACGGTGGCGGGCTGCTGCGGTCCGCCTGCGGTACGGGCCCGCGGCTGCGGATGGTGGGCCCCGGGGGCCTGCTCGGTCATCTGCGTCTCTTCTCGAAGCTGAGGGTTTTGACGGGATTTGTGAGGTTGCTGTGCAACAAAAAACCCCCCGTGCCAGGTGGCAAGCGAGGGGAGCGCGTCGGTGCGATGAGCGGGTTCGTCAGGACCCGGCTTCAGCCGACGCGCTTTCCAAGTACGAGAATTCGGGTGCGCATGGCACTGACCCTCCCCCCGCCGTGCACCGAGTGTCAAGTGGGTGGGACGGAGGTCTCACTATTTGAGCGCAATGGCGGATGCACGAGCGATTCCGGACCCACCGGACCGCCCTGCCGGGCGGGCAGACCGCTGCCGGTGAGCACCACCGCGCGGCCCTTGCCCGCCAGGTCCGGCACCGGATACTGGGCGTGCGTCAGGGACCGCCGCAGCCGGTGTTCGTCGAGCGGCCCGGAGAAGGCCGCGCCCATCCCGTGCGTACAGCCCATGGACCGCAGGGCGAGGACCTGTTCGGGCAGATCGACACCGTCCGCGACGGACTGCATGCCCAGGTCACCGGCGATCCGCAGCAGCCCTGCGGTGATCTTGTGCAGCCGGGCGGACTCCACCACACCGTCCACCAGCCCGCGGTCCAGCCGCAGGACGTCGACCGGGAGCCGGCGCAGCGCGCTGATGGCGGCGTACCCGCTGCCGAAGCCGTCGAGGGCGATCCGTACGCCCAGTCGGCGCAGCGCGATCAGCCGGCGCTCCAGGTCGTCCAGCGGGAGACGGGGATCGCTCTCGGACAGCTCCACGACGAGCGCGCGCGAGGGCAGGCCGTGCCGGGTGAGCAGCGACTCGACGCCCTTGGGGGACAGGGCGTGGTCCAGCAGCCGGCGGGCGGAGAGCCGGACCGCGACCGGCACCGGATAGCCGGCCCGGTGGCGCGCCGCGGCCTGCTCGACGGCCTCCTCCAGCTGCCAGCGGTCCAGTTCGGCGGCGCGGTCGCCGTCGTCGACGAACCGGCCGCGGTCGCCGACCCGCAGGAATTCGGCCGGGGTGAAGAGGATGCCCTGGGCGGAGCGCCAGCGGGCGTGTGCCGCGACCGCGGTGACCCGTCCGGTGGCCAGCTCCACGACGGGCTGGTGCAGCAGCGCGAAGGCGCCGTCGCTCAGGGCCGTACGGAGTTTGCCGACCAGCTCGGCGCGGTGCGCGACCTCGTCCTGCATCTGGGGTGCGTAGAGCTCCACCCGGCCCTTGCCGGCCTGCTTGGCGCGGTACATCGCGAGGTCGGCGTTGCGCAGCAGGCCCGCGGGGCTCACCCCGGGCTCGGCGAACGCGACGCCGATACTGGCCGCCACCCGCACGTCCCGGCCGTCGATGCGGTACGGCTCGGAGAGCTTGATGCGCAGCCGGTCGGCGATCTCGTGGATACGGAATTCGCGGGCGGCGAGGTCGCGGGTGCCGTCGCCGGTGATCAGCGCGGCGAACTCGTCGCCGCCCAGCCGGGCCGCTATGTCGCCGGAGCGCACCGAGTCGGCGAGCCTGCGGGCGGCCTGCACCAGCAGTTCGTCGCCCGCCTGATGGCCGATGGTGTCATTGACCTGCTTGAAGCCGTCCAGGTCGATATAGAGCACCGCGGTGTCGTGGTCGCTGGCCCGGCGGCCGGTGACGGCCTGGGTGACGCGCTCGGTGAACAGCGCGCGGTTGGGCAGGTCGGTGAGCGCGTCGTGCGAGGCGTTGTGCTGGAGCTGGGCCTGAAGGCGGACGCGTTCGGTGACATCGCGGGAGTTGAAGATCAGGCCGCCGTGGTGGCGGTTGACGGTGGATTCGACGTTCAGCCAGCCGTCACCGCCGGAGCGCCGCTCACCGGCGCGGAAGCGGCACTCGATACGGGTGGTCGGTTCGTCCTCGGGGGCCGCGGCGAGGAATCTGCGGACCTCGTGCACCACCCGGCCCAGGTCCTCGGGGTGGATCAGCGAGGCCAGCTCGGAGCCGACCAGCTCCTCGGCGTCGCGGCCGTAGACACCGGCGGCGGCCGGGCTCACATAGCGGAGCACACCGGTCGGGGCGGCGATCATGATGACGTCGCTGGAGCCCTGCACCAGGGAGCGGAAGTGGTTCTCCTTCTGCGCCAGCTCCTGGGTGAGGGTGATGTTGTCGAGCAGCATGATGCCCTGGCGGACGACCAGCGCGAGGACGACCGTGCAGCCGGTGAAGAGCACCACGCGGTCGATGCGCCGCCCGTCCAGGACGTTGGTGAGGATGCCCAGCGTGCAGACGGCCGCGGCGAGATACGGGGTCAGGGCGGCGAGCGAGCCGGCGATGGGGCGGCTGCCGTGCGGCTGGACCCGGCGGGCGGCGGGCTTGACGTCCTCCTCGGTGCGCTCCTCCCCCGCGCGGCGGGCGACCCAGGGCGCGTAGGCGAGCAGCATCGAGCCGGCGAACCATCCGGCGTCCAGGATCTGGCCGGAGCGGTAATGCTCGCGCAGCAGCGGGGAGCTGAACAGGGCGTCGCACAGCACCGTCAACGCCAGTGCGGCGACAGCGGTGTTGATGGCCGAGCGGTGTACCGAGGAGCGCCGGAAGTGCAGCACGAGCACCATGCTCACCAGCACGATGTCCAGCAGCGGATAGGCCAGCGAGAGGGCGCTCTGGGCCACGCTGCGGCCCTGGAAGTGGGCGGTGTGCGCGAGCGCGAGGCTCCATGAGAGAGTGACCAGCGATCCGGCGATCAGCCAGGAGTCGAGCCCCAGGCAGACCCAGCCGGCCCTGGTCACCGGCCTCTTGGCGAGCACCAGCAGGCCCACGATGGCCGGCGGCGCGAAGAGCAGGAAGCAGAAGTCGGCCAGGGAGGGGCTGGGTACCGTGACCCCTTCGATGACCTCGTACCAGCCCCATACGCCGTTGCCGAGGCCGGCCATCCCGGAGGACGCGGCGAACAGCATCCAGGCCGGGCGGAACCGGCTGCGGCGCTTGCGTGCGTACAGCCCACAGGAGACGGCGGCCAGCAATGCCGCGAAGCTGAGGCCGAAGTCCCCCATGATCGCGGCGACTTCGCGCGAACCCCAGCCGAACGCGGCGCCGACGGCATAGCCGCCGCAGACCACCGCCAGCACGATCTGCGGCACGACGCCCGGCGGGTTGCCGGCCGGCGCCGGCGACCTGGAGAGCATCGCCCCGGGGGCGCTCACCGGACTCTCCCGCTCACCCGCACCGGGCGTCGCCGCGAGCGGTGCTCCTGGGGGCCGCGCAGTATTCCCGCGGGCGCTCGTGGATCGTGCTTCTCGCTACTCGTCCATCGGCCGTACATCGCCCGTCGCCCCCCTCGAGTCCCGGATCGTTCGCACGCGCCGCGTCGTTCCCGGCGTCGTCCCCGCTCGGACGATACACCAGTTCCGTCACTCAGGGACATAGCGTCTCTACGGAGCGTGACTACGAGCGAATGGCGAACACTCCTTGCAGTCGTACGGCCTCGTAGTGCTACGCGCAAGCGGTTTCAGTCGGCGGTGGCGACCACGTTCCGCAGGGGCTCGCCGGCCGCGAAAAGCGTCAACTGGTCCCGGATCAGCCGCTTCGCACGGGGCAGGAAGGCAGAGCTGGGGCCACCGACGTGTGGAGTGACGAGTACGCCGGGAGCGTGCCACAACGGATGTCCGGTGGGCAGGGGTTCCGGATCGGTGACATCGAGCGCCGCGTACAGCCGTCCGGATTCCAGCTCGGCGAGCAGCGCCTCGGTGTCGACGACCCGGCCGCGCGCGACGTTCACCAGCAGTGCACCGTCCTTCATCTGCGCCAGGAAACCGCTTCCCACCAGGCCACGAGTGGCGTCGGTGAGCGGAGTCGCGAGCACGACGACGTCCGCGTCGGGCAGATGGGCGGACAGGTCGGAGAGTGGATGCACAGGACCGCGCACTGTGTCACGAGCGGTGCGTGCGATGCGTACGACCCGCGCACACTCAAAGGGTGTGAGCCGGTCTTCGATGGCACTGCCGATCGAACCATAGCCCACAATGAGGACCGACTTGTCGGCCAGCGCGGGCCGGAGGTCCGGCCGCCACTCCCCCGCGTCCTGGGCCCGGACGAAGCCCGGGATGTCGCGCAGCGCCGCGAGGATCAGGGTGAGCGCCAGCTCCGCGGTGCTGGCGTCGTGCAGCCCGCGGGCGTTGCACAGCTGGGCGCCGGACGGCATGTCGGACAGCCCCGGGAGCAGGTTCTCGGTGCCGGCGGTGAGCGCCTGCACCACCCGTACCCGGCTCATCCGGCGCAGCGGACGCAGGAGGATCTCCGCGCTCTTCATGTAGGGGACGGCGTAGAAGGCACAGCGGGCGGGGTCGGCCGGATAGTCGGGGCCGGCGTCCCAGTGGACGTAGTGGAGCCCGTCGGGGAGTCCCCCGATCTCCTCGGGCGGGATCGGGAGCCATACGTCGTGCGCCTCGGTGTGCTGGTCCGCTGTTGCCATGCCCCGAGGCTATGCGAAGAGACGTTCTGTTCAGACGTTAGTTTGGTCAGGCCCTTGACCGGGGGCGAGGGGACGGAGGCACAACCAGGTGGAGCGCAGGACAATCGGTGCGGCGGCCCTTGACGTGGGGGCCATCGGGCTCGGCTGTATGCCGATGAGCTGGGGGTACACCGAGTCGCAGCGCAGCTTGGACAGCTCGCTGCGGGCCGTGCACACCGCGCTGGACCGGGGATGCAGCCTGCTGGACACCGCCGACATGTACGGCCCGTTCACCAATGAGCTGCTGGTGGGGCGGGTGCTCAAGGAGCGGCGGGCGGAGGCGTTCGTATCGACCAAGTGCGGGCTGCTGGTGGGTGAGCAGCACATCGTCGCCAATGGGCGGCCCGGTTACGTCAAGCGGGCCTGCGACGCCTCGCTGCGCCGGCTCCAGACCGACCGTATCGATCTCTACCAGCTGCACCGGGCCGATCCCGAGGTGCCCATCGAGGAGACCTGGGGGGCGATGGCGGAGCTGGTGGCGGCCGGGAAGGTGCGGTCGCTGGGGCTCTGCGCGGTGGGCGCGCGGGCGGTCCGGCCGGCCCGCGCGGCCCGTACGGAGCGGCGGCCGGCCGGGCGGGCGCGTCCCCGGTCCCGGATGCACGACGGGACGCTGGCCCAACTGGAGCGGATCCAGCAGGTGTTCCCGGTCAGCAGTGTGCAGGCCGAGTTGTCGGTGTGGTCGCCGGAGGCGCTGGAGGGGCTGCTGCCGTGGTGCGAGTCGCGGGGGGTCGGCTTCCTGGCGGCGATGCCGCTGGGGAACGGCTATCTGACCGGCACCCTCACCCCGGGGCAGGGCTTCGAACCGGAGGACCTACGGGCCCGCCACCCCCGATTCACCGCCGAGATGATGGCCGCGAACCAGCCGGTGGTGGCCGGGCTGCGGCGGGTCGGTGCCCGCTACGGTGCGACGCCGGGGCAGGTGGCGCTGGCCTGGACGCTGGCGCAGGGCCGGCATGTCGTCCCGGTGCCGGGCACGAAGAAGGAGCGCTGGGCGGCGCAGAACGCCAAGGCCGTGGAGCTGACGCTCACCCGCGAGGATCTGGCGGAGATCGCCGCGCTGCCGCCGGCGCGCGGGTCCTGGTACTAGGGACGGCAGAAAGGGGCAGGGCGGACGGCATGGCCTCCGGGGCAGCCCACCGCGGCCGCGACGGCCCGCCCGGCCCCTGGGCGCGGCCGCCAGCCGTCCGGCGGGCCCGTCCGGCCCGCTCGCGGCCCCGCCGTCCGCGCCGGATCATGGCAGGTGGGAGTGGCTCCGGAGCGTGTAAGGCGCGGCGCCGCGGCGCGCGATGTGGTGTTCTTGTCCACGCCCTGCCGACGAGAGGACCCTGCCGTGCAACGCCGTTCCCAGACCGCCGTGTTGGCCGCCGCTTCCCTGCTCCTGGCAGCGGGCTGCTCGTCCGGCGGCGCGCAGCCCGAGGGCGGTGGCAGCTCCTCGGCGGCCCCGTCGAAGAGCGCCGCCTCGCCGGGTGCCACACCGGAGTCCACCGCTGCGCCCGCCAAGGGCTCGGTGAAGGTGACCCGCACCCTGACGACCGGGCTGACGTCGCCGTGGGGGGTGGCGGTGCTGCCGGGCGGGGATCTGCTGGTCGCCTCCCGTGACACCGGAAAGATCATCCGGGTCGCGGCGGGCAGCGGGAAGAAGACCGAGCTGGGGTCGGTGCCGGGCGTGGACCCGGGGGGCGAGGGCGGGCTGCTGGGGATCGCGGTGTCCTCGACGTTCGGCGCGGACCACCAGGTGTACGCGTACTTCACCACCGCGTCCGACAACCGCATCGCCCGCATGAACTACGACGAGAAGCGCCCGCCGGGCAATCAGCTGGGCGCGCCGGACACGATCTTCAAGGGCATTCCGAAGGGACAGATCCACAACGGCGGGCGGATCGCGTTCGGCCCGGACAAGATGCTGTACGTGGGCACCGGCGAGACCGGTGACGGCGGGCTGGCCCAGGACAAGGACTCCCCGGCCGGCAAGATCCTGCGGATGACGCCGGACGGCGAGCCGGCGCACGGCAACCCCGAGGCTGATTCGGTGGTGTACGACTACGGCCACCGCAATGTGCAGGGACTGGCCTGGGACGGCGACAAGCGGCTGTGGGCCTCGGAGTTCGGGCAGGACACCTGGGACGAGCTCAATCTCATCGAGCCGGGCAGGAACTACGGCTGGCCGGAGGTCGAGGGCCAGGCCAAGGGCGGGGCGAAGGGCCCCGGGTTCGTGAACCCGGTCGAGCAGTGGAAGACCGCGGACGCCTCGCCCAGCGGTATCGCCTTCGCGAAGGGCTCGATCTGGATGGCGTCGCTGCGCGGCGAGCGGCTGTGGCGGATCCCGCTGAACGGGACGAAGCCGGTGGCCGCTCCGCAGGCATTCCTGAAGGGCACCTACGGACGGCTGCGGACCGTCGTGGCGGCCGGCGACGGCACGTTGTGGCTGGTCACCAGCAACACCGACGGACGGGGCACCCCGCACAAGGGCGATGACCGGATTCTCCGCCTCAAGGTGAGCTGATCCGGCAGATCCCTTTTCGGGTGTCCTGCCTACACTCGGGGGCAGGGGGACGGGTGCGCGCACACCGAAGAGGGGGCAGGGCACCATGTTCAACATCGCGGAAGAACTGTTCGCACCGGGGCGCAAGAACACCGACGAGGAGCGGCAGCGGATGTCGCTCGTCGTCGATGACGTGGGCGACGGCGACCCCGGGAAGGGCCCGATCGATCTCGCCTCGGGCACGGTCGTCGTCCGGATGGCGCCACCGCGGCAGGACCGGGAGAAGGAGTCGTCCCAGGGCGTGGCCGAGCCGGGCGCCGGTTCGCCGAACGTGCCCCGGCCGGGCGCCGGTTCGCCGAACGTGCCCCGGCCGGGCGCCGGCTCGTCGAACGTGCCCTAGCCGGCTGCCGGTTCGCCGAAGAGGCGCAGGCGGTGTGCCACCGCGCCCGCCTCGCCCCGGCCGGAGACGCCCAGCTTGGCGAGGATGTTGGAGACATGGACGCTGGCCGTCTTCGGGGAGATGAACAGGGCGTCGGCTATCTGGCGGTTGCTGCGGCCGTCGGCGACCAGCCGCAGCACCTCGCGTTCGCGCGGGGTCAGGCCGAGGGATTCGGCGGGGGCGGCGGCCGGGGGTGCCTCGGCGGTGGCGCGGGTGCCGTGGGCGACCGTCCCGGCCGTGGAGTCCGGTATCAGGCCCGGCAGCGGGACCCGGGCCCGCTGGGCGAGGAGTTCGAGTTCGTCGGCGAGCGGGCGGGCGCCCATCGTCACGGCGGCGGTGTGCGCCTGGGTGAGCAGGAGGACGGCGGCCTCCCGTGGGGTACGGCCGTGCAGTCCGGCGGTGGCCCGCTCGCTGCCGTGGAGGAGTGATTCGGCCCAGCGGTAGCAGACACGGGCGAGTTCGTGCGGGCGCTCCAGGGGCTCGAAGGCGGCGACCGCCTCGGCCCAGGCGTCGGGGGTCTCGCGGCCCTCGGCACGGCGGAGTTCGGCGTCGACCGCGCGGTCGTACGCCGACCAGACCGGGCAGAGCTCGGGCAGCCGCTTGGCCGCGTCCCGGATGCGGGCGAGGACCGCGGGCCGGCCGGGCTCGGCGGCGGGCAGTCCGCGGGCGTCCGCCTCGGCGGTGGCGGCCGCCCACAGCAGCGGCCAGGTGTAGCGCTGGGTGCCGGGCGGGAAGCCGGCGTCCAGGGCCTGCTGGAGGATGCTGCGGGCGTCCAGGAGGCGGCCCTGACGGGCGGCGATGCGCAGGGCGTGCCGCGCCATGACGAGGGCGTGCTGCGGCTGGGGGTCGTGGGTGCCGTAGTACTCCTGGGCGACGGCCAGTTCGCGTTCGGCCTCGGCGAGGTCTCCTTCGTCCAGCGCGAGATCGGTGCGGCGGCTGGCGGCCAGTGCGATGGCGCGGGGGTTCTGCGCGAGGCGGCGGGCGTCGGCGACGGCCCGGCCCGCCTCTTCCCAGCGGCCCAGCGACTGAAGGGATTCGGCGCGGTTGCCCAGCACCCAGCTGGTGCTGTCCTTGAGGCCGTAGCGGGTGGTGAGTTCGACGCCCTGGTCGGTGACCTCGACGGCTTCCCGGGAGCGGCCGACGCCTTCCAGCGCGGAGGCGAAGTTGACCTGGCCGCGGCCGATGACGGCGAAGTAGCCGCGGTCGACGGCGCGCTCCAGGCTCGTACGGAACTCGGTGATGCCCTCGTCGACATGGCCGGCGTCGACCCGCAGCCCCGCCAGGGTCAGCCGGGAGTTGAGCTCGGCCTCCTCGTCGCCGACCAACTGGGCCAGCTCCACCGCGCGTTCGGCCGTGGCGAAGGTGCCCGGTCCCGGTTCGTGCAGGACCTCCCAGCTGGCGACGGCGGCCAGTACCTCGGCATGCACGGAGGACGGCGGGAGTCCGCGGACCAGCTCCTGTGCGGTGCCGAGGTCCTCCCAGCCGTTGCCGCGGCCGGTGCCCTGGCAGAGGCGGGAGCGCTGCACCAGGAACCAGGCCGTGCGAAGGGGGTCCCCCCTGCTCGAACCGTGTTGAGAGCTTGGGGGAGGGTCCTGCTCGCTGCGCAGCGAGCGCAGGGCGCGCTTGGTGATCGTGAAGGCCCGCTCGATGTCGCCGGACAGCCGGGCCGCCACCGCGATCTCGGCGAGCAGGTCGAGGAAGCGCAGGGCGTCGCCGTCGTGGCAGCCGCAGGCCGGATACGCCTCGGCGTAATCGACCGGGCGCACCCCTTGGCGGACCTCGGTGGGTGCGTCGTCCCACAGCTCCAGGGCGCGGTCCAGCAGCCGCAGCTGCTCGGCGTACGCATGGCGGCGGCGGGCCTGGACGGAGGCGGCGAGGACGGCGGGCAGGGCCTTGGCGGCGTCATGGGCCTTGTACCAGTAGCTGGCCAGCCGGGCGGCGCAGACCTCGGCGCGGACCAGGGAGGGGTTGGCCTCCAGGGCCTCGGCGTAGCGGCGGTTGAGGCGGGTGCGCTCGCCGGGCAGCAGATCGTCGACGACCGCCTCGCGGGCGAGGGCGTGCCGGAAGCGGTAGCCCGTGCCGTCCTGGGTGGGCACCAGGGTGTTGCTGCCGACGGCCGCCCGCAGCGCCTCGATGAGGTCGTCCTCGGGCATCCGGCAGACGGCGGAGAGGAGTTCGTGTTCGACGGTGGAGCCGCCCTCGGCGGCCGTGCGCACCACCCGCTGGGCGTCCTCGGGCAGCGCCTCGACGCGGACCAGCAGCAGGTCGCGCAGGGGGTCGCTGAGGCCGTGCAGCGCGCCGTCGGCGAGGCCGCGGGCCAGTTCCTCGACGAAGAAGGCGTTGCCCTCAGAGCGCTTGTAGACCCGGTCGACGGTGTCCTCTTCGGGGTCGCTGCCGTTGATCCCGGCGATCTGGGAGCGGACCTCCTCGCGGTTGAAGCGGGCCAGTTCGACGCGCCGGACCGTGCGCATCCGGTCGATCTCGGCGAGGAACGGGCGCAGGGGGTGGCGGCGGTGGATGTCGTCCGAGCGGTAGGTGGCCACCAGGAGGACGTTGGCGTCGTGCAGCGCCCTCAGGAGGTAGGCGAGCAGTTCGCGGGTGGAGCGGTCGGCCCAGTGGAGGTCCTCGATGACGAGGACGAGGGTGCGGTGGGCGGCGAGCCGCTCCAGGAGGCGGGCGGTCAGCTCGAAGAGGCGGGCGCGGCCGATCTCCTCGTCATGGGCCTCGCCCGGGGTCTCCCCCAATTCGGGCAGGATGCGGGAGAGTTCGCCCTCCTGTCCGGCGACGGCGGCGGCCAGCTCGTCGCGCAGATGCCAGTTGAGGGTGTGCAGGATCGCGGAGAACGGGGCGAAGGGCAGACCTTCGGAGCCGATCTCGATGCAGCCGCCGAGCGCGACCAGCGCGCCCCGGGCGCGCGCGGACTCGGCGAACTCCTCGATGAGACGGGTCTTTCCGACCCCTGCCTCGCCCCCGATCAGCAGGGCCTGGGGCTCGCCGGACGCCGCGATGCGGTCGAGCGCGCCTTCCAACACGGCGAGTTCGGCCGCTCGGCCGACGAACACGGGACTGACGGACCTGGTCTGCACGCCGCTGAGCATCGCACAGGGGTCTGACAATCCGGCAGTGGGTTTCGCTGCGCGGAGGGAGTGGCCGGGCACGCGCAAGGGCAGGGAGTGATCCGGTACGCGGAACGCCCGGCCCGGTGCGGCGAGCACCTGGGGCCGGGCGTGCGGTGGCCGGGCCGGCCGCGGGGCCGGCGTGGGGGGTGGCACGGGGGCCTCGCGGTCAGGCGGTGGCGCGGCGGATCCGCGCCCGCCGGCCCCAGATGCTCACCCGCCCCCCGGGTTCGTCGGCCCCGGAGCGGGCGGCGCCGCGGCGCCCGGCACGCCCGGCCTCGGTCGCCTCGCGCTCCAGGCGCTGCCGGTCGGCCCGGCGGCGCAGCTCTTCGTAGCGGATCCGCAGCTCCAGCTCGGAGTGGAACATGGTGTCTCCCCTGATGGTGGTGAGGTGGTGCCCCGACGCGGTTCGTCGAGTGGCTCCAGCCTCGTCTCCAAGGGGGGTCGGCCACATCGGGAGAGTTCCCGATCTACGTGCCCGGGCGGTCCTTAGGAAGCGGCAGCGGCGGACGGAGGGGTGCCTAGGGAGGGGGCCCGGGGAGCGTAGGGACGGGGCCCGGAGGCCGTAGCGACCCCGGATTCCCGCCGTGAGCACCCTCAGTCGACGCAGGGCGCCCCCTGGTGCTTCTCCTTTGCCGCCTTCTGGCTGTAGGCACCGCAGGCGACCACCGCCGTGGGTTCGCCGTCCGACTGCCGGAGGATCACCAGGGTCTTCCGCTTCGGGGGGCCACTGCTGAACTCGGAGAAGCTGATGAACCCGGTGGCACCGTCGAAGGTGATGTTGTTCCTCAGGGCGGTCAGCACGGATTCCCGCCGCACGGTGCTGCCCGCGTTGTCCACCGCCCTGGAGAGGACGTGGAACGCGTCGTAGGAGACCGCGGAGTGCCCGTCCTGCCGCCAGGGGTCCTGCGGATACTGCCCGTTGTACTGGCGCACGAACTCCTTGGTCTTCGCGCTGGCGCGGTGGTCCTCCTCGGGGAGGCGGTGCGCGGAGTGGTAGAGCCGGAGCCAGTCCTTGTCGGCGAACTGGCCGGTGAGCGCCACATTCGTCAGCTCATTGCCGCCGAGCACGGTGAGATCGTTCTCGATGCAGGTCCCGTTGGTGTCCATGGCCCTGATGAAGGCCGTGAAGTCCTTCGCCCGTGCGGTCCAGAAGACGGCGGTGTCCGGTTCGGCCTTCAGGGCCTGGCACACCTGGCCGACGAGCTGGTCGGCCGTGGTCGCCTTCTGCGTACCCGCTTGCGAGACGAAGGGCTGTGAGTCCTGGCGGAAGCTGATGACCGTCTCACCCCCCTTGAAGGCTTGCTGGAACTTGTCGGCGAGGCTCTCGCTGTAGAGGTCGTCGGGGGTCCGTACGATCACCGCGTGCCCGGCGGGAACGCATTCCACCGGCGCATGCGGGTCCGTCTGCCCCTGCTTCGCCACGAGGGGGGAATGGGCCGCGAAGGCGGCCTCGATGCCGGCTTCCGTGCTGTTGGCCGGGGTGAAGGGCCAGTAGGAATCGCTCTGTTGCATCTCGTCCGCCGTCGCGGTCGTGCCGACCACCGGCATGCCGATCCTGCCCAGTTCCTTCACGGCCTCCTGGGTCTCCTTGGTGCTCTGCGCGAAGCCCAGGACGCCGACGATCCGCTCGTACTCCTCTCCGGAGTCCTCCTGCTCGACCTGCTGGATGAGGTCACGCACGGCGCGGACGGCGCCGTGGAAGCCCGCACCGGCCTGCCGCACTTCCACCCGCAGCGGTACCCGGGAGGAGTCCGAGGCGGCGTCCTCGATCAGCCGCTGCTGCCACATGCCGACCCCGCGCAGTTCGGGGATGGACCCGTCGAAGATGGTGTCGTCGGCACTCGTCGGAGGGGCCGATTCGAAGAGCACGACGGTGCGCACCGCGCGGTCCTTGGCGTACTTCTCGGCCTCCCCGTTCTGCCTGTCGATCCGGGCCAGCGCATCCTGGTACCACTTCGTCGGCCTGACCTCGACGCGCTCGGTCTGGCTGCCGGCCGCGGCCGGCCGGTCCCCGCCCACGCACCGGGTGTCCGGCGGCGTTTCCCAGAAAGCGGGTGCGAGGGCGCCACCCACCAGGACCGTGGTCAGCGCGGCCAGTTCGACAGCGGTCACGGCGCGCCAGCCCATCGTGAACTTCCGCGGCTGCACCGGGGGAATCTGGAGTCCGGGGCGCTCGAAGGGCTCGTCCTCCAGAGGCACCACGACCGGCCGCGGGTTGCTGGAGTGGAGCAGGCTGCTCGCCCGGCGGAGGTTGGTGCGCTCCACGCCCAGATCGGCTTGCAGGGAGCCGGAGGGGTGGCCAACCGCGATGACGAGCGGGCCGGGCCCGTCCAGCCCGGCCTGCAAGGTGTGGAACGCGCGCAGGAACCGCTCCGCCGCGTCGGCCCCCGGGGCGCCCTCCGGCGGGATCTCCACCAGCAGCACGGGGCGGGCCACCCGGCGGCGGCGCTTGGGCAGCAGCCGTCCGACGGCGGGTTTGCGCAGGTCCTCCAGCAGGGCGCGCAGCAGGAGGAGTTCGAGGGCGGCGAGGCCCTCCTTGTGGCGCGGGTGGCTGGGCTCCAGGCTCAGCCGGGGCGACTGGCGGGCCCCTACCTGGTCGAGGAGTTCGAACACCGGCGCCCCGCCGGCGGTCGCGTTGAGGTGTTTGCCGAGCCAGCCGCTCCGCTTGGACCTGACGAGCCGGCGGTTCTGCCGCCGGGCCCAGATCCACCGGGGCAGGGTCCGGGTGAGCGAGTGCCACACGAGTCCGACGAAGAAGCCGCGCACACCGCCGATGGGCGCGGTGTCCGTGCCGCCCATGTGCCACAACAGGCCGGGGAGTCCGCCCCGTTCGGCCCGCTGGCGGTAGACGTGGTCGCGTAACTTCCGCGCCCCGAGGCCGCCGCCGCCCGGACGCCTCTCCTGGATCTGCGCGACGACATCCGCCATCAGCCAGAAGTGGGGGAACCGGTCGGGGGTCGAGCGCCGGGGGATGTCGAACCCGAGGCCCGCGCCCGCCTGGACGGTCAGCAGCGGCACGTCGCCCTCGGCGTACAGCACGGTGTGCGGAACGCGCTTGTGCTCGGGGCCGAGCGCCCAGCGCAGCGCTTCGAGGACGCGGTGGGTGTGGGACTCCGGGGATTCCGCCGATGTAGCGAGGATGAGCAGCGGCGGCTTGTTCTCCAGGAGGTCGCGCCGGGCGGGGTTCACGGCGGTGCGGTACTCGCGGATGAAGTAGTCCGCTCCCGCATCGTCCGGGAACGAGGAGGGTTCGACGGAGTTGTTCGCGGATCTCACCTCATCGGCCGACTGGTGGCCTTCCGGCCAACTCATGATCTACACAGGGTAGTTACCCATGTTAGAAGAGTGACCTCGCGGGCTCAATCGACTTACGCGATTTGTGGATGACGCGCGGCAGCCGCCGTCGACTCGCCGTTGGCGGGGCCCGGCAGGGCCACCGCGCCCCCGCCAACGGCGAAGACCCACCGGACGGACCGGTGGGTCTTCGAGGGATGTCGGTTTCGGTGGCCTACGGACCGGCCGGGCCGCCCGCCGGGGCCTTGGGCACCGTCGGCATGCTGCCGAACAGGTCGAGGTACATCCCCGCGGAGATCAGGATCCCCAGCACGCCCAGCGCCAGTCCGCCGAAGGCGACGGCCCGCACCCAAGTGGCGCGGCTGCGGGTCAGCGCCACTGCGGCGGCGATCACGGCCAGGAGCGCGAAGACTCCGTTGACCAGGGCGTTGGTGTGCCACGAGGCGCCGTAGACGGCGGCGATCTGGTCGCTGGCCTTGCCCGACTGGAGCTTGATCTGCCCCATCAGGTTCGCCCGCTCGGCCAGCGTCGTACCGAGCCAGGTGCCGGTGACGGACGCGAGGCCGAGCCCCGCGGCGACGACGGCACCGGCGCCGGCGGCGATCCCGGTGGAGGTCGCGACGGGCACGGTGTCCGGGCCGTGGTCCGGCTCGTCGGTGCCGTCGTCCGCGCCGAGGTCACTGGCCTCGTCCTGCGCGGCGAGGGCGGCGTTGTCATCGGCCTGCTCGTCGGCCTTGGCGGCGGCCTTGCCGGCCGCCTCGGCCTCGGTGGCCTCCGGAATCTCGGCTGTCTCCGTGGCGGTCTGCGCCGGCACGGTCTTCTCGTCGTCGGTCTTCTTCTCGGTCGTCCTGGTACCCATGGGCGCGACCGTAGGCGTCCCGTCTGAGAGTCGGATGAGAACCGCGGCGCCGAGCGCACGGCGGGCGGCGACACGCCGACCGCGGGGGCCGCGCCCGGGGGCGGTCCGGGGCCGGTCCGAGGGCGGTCCGAGGGCCGGTGGCTACACCCCCACCAGCGGTTTCTCCCCGTCCTGGGGACCGGGCAGCCGCACCCCGCCCGGCTCCGGCGGCGGCTCGATGCTGATCCGGGGCAGCCACCGGTCGAGCCAGGACGGCAGCCACCAGTTGGCGCCGCCCAGCAGATGCATCAGGGCGGGCACCAGCAGCGTACGCAGCACGAACGCGTCCAGGGCGACGGCGCCGGCCAGGCCGATGCCGAACATCGCGATGATCCGGTCGCCGCTGAGGACGAAGGCCCCGAACACCGCGATCATGATGACCGCCGCCGAGTTGATCACGCGGCTGGTCTCGGCGAGGCCGACCCGTACCGCCCGCCGGTTGTTGTGCGTCAGCTGCCACTCCTCGTACATCCGGGAGACCAGGAAAACCTGGTAGTCCATGGAGAGCCCGAAGAGCACCGACACCATGATGACCGGCAGGAAGGGTTCGACCGGGCCGGCGCTGCCCAGCCCCAGCAGTTCGCTGCCCCAGCCCCACTGGAAGACCGCGACCACGATCCCGAAGGACGAGGCCACGGCGGCGACGTTCATCAGCGCGGCCTTGAGCGGGATGCCGATGCTGCGGAAGGCGAGCAGCAGCAGGACCGAGCCCAGCGCGATCACGACGCCGATGAAGAGCGGCAGCTTGCCGACGATGACGGACGCGAAGTCGTCGTAGCTCGCGGTGATCCCGCCGACCTGTACGCGCAGCGTGCTCGTGCCCCCGGCCTCCGGCAGCACCTCCGTCCGCAGACGCTCCACCAGGTCGGAGGTCTGCCGGGACTGCGGTGAGGTGGTGGGTACGACGGTGATCACGCCGGTGCTGTGGTTGCCGTCGAACGTGGGAGGGCTGACCTGGGCGACGCCGGGGGTGTCCCGCAGCCGGTCCGGCAGGTCCGAGAACGCGATCCGGTCCTTGGCGCCGTCCAGGGTGCCGACGAGCGTCAGCGGCCCGTTGAAGCCGGGGCCGAAGCCGCTCCCGTGGCCGTCGCCCGCGAGCAGGTCGTACGCCTTGCGGGTGGTCGAGGTGGCCGGGTTGTTGCCCTGGTCGGAGGTGCCCAGATGGAGGCCGAAGGTCGGCAGTGCCAGGACGAGCATGACGGCCGCCGCGACGGTGCCCAGCAGTTTCGGGTGCCGCTCGACGAAGCCGGACCAACGGGCGGCGATCCCGGTGGGCCGCTCGGGCCGCGGTCCGTGCTCGGCCAGCCGGCGCCGCTCGCGACGGCTCAGCGCCCGCGTCCCGATCAGCCCGAGCAGCGCCGGCAGCAGGGTGACGGCGGCGGCCACGGTCAGGACGACGGTGAGCGAGGCGGCGAGGGCGACGCCGTTGAGGAAGCTCAGCCGCAGGATCAGCATGCCCAGCAGCGCGATACAGACCGTGGCACCGGCGAAGACGACCGCGCGCCCGGATACCGCGACGGCCCGGGTGGCGGCCTCCTCTACCGGCAGGCCCGCCCGCAGTCCCTTACGGTGCCGGGTGACGATGAACAGCGCGTAGTCGATGCCGACGCCGAGCCCGATCAGCATGCCGAGCATCGGGGCGAAGTCGGCGACGGTCATGGCGTGGCTGAGCAGGGTGATGCCGGCCGAGGCGGTGCCGACGGCGGCGAGCGCGGTGATGATCGGCAGGAAGGTCGCGGCGAGCGAGCCGAAGGCGAGGAAGAGCACGACGGCGGCGGCGCCCAGCCCGATGATCTCCGCCAGTTGGGCGCGCGGTGCCTCGGTCAGCGCGATCCCGGCGCCGCCCAGCTCGACCTGGAGGCCCCGGCCGGACGCCTGCTGCGCGGTGTCGACGACCTTCCGGACCTGGGCGACGTCCAGTTCGTCGATGGGCCGGTCG
The DNA here is from genome assembly GCF_042724075.1 of Streptomyces sp. NPDC127097. NCBI lineage: Bacteria > Bacillati > Actinomycetota > Actinomycetes > Kitasatosporales > Streptomycetaceae > Streptomyces > Streptomyces sp. NPDC127097. The sequence continues at coordinate 98,508 of NZ_JBHXFI010000008.1, read as the reverse complement.
AAGATCACGGACGCATAGGCGGTGTGCCCGTCCTTGCTGATCTGCCGCGCACCGGTACTGCCCGCGCCGTGTTTGCCGTAGGGGCCCTGCACCTCGGAGACGCCCGGAAGCCCGGCGATCTCCTTGAGGGTGTGCCGCATCGTCTTCACTACGGCGCCGGAGCGCACCGTTCCGGAGTCCGTGTGCCATACGACGGTGTCGCCGTCCCCGGAGCGGTCCGGGAATGCCTTCGCCATCCGGGCGGTCGCCTGCCCGGATTCGGTCCCGGGCACCTCGTAGTTGTTCGAGTACGCGGCCCCTGTCACCCCCGCCGCGACGGCGACCCCCGCGAAGGCGGCGAGCCAGAGCACGATCACCACGATGCGGCGCCGGAGACACCACCGAGCCAGAGCGGTCACGGACCTCGTCTGCTTCCCGGGTTGAGCGTCGATATCTCCCGGGGGCGGGCGGTGCCGAACGCGGATGTACGGGGACGGGGCGGGCCGTCGCACCGCGAAAGCGGAAGCACCCGGTCCACCCCTGGGGCAGGATGTCAGCCGGAAAAGATCCTTTGACCTCTTTGTGGACTTCCCCACAAAGAGGCGGGGATAGGAACTCCTCCCCAGGGAACTCCGCCCCGCCCCGTATACCGCGGATCAGCCGGTGACCGACTCCTTGCCGTTCTCGACATGCCCCATGAGCCGGCGGTGGAAGGACCGGTCCTCGGCGACCGTGAGGCCGAGGTCGTACCAGCCGTGCGCGGCCGCGGCGGGGTACCCGACGGTGCGGCTGCGGCCGGCCTTCACCTTGACCGTGCGCGGCGCGGTGTCCGTGTAGGCCAGCGGCGTGAGGGTGCAGGTCAGCTCGGTGTGGCCGGGGTTGGTGACGGTCAGGTGGAGCTCCTGCCGCCCGGCGTCGATCCGGGTGCTGATCTTGACGGCCGCGGCGGCGCCCTGCCCGGTGCCGGCGAATTCCCGCCGGAAGCCGTTCGGCCCGGTCACCGTGAAGCGGTACCTGCCGTCCTTCACCGGCACCTCCCACCGCGCCTTCCCCTGGACGTCCCGGTGCTGCGGCGCACCGAATTCCTTGGCGTACGGATAGAGCGCCAGAGGGACGGAGGCCCGGCCGGTGTTGCGGACGGCCATCCGGAAGACCGCGGCGCCCGGATCGAAGCCGCCGTCGGCGTCCGGCTGGTAGGGCAGCGCCCTGGCCGGCCGGGCGCCGCGCTCCTGCTGCGGCAGCGCCTGCCGGGCCGGCGGCTGCGGCGCCCAGCGCCCGCTGAACGCCGGGATCGCGCCGGGTTGCCGCACCGCCGGCTGCCGGCGCCCACGGGAGAAGTCGAAGGCGGCGGTCAGATCGCCGCAGACGGTGCGCCGCCAGGCGCTGATGTTGGGCTCCTCGATTCCCGTCCAGCGCTCCAGGAAGCGGGTGATCGAGGTGTGGTCGAAGACCTGGGAGCAGGCGTAGCCGCCGACCGTCCACGGCGAGATGACGAGCATCGGCACCCGGATACCCAGTCCGGTCGGCCGGCCGTCCCAGAATTCCCCGTCGGTCCCGGCGGGCGGCACCGGGGGCGGCACATGATCGAAGAACCCGTCGTTCTCGTCGTAGGTCAGGAAGAGCGCGGTGCGCCGCCAGACGTCCGGGTTCCGGCCGAGCGCGTCCAGCACCTTGTAGACGAGGGTGGCGCTCTCGACCGGCGAGGAGGAGCCGGGGTGCTCGGAGTCCGCGGCGGACGGCACGAGGTAGGACACCTCGGGCAGCTTGCCGCTCGCCACATCCGCGGCGAACGCGGTCGCCAGGGTGTCCGGCTCGCCCCGTCGCAGCGCCCGCTCGAACAGGCTCCGCTCCGCGCGGCTCAGCCCCTTGACGCCCTCCTCCAGGAGCCCCGTGAGCCGCTTGCGCCCGGCCTCGTCGGCGCCCGCCAGCGTCATGTAGAAGGCGGTCATGGTCCGCACCCCGTCCACCTTGGCCAGGGCCTTCCTCGCGACCGCCTTGAAGCGCGCGTAGAACTCCAGGTTGTTGTCGGTGAAGTTGTCCCACTCCTGGTAGACGCGCCAGCTGCGGCCGGCCTTCTCCAGCCGCTCGGCGTAGGTGGTCCAGGTGTAGCCGGAGTGGGTCTCCTCCTCATAGGCGTCGTTGCCGACCGCCCGCTTCCCGTTGGGCTCGTAGCCCGTCCAGCCGCTCACCAGGTGGTTGCGGTTGGGGCTGGTCGAGGAGTGGATCGAGGAGTGGTAGGCGTCGCAGACGGTGAAGGTGTCCGCGAGCTCGTAGTGCAGCGGGACGTCCTGCCGGTCGTAGTGCGCCATGGTGGCGGCTGTCTTGGCGGTGACCCAGCCGTTCATCCAGCCGCCGTTCCACGCCACCGCCCCGCCGAACCAGCTGTGGTCCAGCGCGCCGATGTACTGCCGGTCCTTCTTCTGCGCGGCGGCCGCCTCGCGCACCGAGAAGGGCAGCACGGTGCCGAGGCCCAGCGGCCCCGGCTGCTCGAAGACGCTCCGTCCGCCGGGCAGTTCGATCGCATTGCGGTCCGCGTAGCCGCGTACCCCGCGCAGCGTGCCGAAGTAGTGGTCGAAGGACCGGTTCTCCTGCATCAGCACGACGACGTGCTCGATCTCCGCGAGCCCGCCGCCGCCCCGGCCCGGCCGGGCCGCGTCGTCCGCCAGCGCCTGCTGCAACGACGGTGGCAGCAGCGACCCGGCCATCGCCGCGCCCGTCGCGGCCGCGCCAACTCCCAGTACGCGTCTACGAGATATCTCCGGTGCCACGCCCGACCTCCCAGTCGACAGTCACGACCACCACGGACCGCTCAATGGTCTGCGTTCGGCCCATTGAGCCGGTGCGACCGGGACGTTAGCGGAGCGCCATGACCGGCGATAGGCAGCGTGGTGACAACTCCGGGTTATCCACAGACGGTTGCGGCGTCGAAGGATCACCTCTTAGGTTCCATGGCATGGGGGAAATCGAACGTCCGGCGAACGCGGGACCCGGCGCGCCGCGCCGCGGGCGGCTCTGGGCCGCGGTCGCCCTGGCCATGGCCGCACTGCTCCTCGCCGCCTGGGCCACGGTCAACGGCACGTGGCCCTGGAGCGGCGCCCTGCCGGACCGGGCGTGCTGGGGCTCCCTCGACCGCTCGCTGCTGACGAAGGCGGCACCGGGCGATGCGTCCTGGGAGGTCACGGAGGAGAAGGACCACTGGGGCGACCCGCTGTGCACGGTGGAGCGGGGCGACTGGAAGTTCCGCACCACCGTGATCAAGACGCCCCTCAAGACCTCTCTGTGGTGGGGGCTCGGCACCGTCCCGATCCGCCACGGCCTGCCCGGCATGATCAAAACGAACCGTGACCGCACGGACGGCTGGCTCCATCTGCCGCAGTGCCGTGACAAGCTGGTGAACGTCAACGTCCCCGGCGCGCTGACCGACCGGCGCGCCGCCCAGGACCTCGCCGCCCGGGCCCTGCTCGCCGTCGGCAACGCCCAGATAGCCCGGTGCGGCGGCAAGCCCTTCCCCGCGCCCGAGCGCTTCGACTGGCCCACGGTCCGGCCGGTGGACCTCACCCGGGGAGAGACCCCGTGCGACGTGGCGGACGCCAGGACCGTACGGAAGTGGGCCGGCGGAAAGGTCTCCCAGCTCGGCGGCTTCACCGACGACCCGGTCAGCCGGTGCACGGCGCTCGGCGCGGGCGACGACGAGCTCGACCTGGGGCTCTTCTCGGCACTCGTACTGCGTGACCGGTCGACCCTGGACGCCTTCTCACCGACCGGCGTCCGGGCCCGGATACCCGTGCGGCCCGGCAAGCCGTTGCACCTGACGGCCGACGACCTCCGCTTCGACCGCGACGCCGCCACGGAACTGGCCTGCGCCGGCGGCCGCGAGCGCAGGTATGTCCATGTGATCTCCGAGGGTTCGGACGCCCAGTACGCGGCGATCAAGCGCGCCGTGCTCACCAAGGCCGCCGCCACCATGGGCTGCCACTGACCCGCTCCGGCAGGCCCCGGCCCGGTCAACGGGGGCCGCCCACGTATTCCGGCCACCACTCGCACCACACGATCTTGCCCGGAGCACGCTCCCCCACCCCCCACTTGTCCGCGAGCGCGGACACCAGCAACAGCCCCCGCCCGCACTCCTCTTCCGCCGCGCCGTCCCGCACCGGAACCCGCGGCTCCCCGCCCCCGCTGTCGTGCACCTCGACCCGCAGCAGCCCGTCCTCACCCAGCAACAGCCGCAACCGGTACTCACGACCGGGCGGAACACCGTGCAGCAGGGCATTGGTGGCCAGTTCACTGACGCACAGCAGCACCTCGTCCGCCCGGCCTTCCAGGTCCCATTCGACGAGCGCGTTATGGGCGAACTCCCTGGCCAGCGGCACGGATCGGCGCTCCCGCCGGTAGCGCACCGTACGGGCACAGAGCGTCTGGATCTCCTTTTGCATGGCGCCACTGTCACAGTGCGTAACTATGCTGGACCACAGTGTCAGGTCGTACAGATCCGCTGTACGACTTCTGGCTGTGTCATGCCGTCACTGGGAGGGGAAGGCAGAGCGCATGCACCAGGCGAACAAGGCGAACAAACCGAAGAAAATCACTTCCTGGCACGTCATCGGCGCCCAGCTGAGTCATTTCCGCCGGGCCGCCCGCATCACCCAGCCCGAACTGGCCGAGCGGGTGGGACTCCACGAGGACACCATCGGCTCCATCGAGCAGGGCCGCCGACCACTCAAGCTCGACCTGGCCGAGACCCTGGACGAAATCCTCGACACCAAGGGCGCGTTGGCGGTCGCGGTGGCGAAGGTCCCGGAGCGGGAGAAGCTGCCCGCGTTCGTACAGGACTTGGTGGAGCATGAGGAGGCGGCGCTGACGCTGCTGTCGTATCAGAACCAGGTGGTTCCGGGGCTGTTGCAGACCGAAGCGTACGCACGGGAGGTCGTCGACTCTCTCTATCCACCGCCCGACCCGGACGAGGCCGCGGACTGGATCGCCACACGAATCGATCGGCAGAAGCTGCTGGAACGCAAGAAGCCACGTCCAATGCTCAACTTCATCCTGGAGGAAGTAATTCTGCATCGGCCGGTCGGCGGGCCGGACGTGCTCCGTGAGCAGATTCGTCATCTGCGGCAGTGCGCTGAACTTCCCATTCTCGGCCTACAGATCATGCCAACGAAGCGCGGAAACCACGCTGGTCTCGATGGGCCGATGATCCTGCTGGAGACGCCTGAACACGAGCACTTGGCTTACATCGAGGGGCAGTTGGTCAGGTACCTCATCGAGGACCCCGATCAGGTCAGTACCCTCCAGCAGAAATATGGGATGCTGCGCTCGCAAGCCTACTCGCCCAATGAAAGCAAGGGTCTGCTGGACGACTTGCTAGGAGAGTTATGACCAGCGAAGCTTCCTCGTACGTCACCGACGCACTCACTTGGTTCAAGTCGAGCTACAGCGGCAGCCAAGGCGGCGACTGCCTCGAAGTCGCCTACGCCTGGCGCAAGTCCAGCCACAGCAGCGATGAGGGCGGCGACTGCCTCGAAGTCTCCGCCTGTCCCTCCGCCATCCACATCCGCGACTCCAAGAACCCCGGCGGCCCCATACTCACCCTGAGCAGCGCCGCCTGGTCCGCGTTTCTGGCCGACGTCGCCAACTGACGGGAGCGGACGTGACGATGAAGCTCCGGCAGCTGGGCACGAACGGACCCGCCGTCTCCCCCCTCGGCCTCGGCTGTATGGGGATGTCGGCCTCGTACGGCGTCCCGGACGACGCCGAGTCGCTCCGTACCCTCGACCGCGCGGCCGAGCTCGGCATCACCCTGCTCGACACCGCGGACGCCTACGGGCGGGGCGCCAACGAGGAGTTCCTCGGCCGCTGGCTGCACAGCCGTACGGCCTCGCTGCGGGACGGGCTCGTCCTCGCGACCAAGTTCGGGCTGCGGCACGACGCCGCCACCGGGCGGGTGAACGCGGTCGACTCCTCCGCCGCCTGGGTGCGCGAGGCATGTCACGCCTCGCTGCGCCGCCTCGGCACGGACCGTATCGACCTCTACTACCTGCACCGCCGCGACCCGGCCCTCCCCATCGAGGAGACGGTCGGCGCGATGGCGGAGCTCGTCGCCGACGGTGCCGTACGCCACCTCGGCCTCAGTGAGGTCAGCCCGCAGACACTGCGCCGGGCGCACGCCGTCCACCCCATCAGCGCCGTACAGCTGGAGTACTCTCTCTTCACCCGCGAGGTCGTGGAGGGCGAGATGCTGGCGACCTGCCGGGAGCTGGGCATCGGCATCGTGGCGTACTCGCCGCTCGGACGCGGCATGCTGACCGGCGCGCTGGCCGCACGGGACGATCTCACCGCCGAGGACGCCCGACGGCGGTGGCCGCGGTTCGCCGAGGAGAACATCGACCGCAATCTGCGCCTCGTCCGGGCCGTGCGGACCACCGCCGAGTCCTTCGGCTGCACCCCGGCCCAGGCCGTCCTCGCCTGGCTGCTCGGCCAGGGCGAGGACATCGTGCCGATCCCCGGCACCAAGCGCCGTACGTACCTGGAGGAGAACGCGGCGGCGGCCGGGACCGAGCTGAGCGCGGAGCAGCTGGCCCTGCTCCGAGCGGCCGTACCCGACGGCGCCGTAGCGGGGGAACGCTACCCGCTCGCCGCCCTGGAACGTCTGGGCCACTGAGCCGGGCCGGAGGGGACGACGACCGTCGGGCCGCGCCGGGAATGCGCCGCCCCCTCCGCCGTCAGGTTCCGCCGCCCTGTCCGCCGCCCCTCCACCCTCCGCCGTCCGCCGTCCGCCGTCCGGCTCAGGAAGCCGGCAACGCCGGGGCCAGCTCGCGCAGTTGATCCAGGCCGAGGTCGCCGTCCGGTGCGATCGGCTGGAGGGCGACATGGTCCGCTCCGGCGTCGTGGTGCTCGGCGATCCGCCGCTGGATGGCGTCCACGTCGCCCCAGGCCACGATCGCGTCCACCAGCCGGTCGCTGCCGCCGTCGGCGAAGTCCTCGTCCCCGAAGCCGAGCCGGCGCAGGTTGGCGGTGTAGTTCGGCAGTTGCAGGTAGAGGCCGGTGTGGTGGGTGCGGGCCAGGGAGCGGGCCGTCGCGGGGTCGGACTCCAGGAGTACGGCCTGTTCGGGGGCGAGCAGCGGGCCGGGGCCGAGGGTCTCGCGGGCGCGGGCGGTGTGCTCGGGCGGGACGAAGTACGGGTGCGCACCGGCCGCCCGGTCGCGCGCCAGCTCCAGCATCTTCGGGCCGAGCGCCGCCAGCACCCGGGTGGGCGGCGGGTCGGCCACCGGGCCGGCGTACGGCGCCGCGTCCATCGCGTCGAGATACTCGCCCATGGCCGCCAGCGGCCTGGCGAAACTGTGGCCGCGCGCGGCCACGAGCGGGGCGTGGCTGGCCCCCAGGCCGAGCAGGAAACGTCCCTCGTACGCCTCGGCCAGGGTCTGGGCGGCGGTGTGCGTGGCGGAGGCGTCCCGTACCCAGATGTTGGCGATGCCGGTCGCGACCGTGATCCGCGCCGTCGCGGCCAGCAGCAGAGCCGCCTGGCTCATCGACTCGGTGCCCGGTGTCTCACCGAACCACAGCGCCCCAAAACCCAGTTGCTCGATCTCGCCCGCCGCCCGCCGCGCCGCGGCCGCCGGCACCCGCCCGAGCCCGCCGTGCCAGACCCCGACCCGGCCGATCCGGGAAACGAGAGCGTGTTGCGACATCATTCCTCCACTGTCCAGGGGACGTTGCCCGACATCCCGTTACAGCATCCAGCCGTGGCATCCCATTCCGTTCCCGCCACGCACACTCACCGGCGCCCGGTGCCCCGGATGCCCGGACGCCCCGTACCCGGGGAAGGATCTCGAAACAGGGTCGGTCTCACCGCCGGTGCCGCGTTGCTGGTCGCGGTCTTCGGCGGTGGCCGGCTCTTCGCGGAGTGAACGCCGCCCGGCGGGGCGCCGCAGGGCGGGCAGTCGGCCGTTCTGGCCTGCCGTTCTCGTCTGCCGTTTTCGCCGGCCGTGTTCGCCAGCCGTGTTCGCCAGCCGTGTTCGCCGGCCGTGAGCAGAAAGCGGCCGCCCTCCCCGAGGAGTGCCCGGGAAGGACGGCCGCTCACCGTCGTGCACGAAGCGGCGCGTCAGCCTTCGACGCCCAGCTTCTCCAGGATCAGTTCGCGGACGCGGGCCGCGTCCGCCTGGCCCCGGGTGGCCTTCATGACCGCACCGACCAGGGCGCCGGCCGCGGCCACCTTGCCACCGCGGATCTTGTCGGCGATGGCGGCGTTGGCGGCGATCGCCTCGTCGACGGCGGTGCCCAGGGCGCCCTCGTCGGAGACGACCTTGAGGCCGCGCTTCTCGACGACGGTGTCCGGGTCGCCCTCGCCGGCCAGCACACCCTCGATGGTCTGGCGGGCCAGCTTGTCGTTGAGGGAGCCGTCGGCGACCAGCGCGGTGACCCGGGCGACCTGCTCGGGGGTGATCGGCAGGGCGGCCAGGTCCACGCCGTCCTCGTTGGCGCGGCGGGCCAGCTCGCCCATCCACCACTTACGGGCCGAGGCGGAGTCCGCGCCGGCGTCGACGGTGGCGGTGATCAGGTCGACCGCGCCCGCGTTGAGGATCGACTGCATGTCGTGCTCGCTGATCCCCCACTCCTCGCGGAGGCGGTTGCGGCGGACCCGCGGCAGCTCGGGGAGTGTCGCCCGCAGTTCCTCGACCCACTCACGGGAGGGGGCCACCGGCACCAGGTCCGGCTCGGGGAAGTAGCGGTAGTCCTCGGCCTCTTCCTTGATGCGGCCGGCCGTGGTGGAGCCGTCCTCCTCGTGGAAGTGCCGGGTCTCCTGGACGATCGTGCCGCCCGAGGACAGCACCGCGGCATGGCGCTGGATCTCGTAACGGGCCGCCCGCTCCACGGAGCGCAGGGAGTTGACGTTCTTGGTCTCCGAACGCGTACCGAACTTCTCGGTGCCGTTGGGGCGCAGCGAGAGGTTCACGTCACAGCGCATCTGGCCCTGTTCCATCCGGGCCTCGGAGACGCCGAGCGCCTTGATGAGCTCGCGCAGCTCGGCGACGTACGCCTTGGCGACCTCGGGGGCCCGCTCGCCCGCGCCCTCGATGGGCTTGGTGACGATCTCGATGAGCGGGATACCGGCGCGGTTGTAGTCCAGGAGCGAGTGCCGGGCGCCGTGGATACGGCCGGTGGCACCGCCGATGTGGGTGGACTTGCCGGTGTCCTCCTCCATGTGGGCGCGCTCGATGTGCACCCGGAAGATCTCCCCGTCCTCCAGCTGTACGTCGAGGTAGCCGTCGAAGGCGATCGGCTCGTCGTACTGGGAGGTCTGGAAGTTCTTCGGCATGTCCGGATAGAAGTAGTTCTTCCGGGCGAAGCGGCACCATTCGGCGATGGAGCAGTTCAGCGCCAGGCCGATCTTGATCGCGGACTCGACTCCGGTCGCGTTGACGACCGGCAGCGAGCCGGGCATGCCCAGGCAGGTCGGGCAGGTCTGCGAGTTGGCGTCCGCGCCGAGAGCCGTGGAACACCCGCAGAACATCTTGGTGTTGGTGCCGAGCTCGACATGGACCTCCAGGCCCATGACGGGGTCGTACGTCGCGAGGGCGTCCTCGTACGACACCAGGTCAGTGACAGTCACGGTGAAACTTTCCCTCTCAGCCCAGCAGGACGTCGTCGTCGCCCAGGCGCTTCAGTTCGCGGTAGAGGATCGCCAGGCCGGTGACGATCGCCGCGGCCGAAACGGCGGCGTCGATCAGGCGGAGCGTGTCGTTCTCCTTGCGGGCCAGCTTGGCCTGCTTGGCGACGCTGATGGCGCCGAACGCGGTGCTGCCGATCGACAGGTACAGACCGGACTTGGACTTCTTGAAGTTCTTGGCCTTCTTGGTCATGGCGGTCACAGTGCAGGTGCCTCCTCGAGCAGCGGGTGGCCCCACTTGGCGGTGAACGCGGCCTCGACCGCGGCACCGACCTTGTAGAGCCGGTCGTCGGCCATGGCAGGAGCGATGATCTGAAGGCCCACCGGCAGCCCGTCCTCGGGAGCCAGACCGCAGGGCAGCGACATGGCCGCGTTGCCTGCCAGGTTGGTGGGGATCGTGCACAGGTCGGCGAGGTACATCGCCATCGGGTCGTCGGCGCGCTCGCCGATCGGGAAGGCGGTGGTCGGCGTGGTCGGCGAAACGATCACGTCGACCTGTTCGAATGCCTTCTCGAAGTCGCGGGTGATCAGCGTCCGCACCTTCTGGGCGGAGCCGTAGTACGCGTCGTAGTAGCCGGAGCTGAGCGCGTACGTACCGAGCATGATCCGGCGCTTGACCTCGGGACCGAAGCCGGCCTCACGGGTCAGGGCGGTGACGTCCTCGGCGGACTTGGTGCCGTCGTCGCCGACCCGCAGGCCGTACCGCATGGCGTCGAAGCGGGCCAGGTTGGAGGAGCACTCCGAGGGCGCGATGAGGTAGTACGCGGACAGCGCGAGGTCGAAGGACGGGCAGTCCAGCTCGACGATCTCGGCGCCCAGCTCCTTCATCAGCGCGACCGACTCGTCGAAGCGCTGGATGACCCCGGCCTGGTAGCCCTCGCCGCGGAACTGCTTGACGACACCGACGCGCATGCCCGCGACGCTGCCGTTGCGGGCCGCCTCGACGACCGGCGGGACCGGGGCGTCGATGGAGGTGGAGTCCAGCGGGTCGTGCCCGGCGATGACCTCGTGGAGCAGCGCCGCGTCCAGGACCGTACGGGCGCAGGGGCCGCCCTGGTCCAGGGAGCTGGAGAAGGCCACCATGCCGTAGCGGGAGACACCGCCGTAGGTGGGCTTGACGCCGACCGTGCCGGTGACGGACGCGGGCTGGCGGATGGAACCGCCGGTGTCCGTGCCGATGGCGAGCGGGGCCTCGTAGGAGGCGAGGGCGGCGCTGGAGCCGCCGCCGGAGCCGCCGGGGATCTTGGTCAGGTCCCAGGGGTTGCCGGTCGGCCCGTAGGCGCTGTTCTCCGTCGACGACCCCATGGCGAACTCGTCCATGTTGGTCTTGCCGAGGATGACGACGTCGGCGGCCTTGAGCTTCTTGGTGAGCGTGGCGTCGTACGGCGGGAGCCAGCCTTCGAGGATCTTCGAGCCGACGGTGGTGGGAATGCCCTCCGTCGTGAAGATGTCCTTGAGCGCGAGCGGAACACCGGCCAGCGGGCCGAGCTTCTCGCCGCGGGCCTTCTTCTCGTCCACGGCACGGGCCTGGGCGAGCGCGCCCTCGCGGTCGACGTGCAGGAAGGCGTGCACCTTCTCGTCGACGGCCTCGATGCGGGCCAGATGGGCCTCGGTCACCTCGACGGCGGTGACCTCACCGGCGGCGATCTTCGCCGCGATCTCGGCGGCGGTGAGCTTGATCAGGTCTGCCATGTCGGTCACTCCTCCCCCAGGATCTGCGGCACCTTGAAACGCTGCTGCTCCTGGGCCGGGGCGCCGGAGAGCGCCTGCTCGGGGGTCAGCGACGGACGGACCTCGTCCGGCCGCATCACGTTGGTCAGGGGCAGCGGGTGGGAGGTCGGCGGTACGTCTTGATCGGCGACCTCGGAGACGCGGGCGACCGCGCCGATGATGTCGTCGAGCTGTCCGGCGAAGTGGTCGAGCTCTTCGGCCTTCAGCTCCAGACGTGCCAGCCGGGCGAGGTGGGCGACCTCCTCGCGCGTGATGCCAGGCATGCAGCGATCCTCTGCTGGTTCTCGGAGTGTTCTTGGCTGTATATGCGGGCCCAATCCTATTCGCATTCCCCTTGCGTACCTGCATGGGAATTGCGCGGGGGCTTTCCGGCGGGCGTCGGGCCCGCCGGTGGGCCGTCGCGCGGCGGCCGGTGGCCCGTCGTGCGGCGGGCGGGGGCCTGTCGCGCGGCGGCCGCAATGGTCGGGGCCCGGCGCGCGGCGGGCGGTCAGTGGTCGCCGGGCGACGGGCCGCCGGGGGGATCATCGGCCGGGGGGTCGATCGCCTCAGGTACCTGGCCGGGGGGATCACCGGCCCTGGCATCGCCGGCCCCGGCGGCATCGGCCCCGGCATCGGTCGCCTCAGGCACGCCGACGTCACGCTCGCCGCCGCCGGGATCGGTGGCCTTCTCACCGTGAACCGGCGCCGCGGGCGGGGCCGCAGCCTCCGGGAGGGCTTCCACGGGGTTTTCTTCGGAGCGGGGACAAGGGACGGCCGGTGGCCGGGTCAGTTCAGGACCTGTCCCGAAGGGCGCTCGGCGGCCTTCTCCGCCGCCAGGGCGGCCGTCTCCGATTCGCGCTGCCAGCCGCGCTCGCCGCGGGCTCTCAGCCAGGCCGTGGTTTCGTCCGGTGGCATCGCCGCGGCCACCAGCCAGCCCTGTACGGCGTCGCAGCCGAGGTCACGCAGCCGCTCCCAGGTCTCGTCGTCCTCGACGCCCTCCGCGACGACCAGGAGGCCGAGGGAGTGGGCGAGGTCGAGGGTGCAGCGGACGATCTCCGCGTCCTCGGTGTCGACGGCCAGCCGGGCCACGAACGAGCGGTCGATCTTGAGCTCGCTGACCGGGAGGCGCCTGAGATGGACGAGGGAGGAGTAGCCGGTCCCGAAGTCGTCGAGGGACATCTTGACGCCGTGCGCGGTGAGCCCGGCGAGGGTGTCGGCGGCCCGCTGCGGGTCCTCCAGGAGGACATGCTCGGTTATCTCCAGCTGGAGGGCGCCGGGTGGGACGCGGTGCCGGGCCAGCCGCGCGGCGACGGCGCCGGCGAAGCCCGGCGAGTGCACATCGCGCGGGGAGACGTTGACGGCGACCGGCACCTCCAGTCCCATCGCGCGCCAGCGCGCCACCTGGGCGAGCGCGGTCTCGAGCACGTACTCCGTCAGCCGGGGCATCAGCCCGGAGGACTCGGCGATGGCGATGAACTCGTCCGGTGGCACCCGGCCGCGGTCCGGGTGCACCCAGCGGACCAGCGCCTCCAGCCCGGCGACATGCCCGTCGAAGCCGACCTTGGGCTGGTAGTGCAGCTCGACGTCGCCGGCGTCCAGGGCGCGGCGCAGATCGCCCAACAGGCCGAGCCGGTCGGGGGTGTTGCCGTCCCGCTTGGCCTCGTAGAGCTCGACACCGCTGCGGTCGCGCTTGGCCTGGTACATCGCCACATCGGCGCGGCGCAGCAGCCCCTCGGCGTCGAGGGCGTGGTCGGGGAAGACGGCGACCCCCGCGCTGGCTTCGAGTACGAGGGTCAGTCCGTCGAGGTCCAGCGGGGAGCCGAGGGCGGCGACGAGATGGCGGGCCGCCCGCTGGGAGCTGGTGAGGGAGTCGGTGGTGGGCAGCAGGACGGCGAACTCGTCACCGCCGAGCCGGGCCGCCTCGGCGCCGCGCGGGAGGGCGTGCCGCAGGCGGTCGGCGATCTGGAGCAGCAGACGGTCGCCGGCGAGGTGGCCGAGGGTGTCGTTGACGGAGCGGAAGCGGTCCAGGTCGATGAGGACCAGCGCCGAGCGGGCGCCGACGCGCTCGGCGTCGTCCAGGGCGGTCCAGGTGCGCTCCAGCAGCCACTGGCGGTTGGGCAGGCCGGTGAGCGGGTCGCGCAGCTGCTCCTCGGCACGGGCGCGGGCTATCCAGAGCGTGGAGTCCAGCGCGATCAGCGGGACCGCGAACAGCGGCAGCAGCAGGGGGGCGTGGACGGCGCAGACGGCGATCAGCGGGGAGATGCCGAGGAGTGCGATGCCGACGAGCGCCTGGCGGACCACGGCCGTTCGGGGGATGGCGGGCAGCTGGCCGGTGCGGGGGGTGAGGCTGACCCAGAGCAGGCCGCGGCTGACGAGGAGGTAGCCGGCGGCGGTGACGACGACCTCGGGGAGGACGGCGAGGTTCCAGGACGACGGGGCCCAGGGGTCGCGGACGCTGGAGGCCACACCGAAGGCGGTGAGGGCGAGCGCCGCGGTGCCGAGGCCGAGGATGTCCACGGCGCCGTGCACCACGGCCTGTCGCCAGCGGTGCCGCCGGGCGGCACCGACCAGGAGGACCACGGAGAGGCTGACGAGGACGGCGGGCATCCAGCCGTAGAGCAGCAGGACGGCGAGGGCGAGGGCGGCGCCGGAGCCCGTGCCGCCCCACCAGCGGTCCCGGCCGAGGGCGACCAGGTGGCCGACGATGATGCCGGTGAGGATCGCCAGCGACCAGCCCACGGCCCGGCCGGGGAACAGAGCGTCACCTTCGCCGAGGGTCACGATGACGCCCGTGGCGAGCGCGAGGCCCGCCACGGTGACGATGGTCGCGGGCAGCGCGGGCACGACGAGCCGCCGGAGCCGCGACGCCGGAGCGGCGCTGTCGGTCGGTTTCATTCCGATCCCTCTCACAGCCGGCTGTGCCCGCGCCACGGCAGGCGCACTCCTCAACAGTAGGCCGCGGAAGGCCGCGACGGGCAGCCATCCACGACGGTTGCCCGAATGCGACCCGGCGTCGCGGATCAATCTGGTATGCGCCGATGAGGTGACACCTCACTCCTCCTCAGGTGGAGTGACAGCTACGTCTCGCGCTGCGTCAGGACCCTGCTCCAGCAGCACCGCGAAGCCATCATCGTCCAACACGGGGACCTTCAACTGCATGGCCTTGTCGTACTTCGAACCAGGGTTGTCGCCCACCACTACGAATCCGGTCTTCTTCGAAACGGAACCGGTCACCTTCGCTCCGAGGTTCTGGAGGGCCTCTTTCGCGCCATCTCTGGTGTGTGACTGAAGTGTGCCCGTTACCACGACGGTGACGCCTTCGAGTGGCCGCGGGCCCTCATCACCCGTTTGCTCCTCCTCCATTCGGACGCCCGCGGCCCGCCAGCTCTCGATGATCTGCTGGTGCCAGTCCACGGCGAACCACTGCTTCAGCGAGGCGGCGATGGTGCCCCCGACACCGTCGACGGCGGCCAGCTCCGTCTCGTCCGCCTCCCGGATGCGGTCGATCGAGCGGAACTCCCGGGCCAGTGCCTCGGCCGCCACCGGGCCCACGTGCCGGATCGACAGACCGGTGATGATCCGGGCCAGCGGGCGCTGCTTGGCCGCCTGGATGTTCTCCAGCATGGCCAGGGCGTTCTTCTTCGGCTCGCCCTTCTGGTTGGCGAAGAAGGTGACGACCTTCTCCTCGCCGGTCTTCGGGTCGCGCTTGGGCAGACCGGAATCGGGGTCGAGGACATACGACTTGATGGGCAGCAGCTGTTCGATGGAAAGGCCGAAAAGATCGCCCTCGTCCTTCAGCGGCGGCTCCGCGGGCTCCAGCGGCTGGCTGAGTGCCGTCGCCGCGACATAGCCGAAGTTCTCGATGTCCAGACACTTGCGGCCGGCGAGGTAGAACAGCCGCTCACGGATCTGGGCGGGGCAGGCGCGGGCGTTGGGGCACCGCAGGTCGATATCGCCTTCCTTGGCGGGCTGGAGCGCCGTCCCGCACTCGGGGCACTCGGCGGGCATCACGAACTCCCGCTCGCTGCCGTCCCGCAGCTCGACGACCGGGCCGAGGATCTCCGGGATGACGTCGCCGGCCTTGCGGATGACGACGGTGTCCCCGATGAACACGCCCTTGGCCTTGACCACGTCCTGGTTGTGCAGGGTGGCGAACTCCACCTCGGAGCCGGCCACCGTCACCGGCTCGACCACGGCATACGGCGTGACCCGGCCCGTCCGGCCGACGCCGACGCGGATGTCGACCAGCTTGGTGTTGACCTCCTCCGGCGGGTACTTCCAGGCGATCGCCCAGCGCGGCGCCCGCGAGGTCGAGCCCAGCCGCCCCTGGAGCCGGATCTCGTCCAGCTTGACGACCACGCCGTCGATCTCGTGCTCAACGGCCGTACGGCGGGTCTCGGCGTCGCCGTAATGGCCGATGAACTCCCGCACGTCCGCCAGGGAGTCGACCACCCTGTTGTGCGTGGCGGTCGGCAGGCCCCACTCCTTGAGCAGGTCGTACGCCTCCGACAGCCGGTCGATCTCCAGGCCGTGGCGGGCACCGAGGCCGTGGACGACCATGTGCAGCGGGCGGCTGGCGGTGATCTTGGGGTCCTTCTGGCGCAGCGAACCGGCCGCGGCGTTACGGGGGTTGGCGAACGGCGGCTTGCCGTCGGCCACCAGCCGCTCGTTGAGCGCGAGGAACTTCTCCATCGGGAAGAAGACCTCCCCGCGCACCTCGACCAGGTCCGGGATCGTGTCGCCCTTCAGGCGGTGCGGGATCTCGGCGATCGTACGGACGTTGGGGGTGATGTCCTCGCCCGTACGGCCGTCGCCGCGGGTGGCGGCGCGGGTCAGCCGGCCCTGCTCGTAGGTGAGGTTGACGGCGAGACCGTCGACCTTCAGCTCGCACAGGAAGTGGTACTTCGCGCTCTTGGGGTCGCCGCCCAGCTCGCCGGCGATCCGCTCGGCCCAGCCCGCCAACTCCTCGTCGTCGAAGGCGTTGTCGAGCGAGAGCATCCGTTCGCGGTGCTCGACCTCGGTGAACTCCGTGGCATAGGCCCCGGCGACCTTCTGGGTCGGGGAATCGGGGGTGCGCAGCTCGGGGTGCTCGTCCTCCAGGGCCTCCAGGGAGCGCAGCAGCTTGTCGAACTCCGCGTCACTGATGACCGGGGCATCCTTCACGTAATACCGGAAGCGATGCTCCTCGATCTGCTCAGCGAGCCGCGCGTGCTTCTCCCGCGCCGCTGCGGGCACCTCGGATTCCGCTGCGTGCTGTTCGCCAGCCACCGTCTTGTCCTCCCGTGGTCCTTGAGTGCGGTCACTCAGGGTTGTCTGCGAGTGATCTCGCCGCCCGGACACAGTGGGCGAGAGCAGAGCGGGCATAAGCGGGCGAAGCGCCCGCCAGTCCGCACGACGGAGTGATCACCACGGACTCGCTGAGAGTCCCCGGCGCCAGCCCCAGCCTGCGCCACAGCGTCCTGACACCCATGACGCTACCGGCAGGGTCTGACAATCGGCCGTCCACGCCCGGCACCACGCCTGCGAACAGCGTCGTACCGCCCTCGACGGCCTCCCCGATCGCCTCCTCCTCACGCTCGGTGAGCAGCGAGAAATCGAACGAGACGCCCGCGACGCCGGACCGCCGCAGCAGCCCGAAGGGCACCTCGGGCGCGCACGAGTGGACGACCACGGGGCCGCCCTCCGCCACCCCGACAAGATCACGCAGCGCGCCCTCGACGACCGCCCGGTCCACCGCCCGGTGGGTGCGGTAGCCGCTCGCCGTCTTCACCCGGCCCTGGAGCACCGCCGTCAACGACGGCTCGTCGAGCTGGAGCACGACCCGCGCGCCCGGGATCCGCCGCCGTACGTCCGCGAGATGCCCGCGCAGCCCCTCCGCCAGGGACGCCGCAAGATCCCGGCAGGCCCCGGGGTCACCGAGGGCCGCCTCGCCGTTGCGCAGCTCCAGGGCGGCGGCCAGGGTCCACGGGCCGACCGCGGAGACCTTCAGCGGACCCTCGTAGTCCTGGGTGAACTCCTCCAGGGCGTCGAGATCCTCCCCGAGCCAGGAGTGGGCCCGCCGGGTGTCCCGTCCGGGCCGGTCACTGATCCGCCAGCCACTGGGCTCCACATGGCCGTAGACCTCGACCAGCATCCCGAGGGTCCGGCCGATCATGTCGGCGCCGGGCCCCCGGGCCGGGAGCTCCGGCAGATACGGGAAGGTCTCCAGCGATCCGGTGACGGTCTTGGCCGCTTCCCGCGCGTCACCGCCCGGCATCGATCCGATCCCGGTCGCCGCGCCCGCGGTCCACTTCTGCGTGCTGTTCTCGCTCACCCAGGAAGGGTATGCGCCGGTGTGCGGAGCCGGGTGCGCCAGGTGTGCGCGCCCGGGACGGCCCCCGCCGCCGAGGGCCGCCCCGCCCGGATGCGTAGGGCGGTCACGCGCCGGTGGGTACCTCCCGCCCGGATGCGTACGGCGGGCACGCTCCGGTGCGTACGCCCCGCCCCACCGGTCCGGGTACGTCCCGCACGCCGGGCCGTGGACGGCGCTCAGGTCCGGGTGCGTAGGCCCGTCCGGCCGGCCACGACCGCGACCGCCAGCGCGACCGCCGTCAGGGCGAAGGCATGGGCCGCGCCCTGGTAGCCGCCGCCCGCCCCCGTCAGCACCGCGCCCATACCGGCGATCCCCACCAGAGAGCCGATCTGGCGGTTGGCGTTGAGGGTCGCGCTGCCGATATCGGCGTGCTCCCGGCCGGCGGCCGCCATCAGGACCCCGGTCAGCGCCGGGGAGCTGACCCCGCTGCCCAGGTTGGCGGCCGCGAGCACCACCGCGAGCACCCAGTACGGCAGGCCGGGCGCGAGGATCAGGAACAGCAGGACGTAGCCCGCGGTGGAGAGCGCCAGCGAGGCGGTGAGCGCGGTCCGGTCGCCGACCCGCGGCCCGAACCGGGCGTAGAGCATGTTGCCGAACGGGAGGACCAGCACGGCGGGGAGCATCTGGAGCCCCGCCGTCACCGGACTCGCCCCGCGCGCACCCTGTAGGAAGAGGCCGAGGACGAACAGCGCCCCATAGAAGGCGAAGTTGAAGAGGAAGCCCACCACATTGGCCGCCGTGAAACCGCGGTCGGCGAACAGCGAGACCGGCAGGACCGGGGTGCGGGCGGCCCGTTCACGGACGAGGAAGCCGGCCAGCGCGACCGCCGCGACCGCGAACGCCCCCAGGACGTACGGCGCGGACCAGCCCCTTCCGGGCCCCTCGATGAGCGCGTAACTCAACGCCCCCAGGGCCAGCAGCCCCAGGACATGGCCACTGCCGCCGAGCGCCGAACGGCGGGCCGGGACCGCCGCGATCACCCGCCGGGTCAGCAGCAGGCCGGCCAGCCCGACGGGGAGGTTGACGACGAAGATGCTGCGCCAGCCGAGCGTGCCGACCAGTACGCCGCCGAGGGTCGGCGCCAGCCCCACGGAGGTGGAGACCACCGCCGACCAGATGCCCAGGATCTTCGCCCGGCGCGCCGGTTCGGGGAACGCGTGCATCAGCAGCGACAGCGAGCTGGGCATGAAGAGCGCCGCGCCCGCCCCCTGGACGAAGCGGGCCGCCACCAGGACGGCACCGTTCGGCGCGACGGCGCCCAGCAGGGACGCGGCGGTGAACACGGCGAGCCCGACGAGATAGATCCGGCGGGCGCCGAACCGCTTCGCCAGCGAGCCGGCGAGCAGCAGCAACGCGGCGAAGGCGAGGACATAGCCGTCGACGACCCAGGTGAGGCCGGACATGGTCAGTCCGAGCCGGGCCCGCAGATCGTTCGCGGCGACGTTCATGATGCCGGTGTCCAGGCTCGCCATCACGAACCCGAGGGCCAGGACGAGGAGTTGGACACCGTCGCGCGACCGGCGGGGCGGTGATGTCCGGTCCTTGCTCTGGCCCTGTACTTGACCCGGCGGCCGGCCCTGCTCCTGTAACCGGCCCCGGCCCGGGGTGATCGTCCCGTCCTCACGCGCCGGCCCGTGCGGCGCGGCCTTCTCACTGATCATGGATTTAGTTAAAGCTGTAGCCATCCCTGGCGACAATGGTTACAGCTATAACTTTACTGAACGCATACGAAGTCCGCATACGAAGCACGCATACGAAAACGCCGGAGCCCGGGGTGCGTTGTGCACATCCCGAGGCCCCGGCAGCGGCGCGACAAGCCCCCGCGAGCGGTCAGTCGCCGCGCCCCAGCGCCCTCAGCAGGTCCTCGCGCAACGCGGCCCGCTCCTCGTGCGAAAGATGATCGAGCGGCGAGGCGGTCCCCATCCGCCGCAGCAGATCGAGCCGCAACTCCCGCCCCGCCTCGGTGAGTACGAGCTGCTTGGCGCGCCCGTCCAGAGGATGCGGCCGGCGCACGACCATGCCCTGCTTCTCCAGCTTGGAGATGACATAGGTGACATTCGGCGGCTCACAGCAGAGCACCGCGGCCAGCTCCCGCGCCGTCTTCGGCTCGCCGAGCTCCTCCAGCGCCTTGGCCTGCGTCGGCGTCAGATCGAGCTCGGCGACCCGGCTGCGCTGATGCGCGTCGAGCCGTCGGCTCAGCTCCGTCACGAGCCCCCGGATCTCCCGGAACCCGCACCCCGCCGCGGTCGCCTTCGCTTCTATGGTCACTCATGCAGCGTACGTCGCCGTGGCGGAAAGCAGCGGTGCGCGGACAAAAGCTGTGGACAACCGCCGACGGGGCGGCCCCGGACCTCAGCGGCCGGGCCGCACCGACACATCGTTGATCTCCGCGTCCCGCGGCAGATCGATGGCCGTGAGAATGGCCGTCGCGACCGACTCCGGGTCGATCCAGCGGGCCGGGTCGTACTCCTTGCCCTCCTGCCGGTGGGTGCTCTCCTGCATCGGCGTGGCCGTACGCCCCGGATAGACCGACGTGACCCGGACCCCGTTGTCGTGCTCCTCCGCCCGCAGCGAGTCGGCCAGCGCCTTCAGGCCGTGCTTGGTCGCCGCGTACGCACCCCACTGGGCACGCGCGCTCAGCCCGGCCCCGGAGTTCACGAAGACGACGTGCCCCTGGGCGGCCCGAACCAGCGGGAGCAGCAGCCGGGTGAGTTCGGCGGGCGCGACCAGGTTGGCGGCGAGCTGCCGCTGCCAGGACTTGGCCGGCAGATCGGCGACCGCGCCCAGCTCGATCACGCCCGCGCTGTGCACGAGGGAGTCGATCCGGTCCGGCAGCGGCTGCTGACCGAAGGCCCAGGACAGCTTCTCGGGGTTGGCGAGATCACCGACGAGCGTACGGGCGCCGGGGAACTGCGCGGCCAGCTCCTTCGCCCGGACCGCGTTGCGCGCCAGCAGCCACAGGTCCTCCCCGCGGTCCGCGAGCCGCCGTGCGACCGCCGCTCCGATGCCCGACCCTGCGCCCGTGATCAAGTGCGTACCCATGGGCCCGATCCTAACGAGCGGGACGGCCGGACGCGGGGGGCGGCGGCTCAGCCCTGGATGCCCGCCTTCTCCTCCAGGTAGGCGAGCGTGCCGACGCCGTCCTCCGCGAAGAAGACCAGGTCGGTGAGCGGAAGCGGCAGAAAGCCCTCCGCCTCCATCCGCTGGAACTGCTGCTTCAACCCGTCGTAGAAACCAGCGGTGTTGAGCAGCACCACCGGCTTGCTGTGCATCCCGTGCTTGCGCAGCTCCAGGATCTCGGTGGCCTCGTCGAGGGTGCCCGTACCGCCGACCATGATGACGACGGCGTCGGCGCGCACCAGCATCTGCGCCTTCCGCTCGGCGAGGTCCTTGGTGACGACCATCTCATCGGCGCCCTTGTGCGCCTTGTGCGCCAGGAACTCCACGGAAACGCCGATCAGCTTGCCGCCGGCCTCGTGCACCCCGTCGGCCATGACCTTCATCAGGCCGGTGTCCGAACCGCCCCAGACCAACGCATGCCCACCCCGGCCGATCAGCTCGGCGAACTCACGGGCAGCGGCGACATAGCGGTCGTCGAGATCGGCGGCGGAGCAGAAGACGCAGATATTCATGCGGTCACTTTACGAGCGAGGGGGTGGTGAGGGGTGGGGGTGGTGTGGGGGCTGGGGCTTGGGGGCGGAGCTCGGGGCCGAGGGTGGGGGCCGAAGCTCTGGGCAAAGGTCCCGGAAGGCTCTCCCCCGCCCCCTCCCCCTCCTCCCCCTTCGGGGGGAGGGGGCGGGGGTGGGTTCGGGGGTGGGGGGGAGCAAGCGCGAGCCCGTCCACCCCCACCCCCGCCCCGGATCAGATCAAGCCCTGATCCAGCATCGCCTCCGCGACTCGCTCGAAGCCGGCGATGTTGGCGCCCGCGACATAGTCGCCCGGCTGCCCGAAGCGCTCCGCGGTCTCGTAGCAGCGGTGGTGGATCCCGCGCATGATGGCCGCGAGCTCGCCCTCCGTGCGTTCGAAGGCCCATGCCTCACGCGCGGAGTTCTGCCGCATCTCCAGCGCGCTGGTCGCCACCCCGCCCGCGTTGGCGGCCTTGCCGGGGCCGAACGCCACACCGGCCGACTTGAGGAGCGTCACCGCCTCCGGCGTGGTCGGCATGTTGGCGCCCTCGGAGACCGCCTTGACGCCGTTGCGGATCAGGATCCGGGCGGCGTCCGCGTCCAGCTCGTTCTGGGTCGCCGACGGCAGCGCCACCTCGCACGCGACATCCCACACCCGCCCACCGGGTACGTAGGTGGCCGACACCCCGCGCCGCTCGGCGTACGCACTGATCCGGCCGCGCTCGACCTCCTTGATCTGCCGCAGCAGGGCCAGGTCGATGCCCTTCTCATCGACGACATAGCCGCCGGAGTCCGAGCAGGTCAGCACGTTGGCGCCGAGCGCCTGGGCCTTCTCGATGGTGTAGATCGCGACATTGCCGGACCCGGAGACCACCACCTGCTGCCCGTCCAGCTCCTCGCCACGCTGCTTGAGCATCTCCTGGGTGAAGAGCACATTGCCGTATCCAGTGGCCTCCGTACGGGCCTTGGAGCCGCCCCAGGACAGCCCCTTGCCGGTGAGCACCCCGGCCTCCCAGCGATTGGTGATCCGCCGGTACTGGCCGAAGAGGTAGCCGATCTCGCGGCCGCCGACGCCGATATCGCCGGCCGGTACGTCCGTGTGCTCGCCGAGATGACGGTGCAGCTCCGTCATGAACGACTGACAGAATCGCATGACTTCGGCGTCCGACTTGCCGTGCGGATCGAAATCGCTGCCGCCCTTACCGCCACCGATGCTGAGCCCGGTAAGGGAATTCTTGAAGATTTGTTCGAAGCCGAGGAACTTGACGATCCCCAGATTCACGGACGAGTGGAAACGCAGACCGCCCTTGTACGGGCCGAGGGCACTGTTGAATTCCACCCGGAAACCGCGGTTGACGTGAATCGCCCCGGAATCGTCCTGCCAGGGGACCCGGAACATGATCTGCCGCTCCGGCTCGCAGATCCGCTCCAGGATCTTCGCCTCGGCGAACTCCGGGCGGGCCGCCAGCACCGGGGCCAGCGTCTCCAGCACCTCAAGTGCCGCCTGATGGAATTCGGGCTCCCCAGGGTTTCGCCGGACCAGCTCGGCGTACAGGGATGCCGGCCCGGCCGAATGAACGCCGGGCTTGACCTGAGATTGAACAGTCGACATGACTTCCGTTCCCTTTCGTGGCCGCGGAAAGGCCGCCTGCGGTCCGGACCCTGACGAGTCCTCACAAGGTCTACAACTCCTTGTCAGTCCTTATCGTCACCATTTCTCGCCCCGACAGCCGCTGACGTCCCGTCGCTTTCCCGACCCTATTTGGAGGCACCCCGCCGATCGACTGTGGGATATACGACACGTCGTTCACGTACGCAATCGCCCGAGTCCCCCGGCCCACCCTCCCCCGCCGCATGCCCGCAGGTCAGCGCACCGCCGGCGGCTCGCGCGCACCGGCCGTCCGCACCGCCCGCTGTGCGGGAGCTCACAGTTGACCAGCGGTCTTGGCCCGCCCCAGGCGCCCCATCCCTGGCCCGCCCCCACGCGCCCATCTCCTGGTCCGCCCCACCCGGCCCACCCGCCCGGCTCCCCCCACCACCGGCCCTTCCGCGCCCCCGCCGCCCCTCCTCAGCTCGCGACCCCAGCGGCTGCCCCCGCCGCCGCCCCGGCCGCAGCCCCGACCGGCACGCTGCCCCCGTCCGCCCCGTCCACGTCAGCGGCGCGCTCGGCTCCGGCCGCGACCTCGGCGGCGATCATCTTCTCCATCGGCTCGGCGCAGCCGCCCCCCGCGATGACCATGGCCGCCAGGATGGCCACCACCGTCAGCACCGTGCCCAGCCAGACCATGGTGTCCACCGGCACGGTGTAGGCGCCGATGACCTTGACCACGCACTCGGTCAGCAGGGCCGTCCCCCATATCGCCGAGAACCGCCGCTCGGCCCGCCGGAACCGCTCCGAGCCGGCCATGAGCCGGTCCCAGGCGGCGTCACCGGCCGCGCTCCCCTTGGTGACCCACGGTTTGAGCCCTGCCGTCATCAGCGGCCGCCTGGTCCGCACGGAGAGCAGGATCGCGATCCCGACCACGCTGCTCACCCCGCTGTCCTTGGCCATCATCAGCCGTGGATCACCGGCCACCGCGCTCAGCGCCAGACCGGCCACATTGACGACCAGCATCAGCAGCGCCAGGCCGTTCACACTGCGGCTGCTGACCAGCCCCCACACCGTGCGCAGCGCCGGCACCACGCTGCTCCAGCCCAGTGCGGCCACCGTGCTGAAGCCGAAGCCGTCGCTGAGGAGGTAGTACGAGGCCATCGGGATCCCCGCGTCCACGATCAGCGGCACGAAGCTCGCCAGCGGATTGCCGCGCTCCCCCTCGGCTGCGGACTCGGCCACGGACTGCTTCCGGCGCACGGCGTACTCCCCCAAGTTGCGGTGAACTGCTGCTTCTTGCAGTGCCTTCAGCTTCGGGCACAGCCGTGGCCGGCAACAGTTTCAGCTGTCCTGGGATTGCCATGACATTTGTCAGATCGACGCGACGCCCGTGGTACGCCGCGCCTCCCCGGAGCACCTCCGGGAGGGCGGCTACGCCTCCGCGCGCGCCGCTCGCTCCGTGGTGGCGATGGTGGCCGAGCCGACCACGCGGGTGCCGTCGTAGAGCACGATCGCCTGGCCGGGGGCCACTCCGCGGACCGGCTCGGTGAAGGACACCTGGAGCTCGGCGTCGCCGATCAGCTCGGCGGTGACCTCGGTCTCGCCGCCGTGGGCACGGAGCTGGGCCGTGTACGTCGCGGGGCCGGCCGTCGGGGGGCGGCCGCACCAGCGGGGGCGGATCGCGGTCAGCGCCATGACGTCGAGCGAGGCGGCGGGGCCGACGGTGACGGTGTTGTCGACCGGGGAGATGTCGAGGACATAGCGCGGCTTGCCGTCGGGGGCCGGGTGGCCGATGCGCAGGCCCTTGCGCTGGCCGATGGTGAAGCCGTACGCGCCCTCGTGCGAACCGAGGCGGTTGCCGGACTCGTCGACGATGTCGCCGGGGGCCGTGCCGAGCCGCTTGGCCAGGAAGCCCTGGGTGTCGCCGTCGGCGATGAAGCAGATGTCGTGGCTGTCCGGCTTCTTGGCGACGAACAGACCTCGGCGGGCGGCCTCTTCGCGGATCTCGGCCTTGGTGGTGAGGGTGTCGCCGAGCGGGAACATGGCGTGCGCGAGCTGGCGGTCGTCGAGGACACCGAGGACGTACGACTGGTCCTTGGCCATATCGGAGGCGCGGTGCAGCTCGCGGGTGCCGTCCTCGCGCAGCACGACCGTGGCGTAGTGGCCGGTGCAGACGGCGTCGAAGCCCAGGGCCAGCGCCTTGTCCAGGAGCGCGGCGAACTTGATCTTCTCGTTGCAGCGCAGGCAGGGGTTCGGGGTGCGCCCGGCCTCGTACTCCGCGATGAAGTCGTCGACGACGTCCGCGCGGAAGCGTTCGGCGAGGTCCCAGACGTAGAAGGGGATGCCGATGACGTCGGCGGCACGGCGGGCGTCGTGGGAATCCTCGATCGTGCAGCAGCCGCGGGCGCCGGTGCGGAACGACTTCGGGTTCTCGGAGAGCGCGAGATGCACGCCGGTCACGTCATGGCCGGCCTCGGCGGCGCGGGCGGCGGCAACGGCGGAGTCGACGCCGCCGGACATGGCGGCGAGCACACGGAGGCGGCGGGGTGCGTCATCAGTCATAGCCAGTCCAGAGTAGACGGAACCGCCGACAGGGCCGAAAGCGTTATGCAGCGCATGGGGAAGAGGGACGGGGAAAAGGACGGCGGCCGGGCGGCCCCGGCCGGGATCACGCGGCGGCGGGCCCTGTGGGTCGGGGGCGGCGGGGTGGTGGCAGCCGGGGCGGCGGCGTTCGCGGGGCGCGAGGGGCTGGCCCACTTGTGGTGGCGGCTGCCGGGGAACGACAAGCCGCGCACGCCCGGCGCGGTCGACCATCGGGGCGCGCAGTGGGTCGCGGCGTCCCCGGCGAACTACCGGCGGGCGGACCGGCCGGCGGATTACGTGATCGACCGGGTGGTCATCCATGTCGTCCAGGGCAGCTATGCGACCGCCCTGGACGTCTTCCAGGACCCGGAGCACGAGGCCGGCGCGCACTACGTCGTCCGCAAGGACGGACATGTCGCCCAGATGATCCGCGAGCTGGACGTGGCCTTCCACGCGGGCAACCGCGGCTACAACGAGCGGAGCATCGGGATCGAGCACGAGGGCTTCGTGGACCGGCCGGAGTCGTTCACGGATGCCATGTACGCGTCGTCGGCGCGGCTGACGGCCGGGATATGCCGGCGCTACGGCTTCCCCGCCGACCGGGAGCACCTCGTCGGGCATGTGGAGGTGCCGGGGACGGATCACACCGATCCGGGGCCGCACTGGGACTGGGACCGCTATCTGCGGCTCGTACGGGCCGAGCTGCGCAAGCCCGTACGGGCGCGGGAGAGCCCGCCCGTACGGAAGACCTGAGGGCGCGCGCCGGACGACGGGCGACGCGCGACGGGCGCGAGGCCCCTCAGCTCAGCCCCGCGCTCCGCGCCCGCTCCACGACCGGGCCGATGGCCTCCGCCAGTGCTGCCACGTCCTCCGCGGTGGAGGTGTGCCCCAGGGAGAACCGCAGGGTGCCGCGGGCGAGGTCCGGGGACATGCCGGTGGCCAGCAGGACATGGCTGGGCTGGGCGACGCCGGCGGTGCAGGCGGAGCCCGTGGAGCAGGCGATGCCCTGGGCGTCCAGGAGGAGCAGGAGGGAATCGCCCTCGCAGCCGGGGAAGGAGAAGTGCGCGTTGGCGGGGAGGCGGCCGGCGGGGTCCGGGTCGCCGCCGAGGACGGCGTCCGGCGCGGCGGCCCGGACGGCCTTGACCAGGTCGTCGCGGAGCGCGCCGATGTCGCGGGCGAAGTCCGCGCGGTGGGCGACGGCGTGCCGGCCGGCGGCGGCGAAGGCGGCGATGGCCGGGGTGTCGAGGGTGCCGGAGCGGACGTGCCGTTCCTGTCCGCCGCCGTGCAGCACCGGCACCGGGGCGTACTCACGGCCCAGCAGCAGCGCGCCGATCCCGTACGGTCCGCCGATCTTGTGGCTGGAGACCGTCATCGCGGCGAGACCGGAGGCGGCGAAGTCGACCTCCAGCTGGCCGACGGCCTGCACCGCGTCGGCATGCAGCGGAATGCCGAACTCCGCGGCGACCTCGGCCAGTTCGCGCACCGGCTGGACGGTGCCGATCTCGTTGTTGGCCCACATGACGGTGGCGAGCGCGACATCGGCGGGGTTGCGGGCGATGGCCGTACGCAGCGCCTCGGCGTGCACCCGCCCGTAGCTGTCGACCGGCAGCCACTCGACGCGGGCACCTTCCTGCTCGGCGAGCCACTCCACGGCGTCGAGCACCGCATGGTGCTCCACGGGGCTGGCCAGGAGGCGGGTACGGGCCGGGTCGGCGG
The DNA here is from genome assembly GCF_042724075.1 of Streptomyces sp. NPDC127097. Lineage (NCBI taxonomy): Bacteria > Bacillati > Actinomycetota > Actinomycetes > Kitasatosporales > Streptomycetaceae > Streptomyces > Streptomyces sp. NPDC127097. Next base: position 71,284 of record NZ_JBHXFI010000008.1, on the reverse strand, counting down.
CCCGCCGGGCCCAGTACAGGCCCTTGACCGCGAGGTTGTCGGCCTCGGTGCCGCCCGCGGTGAAGACGATCTCGCTCGGGCGGGCGCCGAGGGAGACGGCGAGGGACTCGCGCGCCTCCTCGACGGTACGCCGGGCCCGCCGGCCGGCGGCGTGCAGCGAGGACGCGTTGCCGGTGACGGTCAGCTGGGCGGTCATCGCCTGCACCGCCTCCGGGAGCATCGGGGTGGTGGCGGCGTGGTCGAGGTAAACCATGGTGCGCACGATTCTACGAGCCGGCGCGCTGGGCTCCGGGGGCGCATGCGCAGCGCGCGGGAGCGCCGTACGCCGGAATGCCGGGGGCGGCCCACCGCCCGCCTCTCCCGGGTGACCCATGGGCCGGCCCGCCCAAACCCCCTCGACACCCCTGTAAGGAGTCACTAGCCTGACGGTCATGACACGCTGGCAGTGGCATCTGGACCGGACGTTCCGCACCGCAACGGGCGACGAGGTGCGCTGGGCCGCCCTCGGGGACCCGCGGCCGCACGCCCCGGCGGTGGTCCTGCTCCACGGGACGCCCTTCTCCTCCTACGTCTGGCGGGGCGTGGCACGGGCCCTGGCCACCCGGCACCGGGTGTTCGTCTGGGACATGCCGGGCTACGGCGCCTCGGAGCAGCGGACCGGCCAGGACGTCTCGCTCGCCGCCCAGGCCCGCGTCTTCGTGGAGCTGCTCGCCCACTGGGACCTGGCCACGGAGGAAGCCCGGCCGGCCGTGGTCGCGCACGACTTCGGCGGCTGTGTCGCCCTGCGCGCGCATCTCCTGCACGGCGCCCCCTACGCGCGGCTGGCCCTCGTCGACCCGGTGGCGCTCGCTCCCTGGGGCTCGCCCACGTACCGGCTGCTGGGCGCCCACCCCGACGTGTTCGCCCAGCTGCCGCCGGACCTCCACCGCGCGCTGGTACGGGAGTACGTCTCCTCCGCCAGCCACCCCGGCCTCCACCCGGCCGTCCTCGACCGGCTGGTCGAACCCTGGTGCACGGACGCCGGCCGCCCGGCCTTCTACCGCCAGATCGCGCAGAACGACCAGCGCTTCACGGACGAGATCCAGGGCCACTACGGCGAACTCGCCCTCCCGACCCTGATCTGCTGGGGCACCCAGGACACCTGGATCCCGCCCACGAAGGGCCACGACCTGGCCTCCCGTATCCCCGGCGCCCGCCTCCACCTCATCGAAGGCGCGGGCCATCTGGTGCAGGAGGACGCACCGGCCGAACTCGCGGCAGTACTGGGGGAGTTCCTGACGGGCGGTGGGTGAGGCCGAAGGCGTTGTCCCTTGGGCGTGGCACCTCAGGACGTCCGTGCCCCGAACTTCTCGATGGCCGCCGTGGTGACGGGGGTGAAGAAGTTGACGAGGTTGCCGTCGGGGTCGCGGAACAGCAGTGACCGGTTGCCCCAGGGCATCGTGGTGGGCTCGGTGACGACGTCGGTGACGAACCCGGACAGGTTCTGGTGCACGCGGTCCACGTCGTCGACGAGGAATTCGATGATCACGCTGCGGTTCTCCGCCGGGCGGGCGGAGCCCGGAGCGAACAGCGGGACGGTACGGGTGCCGGCGATCGCGAGGGTGGCGCGCGGGGTCCTGAGTTCGGCGAAGTCCTCGGTGGCCCACCTCGCCGGCACTCCGGTGGCGCGCTCGTAGAACGCGACGAGGCGCGCGACATCGCCGGTGATGATGCGGATCGAGACGAAGTCCATGGTGATCTCCTTGGCTGCCGGAGTGACGGGACTTCGCAGGTTAGGAGGAATAGGGGACAGAATCGGTCCGGTATTCGCCGTAACCTGTGGCCATGCCTCGACCCACCGGCCGCGTACTGACACTCCTGGAGCTGCTTCAGTCGGGCGGCACCCGGACCGTGGCCGAACTCGCCGACCGGCTCGGCGTCGAGGGACGCACCGTGCGGCGGTACGTGAACCAACTGATCGACCTGGACGTACCCGTGGAGTCGGTGCGCGGCCGGTACGGCGGGTACCGGCTCGCCCCCGGTTACCGCTTGCCTCCCCTGATGCTCAGCGACGACGAGGCGCTGGCCGTACTGCTCGGCCTGATCGCCGGCCGCCGAACAGGGCTGCGGACGACGGAGCACACGGCGAGCGAGACGGCAACGGCCAAGATCCGGCGGGTGTTGCCCAAGCACCTCGCCCGCCGGCTCGACACGCTCCTGGAGGCCCTCGCCTTCACCGACGAGCCCGGCGAGTTCGCCGCCCCGGACGCGGGAGTCCTGCTCACCCTCGCCGATGCGGTACGCCACCGCCGACCGGTCTCCCTCAGATACACCGATGGTCACGGCCGACGCAGCGAACGCACCCTGCACGCGTACGGGGTCGTCGCACATGCGGGCCGGTGGTACGTCACGGGCACGGACGCCGGCATCGACGAGGACCGCACCTTCCGGCTCGATCGCCTCACGGACGCGCGGACCCTGCCCGGCTCGTTCGAGGTGCCCGAGGGTCCCGGCCCGGCCCAGCGCGTGCTGTCAGGGTTCGCCACGGCGGAGTACCGGCACGAGGTGACCTTGCGGATCCACGGGACGGCGGAGCAGATCCGCGCCCACCTTCCCGCCGCCGTCGCGCGCCTGGAGGAGTACGAGCCGACAACGGACACGGCCCCGGCCCCCGAGCGCTGGCTACGCGTCGAACTACGGGCGGAGCGACTCGACTGGCTGCCTCTGGCCCTCGCCTCGATCGACCGGCCATTCGTCATCGAACGCCCCGATGAACTGCGCGACCTCGTCGTCGCCCTCGCCGGTCGTCTTACGTCCTGCGCGCTTCAAGACCGATGACGTCCTGCGCCGTCACCAGGTGAGGCTGCCGCCGGTCTCGTGAGCGTCCGACTCGGGGCGGCGTTCCCGGAGGTCGCGGGCGCGGTGGCGGTGGCGGTGGCGGTCCATCTCACGCCATTCCGGTCGCAGTCCGGCCACGTTCGTCGTGAGGAAGTACGCCGCCCCTCCGAGCAGCAGCACCGGCACGAGTCCGAACGAGGTGACGGCCGCTCCGGCGATCAGCCCGCCAAGCGGGATGCCGGCCCAGGCCAGCGCGTCGCCCAGTGGCCCGGTGAGCGCCTTGACCACGACGTACGGCGCCATCTCGCAGAAACCCACCAGCCCGGTCCAGGTGGCGCTGTGGGTGGTGACGAGCACGAACCAGGGCAGCGCGATGGCCGAGACGCGGGTGCCGGTCAACGAAACCGCCATCGCCGCGAGCAGTCCGCCCAGCGGCCGTAAGGACCGGCTGCCCGATATGCCGTCGCCGCCCGGGACTTCGCCCGTCACGGGGCTGCCGGTCCTGCCGCTTCCCCGAGGCCGGAACGGCCGGACGGCGCGGCGGGCTCCCCCGGTTCGGGCAGCAGTTGGGTGATCACGGAGATCCGCTCGGCACCCTCGGGCGCCCCGGCCGCCTCCTCCGGCGTATCCCGCCGGTACCGGGAGATGACGTCCCGCAATTCGCCGTACAGCGCCGCCGCTTCCGTGGACGTCAGCCGCAGCGGCCAGTCACTCATGTCGAACGTCTCCCGCCACGCGCGGGGCATCGTCTGGAGCTCGTTGAGCGTGCGCTGGGTGCGCAGGGTGTAGGTGGCCGCGACGGACTGGAGATAGGCCAGGGCGGCGTCGGGCTCCCGCTCGGCCAGCTCGGGGTCGTTGAACCAGGTGACCTGGTGCACCGAGCGCCACCAGCGCTCCCGTGCGTTCCCGCGCTCGGCGTCCTCCTCGACGAACCCCGCCGCGCCCAGCCGGCGCAGGTGGTAGCTGGCGCTGCCGGAGTTGACGCCCAGCCGCTCGGCGAGCCGGGTGGCCGTTGACGGGCCGTGCTTTCGCAGCAACCCGACCAACTGCAACCGGAGCGGGTGCGCCAGGGCACGCAGCCCCTTCGCATCGAGGACGGCCGCGTGCGTCCCGGCGTCCGGATCGTGGGGCTTCTCCTGTGGGTCGGTCATGCCGGGCAGCCTAGACCGCAAACACTTCTTTGCGAAGACTTCTTCGCAAAGAAGTGTTTGCGGAATACCGGGTACCGCTGCCCGCTCAACCACCCGCCGGGCAAGTCGACTTGGGCCTGCCGCTTTCCCCCTACGGAGCCATCCGCCTCCCCAGCCCGCGCACCACAGCCGCCGCCTCCGCCACGGCGGCCGACGAGGTCGGCAGGGCCTCCGGTGAGGTCAGGGATTCCAGGGTGGTGCGGAGGCGGCGGAGGTCGAGGCGGGAGGGGCGTGGGGTGTGGGTGAAGTAGGTGAGGATGGTGGTGAGTTCGGTGTCGAGGGTGTGGAGGGGGGTGGGCGGGGCGGAGTCGTCGTCGGGGGTCTGGAGGCGCAGTTGGTCGATCAGGGTGCGGACGGCGGCGGTCAGGTCGCGCAGGGCGGTGCCGGTGCGGGCGAGGTCCGCGGTGCGGGAGAGGCCGGGGTGGCGGGCGGCGGCCGGCGGGGCTTCTTCCTTGTCCCGTAGCAGTGTGCGGAGGGTGTCTGCCTCCGGGGTGCCGAACGCCTCGTGGGCGGTGAGGGCTTCGCGCCAGTGCGCCTGAGCGCTCTGTTTGCGGCCCAGGGCGGTCTCGGCGTGGCCCAGGGCGGTCAGGGCGTCGGCCCGCCACCGTTCGCCGCCCGGTACCAGCAGCCGTTTCGCCGCGTCCTCGGCGGCGGTCACCGCTTCGCCGGGGCGGATCAGGGCGACCATCGCCTCGGCCGTCCGGCAGCGGGTCCGCCCCGCCCACAGCCGCTGGCGGTCCTGCTCGAAGAGGGGCAGCGCCTGGAAGAGTTCGCGGAGCGCGTCGGCGTGCCGGCCGGCCGCCGACAGCGCTTCGGAGAGTGCGTAGCGGCCGTGTGCGAGGCGGGCGGAGCCGGCGGCGAGCCGGCGGTGGACGCCCACGCTCCGCTCGGCGAACAGCACGGCTTCGTCGCTGTTGCCGGTCGCCGCCCAGAGCCGGGCCAGCGCGGCGAGCGCATCGGCCTCGCCCAGCTGGTCGTTGCGGCGGCGGCACTCTTCCCAGGCCGCGGTGAGCTGCCGCTCCGCGGTGTCGTGCTGCCCCTGGTGGAGGGCGATCAGGCCGCGCGCATACATGGCGCGGAACCGCGTGAGGGCATCTCCGGCACGGTCGGCCAGCTGCTCCGCGCGCCGCGCCTCCGGCTCGGCCTCGGCGCACTTGCCCAGCGCGAGATACGCCTCGGCGAGCGCCAGCCGGGCCCGGCCTTCCGCCCGTGCGTCGCCGTCCCGGGCCGCCCGCGCCGCCACCGTCCGGGCGGCCGGCTCGTACGCGGCCGAGAGCACCCCGGAGTCCGCCGTCACCTGGGCGAGCAGCAGGAGGTCGGCGGCCTGGCGGACGATGCCCGGAGTGCGGAGCGCGGTACGGCGGACGAGGGCGAGCAGCCGGGGGGTCTCCTCGGCCCAGGTGGCCAGGGCCCGGTCCCGGTCCCGGCCTTGGCCTTGGTCCTTCGTGGTGGGGCGGGGTCCGTCGGAGGGGACGCGGGCGAGGTCGTGGAGCATCCGGTCGCCCGGGCAGCGGAGGGCGTGGACCTGCCGGCCCATGGCCAGATACCAGGTCAGCAGCCGGACCAGCGCCTCGTCACGGGCCGCCGCCGGTAGCTCCTGACCGGCGGAGCGGCAGGCCAGGCGCCGCAGTTGGCCCGTATAGCGATAGCGGTCGGCGCCTGCCTTGTGGAGCGCGCCGACCGAACGCAGCTCGTCCAGGAGGGAGTTGGTCTGCTGTGCCGTGGCATCGAGGAGGGCGGCCGCGGCGCCGGAGGAGAGGTCGGTGGACGAGGCCCCGGCGGTGTCCGTCACGGAGAGGAGGCGGAAGGCCCGCCGAGCCGCCGGGGAGAGCTGTGCGTCGAGCCACCGGAGCGCCGCGGGGCCGGGGTCGGTGAAGAGGCCCTGCGCCTCGGCGGGGGTCAGCGGGGCCAGTTCGAGGGCCTCGGCGGACGGGGGCAGCGGCGGGCGCCCACGGCCGGTGACCAGGACGGCGGCGCAGCGGGCCGCGGCCTTGCCGGTGCGGCCGGGGAGGAGGGGGGCCAGGGCGGCTGCCGCGTCGGCCCCCTCCGTCCCGTCGGCGTCGGGTGCATCGTCCAGCACGATGAGCACGCGGCGTTCGGCCAGCAGCGAGCGGTAGAGGGCCGCCCGCCCGTCGCGCCACAGGGGGATGCGGTCGTCCGGCACGCCCAGTGCGCGCAGCAGCGCTTCGAGGGCTCCGGTCGGCGTGACCCGCTCCTCTGCCGCCTCGGCGCTGCCGCGCAGATCCAGGAACAGCTGTCCGTCCGGGAAGTGCTCCGCCACCTCGTGGGCGACGCGCAGCGCGAGCGCCGTTTTGCCCGTCCCGGCCGGTCCGTGGAGGAAGCGGCAGGGAGGGGCGTCGCTTGTCCCTCCCGTCAGTACGGCGGCCAGCCGGGAGATCTGCTCGCTGCGGCCGGCGAACGGTTCCGGGGCGGGCGGCAGGGCGACCGCGTCGGCCCGTGGACCGGACGGATCGGGTGCGGGCTCCTCGGCGAGGGGGCGGAAGCGCCCGTCCCTGAGGTCGCTGCGCCAGCGCTCCAGACGGGCCCGCTGGGCGGCGGCGAACGGCCCCGGCAGGCCGGCGAGTGCTTCGCCGTCCCACAACGCCAGTGCCTCGTCGCGCAGTTGGCGGGCGGCGGCCGGATCCCCGGCGCGGCGGGCCCGGTCGATCAGTTGCTCGGCCCGGTCGAGGTCGAGATCGAGGACGGGTGCGCTGCCGTCGGGGCGGCGCAGGGCATAGTCCCCGTCCTGCTCCCTGACCAGGAGGTCTGGGCCGGGATCCGCGCCGGGGCCCGCTCCGGTGTCGGCGCCGAGGGCCGCATTCAGCCGGGTGGCGCAGGCGTACAGCGATGAGAGGGCGTTACGGGGCGGCCGGGCGCCCCAGAGGCCGGGAATCAGCTCGGCCGTGGCGGCGGAGTGTCCCGGGCGCAGCAACAGGGCGGCCAGCAGCGCCTGTTCCTCCGGTCCGCCCAGCGCGAGCGGCGTCGGCCCGCGCCAGGCGCGGACGGGTCCGAGGACGCCGAAGCGCGGTGGCGGCGGGGGTGGGGGCGCGGCGCGGCGCTGGGCCGGCACGGGGTGGTCGGTCAGCTCGGGCACCACACCCCCCATCCGCTCCAGCACCGGACTGGCCAGCACCGCGAAGGCCCGCGCCGACGCCTGTAGCCGCAGCTCCCCCTCCTCGTCCCCCATCAGGACCGGGAAGTCCGGCAACCGCCCCATGTACGGCTCCAGCGAGCGTCCCACCGCCTCGACGACCTCCACGGCCTGTTCGGCGCCGAGCCCGCTGAACAGCAGCTCCCGTACGCCGGGGCGGAAGTCGTAGACGGGCTGGACGAGTTGGCCCGGGGGCGGCGCGCCCAGGGCGCGGTCCAGGGTGTGGGCGGCGGCCGCGTCCGGCGCCTGGTCGGTGCGCTCCAGGAGTCCGCCGAGCAGGATCTCGGCGACATGGGTGGGCCCGGCGTCCCGCATCGTGGCGGCACGGACCAGCTGCATCAGGGGTGTGGTCAGGGGACGGATGGCCGAGAGGCGGACGGCGAGACGGTATGCCTCGGGCGAGAACGCCCCTCTGAAGTGGGACAGCAACTCCTCGGCCGTGCCCTGGGGTACGGCGGGCCGGGCGGACGCCGGGGGCGCCTCGTCCAGCAGCACCGTTTCGATCAGATGCGGCACTCCGGGGCGGGTGAGCAGCCCGGCCCACTGCTCCAGCGCGGAGGCGGTCGGGTGCAATACGGGCAGCGCGAGGAGGCCGTCCGCCTCCGGATCGCGCTCGCCGCTCAGCGCGTCGCAGACGATGAGCCGGCCGAGGGGGTCGAACTCACCCGGTGCGGCCAGGAGCCTTGGACGGGCGTCCAGGGCGGTGCCCCGCCACAGCCGCCGGGGCAGGGGGTTCAGTACGGCCAGCGGGCCGCCGCGGCCCCATGCGGCGAGCGCGCGTACGGCCTGCGGGCTGCGCCATCCCGGGCTCGTCCCGTCGGTCAGCAGAAAGGTCACCGCCGCGCCCGCGGACCGCCGGCGCCCCGCGGGGCCGCTCGGATTCCGGGGATCGACGGGCAGGACATGGACGGAACGGAAGACCGTGCTCCGGGCGAGGAGCGCGCGCAGCTCGGCCGCGAGCGGGCCCCACACCTGCATGGACGGCGAGCAGTCCACCAGCAGCACGGCCGACCAGCACCGCTCCTGGTCCGGCCGGGAGACGACATCGAGGAACCCGGTCTCGGCGGCGAGCCGGACGGTGGCCTCGATATCGGTGACGGTGCGGTGCGGGTGGTCCCGGGACCGGCGCAACGGGCGCAGCGCCCGGCCCAGTTGCTGGGCATCGGGCAGCGCCCGCCCACCGGGGACCCGCGCGGGACGGGCCCGCTCCGCGCCCGTCCCGCCGCCCTGGCTGCCCATCGCGTACAGCGCGCGACGGGGCGGGAGGGCCGGGGTCAGGGGGTCGGTGGGGTCGTTGGGGTCGTGGGGATCGGTACGGTGGGTGGAGTCGGCGTGATCGGTGGAGTCGGCGTGATTGGTGGGGTGAGTGGGCTCGGTGCGGCCAGTGGGCTCGGCGGCGGTCCCGGCCGAGCCGGCAGAACCTGCGGATTCGGCGGCAGCTGCGCACGCCTCGGCTCCGTCGGCCGCGTGGGCCTCGTCGGATGCGTGGGCCGCGTCGGACTCACCGGGCGCCTCGGCCGCATCGGACGCGTCCCACCCCCCGTCCCCACGCCGCCCGTCAGCCGGCCGGCTGCGGGTCCCGTCGGCCGTACCGGTCCCATCGGCCTTACCGTCCCCCTCAGCCCCCTCGGCCCCGACCCCGCCCGTACTCCCCGTCCCACCCACACGCTCCCCCGCATCCCCCGGCTCCCCCGTATCCCCCGGCGCCCCGGCCGCCGCACGCCCCTCCATCGCCCGCGACAGCCACAGCACATCGAGGAGTTCGGTGGCCCCGAGGTCGTAGCCGGCGGCCGACATCGCCTGTCGCAGTCGGTCGATCATGGCGACATGGACTCGTCGAGGCGGTGCAGCACGGCGGCGAGGAGCTCTTCCTTGGTGAGGTCGGCGCCGCTGATGCGCAGATGGACGGCGGCCAGCAGCTGGTCGGTGGCCAGGGTCTGGGTCTTGGCGCGCTGGTGGAAGACCTCGATGAGGTCCTCCGCCGCGGCGACCGCCTGCTCCCCCAGGTTGTGTTCGATGATCTTCCGCAGCCGGTCGCCGGTCGGCTCCGGCAGATCCAGCCGTACGCAGCGGCGCAGGAAGGCGGGCGGGAAGTCCCGTTCGCCGTTGCTGGTCATGATGACGACCGGGAAGTGGGTGCAGCGGACCACCCCGCGGTGGACGGCGACCCGCTCCCGGCTCCCGCTCAGCAGGACCTGGACCTCCTGCTGGTGCTCGGGCAGCCGGGCCAGCTCCGGGATCTCGAACTCGCCCTCCTCCAGCACCACCAGCAGGTCGTTGGGCAGGTCGATATCGGCCTTGTCGAGTTCGTCGACGAGCAGGACCCGGGGCCGGCCGGCCGCCAACGCGCTGCCGAGCGGGCCGAGGCGCAGATACTGGCCGATGTCGCCGGCCCCGGTGGCGCGCCGGACCCGGGGGCGGCGCGCGGAGCCGTGCGGGGTCTCGCGCTCCCGGCGCAGCGAAGCCTCCCGGAGGCGGCCCACGGCGTCGTAGCGGTAGAGGGCGTCCTGGAGCGTGGAGCGGCTGTTGACCGACCAGCGCAGGACGTCACCGAGCCCGAGTTCCTCGGCGACGGCGCGGGCCAGCGAGCTCTTGCCGGCGCCGGGGCGGCCGGTGACCAGCAGCGGACGGTGCAGATGCAGGGCGGCGTTGACGACGGAGATCTCGTTGCGCTCCAGCAGATACGGCGCCCGGGGCGTCTCCCCGCGGCCGGCGGGCAGATGGCGCCAGGGCGGCGGGGCGGGCAGCCGCGCGGGGCCGCGGAACACCCACCAGTCCTCCGGCGCCGCCCCCGGGTCGTCGTGTGGGCCTGCTGCGCTCTGTCCGGTCACCGCACTTCTCCTCGTTCATTGCTGCGTCCAGGTTCCGGCACTCAGGGCACCCAGGCGTCCGGGGCGAGTTGTGGGGGACGATGGTCGGGCGCGTCGTAGAGCAGGGACAGCCGGCGGCCGTGGTGGGTGTCATGGTCCGGCTCGGCCATCGCCCGGGCCCGTTCCAGGCGCACCACTTCGGGGACCTCGGCGTGGTCGGTGCCGTCGACCAGGGCCAGCAGGTCCTGGGCGATGTGTTCGCCGTGTTCGGCGCGGTGCCACAGCACGGTGTGGACGCCGGCCTGGACGCACTGCCGCAACAGCGTGCCGTGGTGGTGCGGTTCGCAGCACACGATGACCGTGCCGGCGTCGCGGTGCACTTCCAGTTGTGCGCGGGCGACCTTGCGGTCGGTGTGCCGGTGGTCGAGGACCAGGCGTTTGGCGTGCGGCAGGGCGGCGGTGCGCTGCTTCCAGCCGGCGTAGCTCTCCCGGGAGCGCTCGGTGGTGCGCACCACCACCCGCCGGGTGATCCCGGGCGCGAACGGCCCGTCCTCGTCGCTGTCGGGCGACTCCCAGGAGTCGACGTCCAGACCGAGCCAGGCGGACGGCAGGAAGTACTCCACCAGGGCGGTCTCCGGGTCCTCCCGGACCTCGGTGCGCAGCACCCGGCGGATGTCGTCGACCACCTGCTCACTGCCCGCCTCGGCATCGCGGACCAGCGCGAGCCGGTGCGGCTGACGGTCGGCGAGGGTCCAGATCTGGTAGGTGAAGCGGCGTCCGGTCGCGGTGGGCAGCAGCTCCACCTGGACGCGGGGGGCCAGCGCCGCCGGGGTGCCGGTGGCCGGCCGGACGGGGGCCGGGACGCGGACCGGGGCCGCGGCGGCCGTGACATCGGCGCGGAACTGCCAGACCGCCGCCTCGTCGACCCCGGACCGGGCGGCGACGCGCTCGACCCATGCGTCGAGGTCCTCGGCCGGGTACGCCCCCGCCGCGCGTTCGGCGACGCTGATCCGCACCACGCCCTGGAGCAGCGGCGGCACCGGCGCCCCGGTGGTGGAGCTGAAGCCCTCCAAGGCGTCCATCGCGTCGGCCAGGCCGGTGACGGCGGGCAGCTCCGGGGCGTGCGGCAGGACGCGTGCCAGGAGGTCGCGGGGGTCCGTACGGGTGCAGTGCGCCAACAGGCCGGAGAGGTCGCGGCGTTGGCGGGTGGTCAGGTATTCGGCGGGGCGGACCGTACGGGCGGCGCGGCGCAGGCGCTCCCAGTCCTCGCGGGCACCGTAGAGGCCGGGCCGGGCGTGCGGGTCATACGGGTCGGCGACCGGCGGCTCGTGGTCCCGTACCAGGTCGAGGAGTTCGGGGATGCCGCGGCGGACGCCGGCCGCCAGGCCGACCAGCCGTTCCAGGTCGGCGGCCGGGCCCGCCGAGGGCCTGCCGAGCCGGGCGGCGAGCCGCTCCTCGCAGGCGAGCACCGCCTCGCGGCCCTTCAGTACCCGCTCCAGCGCGGTGAGCAGCTGCTGGACCCCGCGCCGGGCGGTGGGCACCGCCGAGGGCGGCAGGGTGGGGAGTTCGGCCTCGATGGCGGGGACGCTGATGGCGTACATCGTCGTCGGCCGGGCCCCGGGGGCGGCGCCTTCCGGGGCTCGGTGCACGGCCGCGACCAGACCGACCACGGCCTGCCGCTCGCGGTCCCACAGCGGCCCGCCGCTGAAGCCCTCGGTGACCTGCGCGCCGCCGAGCACGTCCAGTGCGATCCAGGGCGGCGCGGAGATCCGGGGCACGGCGCGCACCGTGGGCAGCGGGTTGCCGCTGGCCCATAAGGCGATGGTCTCGTTGGCGTAGTTGTGCTGGAGGAACGGGGCCGGTTCGGCGCCCTCGGGTGCGGCGCAGGTCAGCTCCAGGACGGCGAGATCGCCGTGGTACGGCACCCGGCCGGGCTCGACGGGCGCGGTCCCGGACGCCGTGGCCCGCGGCGGCACCCACATCTCCCGTAAGACCCGGGCGGTCAGGTCGCGGCCGGCGGCGACATGGGGCAGCCGGAGGGTGACGGTGTCGCCGGGGCCGGGGGTCTGCTGGGCGAAACGGTCCCGGCCCAGCGCGCTGTTGACGACATGGGCGCAGGTCAGCACGAGCCGTTCGGCGACCAGCACCCCCGCGCCGATGGCGTGGTCGCCATGGCGCACGGAGGCGAAGGACTGCTGGAGCGGGGTGTCCGGGCCTGCGCCTGCGCTCACGGGGCCGTCCCGCCGGGTTCCCCCGCGTCCTGGGCGAGATTCCAGGTGGCCGAGACCTTGAAGCTCGCGTCTCCCTTGCCGGAGAACACCCCGAGGCTCAGATCGGAGCCGAGGGTGACCCCGAACTCCACGGTGACCGCGTCGGGGCGGTGGCTGCCGGCGGCGATCGAGCGATGGATCTGGCCGAGGACGCCGCCGAGCGGCCGCAGGGCCTCTTCGAGGGCCTCCCCGCCGCGGGTCAGCGCCCGGGCCACCCGGCTGTCGGCGCTGACCGGCTGGGCGGAGCCGAACTCCTCGGGGAGCTCCAACTCGCCGTCGCTGCCGGACTGCTGCGGTCGGCCGTAGCCGGACGGCGGTTGTGCGCCGGAGTGTTCGTGCGTGCCCGGACGGCCGGTGGCGGCCGGCTCCTCGGCCCGCAGCCAGACGACGGTTGCCTCATCGATTCTGAGAGCCACATCCCCCATGCCGGTCAGTCTGACATGAGCCGCCGGGTCACCGCCCGCACTTTCCCGTCCTTCTTCCGCTTCCGCACCCGCAGCCACCTGCGAAAAGGGCACGGAAGCGGCATCCTCCCTACCCCTGAAGCACCGCGCGCGCCAACTGCCGGGACTGGGCGACGAGTCGGTCCTCGGAGTCCCAGACCTCGGCGTCCTCCTCCAGGAAGCCGCCGGCGAGGTTGCGGGTGGTGATGGCGACCCGCAGCGGGCCGGGGGCCGGGCGCCGCCGGATGTGGGCGGTCAGTTCGACGGTGGGGACCCAGCCGGACAGGCCCATCTCGAAGGCGGTGGGCGGCAGCGCGTCCACGGTCAGCAGAAGGGAGAGCGGGTCGGGTTCGCGGCCGTCGGCCAGGCCGAACCAGGCGCGCATCTCGCCCTTGCCGGAGGGGGCGCCGACGGCCCAGCCCGCGGTCGCCGGGTCCAGACGGAGGGCGAGCCGCTCGGCGATGGCGGTGCTGCCGGGGATCGCGGGGCGGCCGTCGGGGGCGCTGTCCGTGCCCAGGCAGTGCTCGTACGGCGGGATGGCCGGAGGTTTGGCGGTGGTGCGGACGTCGTCGGGCAGCGCGCCGAGGTCGCCGTACGCGGCGAGCACCCGCAGCCGCTCGACCTCACTGCCGTCCTCCGCGAACTGGACGAGGGTGGCGGTGCCGGTCGACATCGTGCGGCCGGTGCGGACCACTTCGGTACGGATCACCGCGGGGCCCGGGACCGAGGCCGTGAGGTAGTGCGCGGTGACCGACATCGGGTCGGGGTGCGGGAGGGCGTCGCCCAGGGCGCGGCCCATGAGGGCGAGGAGGTAGCCGCCGTTGACCGCCTGGATGATCGTCCAGCCGGCGGAGAGGTGGGCGTCATAGACGCCGGGTGCGCGGCGGGTGACCGCCGTATCGCGGTCGAACTCGCTGGTGCGGTGGGTCGCCAGAGCCATGGGTTGCACGCTACACCGGATAGTTACCGACCGGTAGTGTCAGTTTTTACCGCCTCGGGCGGAACCCCTCCTTCCGCGCCTGCGATGATGTGCGCCATGCTTCACGTCCTCTACCTGGTCGGGGTCGCGGCCTTCGCGGCGAGCGGGGTGCTGGCGGCCTACCGCGCCAACATGGACCCCTTCGGCGGGCTGGTGCTCGCCTTCGCCGCGTCCATCTCCGGCGGCACGCTGCGCGATCTCATCCTCGACCGGCGCCCGCTGTACTGGACGCACGACTGGGTACTGCTGACCGTGATCATCTGCGTCGGCGTGGGCACCATGATCTATCTGCGATTCTGGCAGCTGCCGCACAAGTCACTGCTGGTGGTCGACGCGATCGGGCTGTCCGTCGTCACGGTGATCGGCGCCCGCGCCGCGATCGACGCGGGCGCCACCCCGCTCGCCGTGATCATCCTGGCGGTGCTGACCGGTGTCGCCGGTGAGGTCATCCGCGATGTGCTGTGCGGGGAGTTCCCGCCGCTGCTGCTGCGGGAGGACGTCTACGCGATCGCCGCGCTGGCCGGCGGCGGCTGCTATCTGCTGCTGCACCACCTCGGCACCGGCGCCACCCCCGCCGCGGTGGTCTCGGCGGCGCTGGTGTTCGCCCTGCGGATGGGGGCCGTCTACCTCGGGCTGCATCTGCCGCGGCCGCAGCAGCTGCGCCCCCGGGGCGGCCGGCCGGACGCCGGCTGACCCGGGGGCCGGGGCCTACTGCGGCAGCGCCGGCTTGCCGTCCGTGTTCAGCCAGGCGTCGAAGAGGTCGTCCAGCTGCTGCCCGGAGATCCTCTCGGCGAGCGCGATGAACTGGGAGGTCTCCGCGTTGCCGTAGCGGTGGCGGGCGGTCCAGGCCGGCAGCAGCTCGAAGAACGCCTTGTCACCGATCCGCTCCCGCAGCACCTGGAGCGTCATCGCGCCCCGGACGTAGACCGCGTCGGCGAACATGGTGTCCCGCTGCGGATCGCCGACCTTCACCTTCCAGAAGGCGCTGTCGGCCGGGATGCCGGCGTACTGCGCACGGAGCGCGTCATGGGCACTGCGGGTGCCGCGGTGCTCGCTCCACAGCCACTGCGCGTACGTGGCGAAGCCCTCGTTGAGCCAGATGTTCTGCCACCGCTTCACGGAGACCGAGTCGCCGAACCACTGGTGCGCCAGCTCATGGACGATGGTCGACTCGCTGCGCACCGCCGAGTAGACCGGCTTGGACTGCACCTCCAGGGAGAAGCCGGCCTGCGGCATGTCGTCGACGATCGCGCCGGTCTCCTCGAAGGGGTACGGCCCGAAGACCTTCGACCAGTAGTCGGTGGCCTCCGCGGTGATGCCGTAGACGTCGACCTTGCCGGTGGGCAGGGTGGGGTCGGTGGCGACGTAGATGGGCGTGCCGCCGGGCGTGGTGCCCGTACGGACGTCGAACTTCCCGATGGTGGCGGTGGCGAGGTAGGTCGCCATCGGACGGCTCTCGCGCCAATGGGCGTACGAGCGGCCGTGTGCCTCCCGGGTGCCGACCAGCCGCCCGTTGGAGACACCGGTCAGCCCCTTGGGGGCGTCGATGCGGATGTCGTAGGTGGCCTTGTCGCCCGGGTGGTCGCTGGAGGGGAACCAGGTCGAGGCGGCGTTCGGCTCGCAGGCGACGAAGACGCCGTCCTTGGTCTTCATCCAGCCGTAGTCGGAGCCGAAGACGATCGGGCCGCTCAGCGGCTTGGGGACACCGTGGTATGCGACGGTGACGGTGAACTTCGTGCCGCGGCGCAGCGGGAAGTCGGGGCGGACGGTTATCTCGTCGCCGGATCTGCCGAAGTGCGCCCGCCGGCCGTTCACCCGGACGCTGTCGACCGTCAGCTTCTGGAGATCGAGGTCGAAGGCGGAGAGGTTCTTGGTGGCGCGGGCGGTGAGCTTCGTGCGGCCGTCGAGCCGGCCGCTGCCGGGTTGGTAGCTGACCCCGAGGTCGTAGTGCAGGGCGTCGAAGCCGCCGTTGCCCAGGCGGGGGAAGTACGGGTCACCGACGCCGGGGGCGCCGGGGGACGCGCCGGGAGCGGCGGCGATGGAGGCGGCCGAGGCCACGGCGGTGGCCAGGGCGAGCCAGCGGGAGGTGCGACGCGCAGAACGGGAGAGTGCCATGAGCCGTCCTTTCGGACACACGGGCGAATGAAGAACAATCGCGCCGACTCTGCACCCTCCCGTGCCGCTTTGCCCGGGACTTTGCCAATTCCTCGGTGTTACTTACCGGTTGGCTCCTGGCCGGCCCCGCCGGACGCCCCGGCCGGCGCCGGGTCGGGCGCGTTCTCGGGGTGGTGGCAGGCCACTTGGTGACCGGTCCGCAGCGCGACCAGCGGCGGCTCGGTGGTGGCGCACACCTCGGTCGCCTTCCAGCAGCGGGTACGGAACCGGCAGCCGGAGGGCGGGTTGATCGGCGACGGCACATCGCCCTTCAGCAGGATCCGGTCGCGCTGGGTGCGCCGCTTGGGATCGGGCACCGGGACGGCGGACAGCAGCGCCTTGGTGTACGGGTGCATCGGCGACTCGTAGAGCGCCTTGCGGTCCGCCAGTTCCACGATCTTGCCGAGGTACATCACCGCGATCCGGTCCGAGACGTGCCGGATGACCGAGAGGTCGTGGGCGATGATGACGTACGTCAGGCCCAGCTCCTCCTGGAGGTCGTCCATCAGGTTGACGACCTGGGCCTGGATCGACACGTCCAGCGCGGAGACCGGCTCGTCGGCGACCACCAGCTTGGGCTTGAGCGCCAGCGCCCGGGCGATGCCGATGCGCTGCCGCTGGCCGCCGGAGAACTCGTGCGGATAGCGGTTGTAGTGCTCCGGGCTCAGGCCCACCAGCTCCAGCAGCCGCTGCACCTCCTTCTTCACCCCGCCCTCGGGCTCGACGCCCTGGAGGCGGAAGGGGGTGGAGACGATGCCGCCGATGGTGTGCCGCGGGTTCAGCGAACCGTACGGGTCCTGGAAGATCATCTGTACGTCCCGGCGCATCGGCCGGAGCCGGCCCTGGGACAGATGCGTGATGTCCTGGCCCTGGAACTCGATGGAGCCGCCGGTCGGTTCGTCGAGCCGGGTGATCAGCCGGCCCATCGTCGACTTGCCGCAGCCGGACTCGCCGACCACGCCGAGGGTCTCCCCGGGCCGTACGTCGAAGTCGATGCCGTCGACCGCCTGCACCGCGCCGACCTGCCGCTTGAGCAGGCCCTTGGTGATCGGGAAGTGCCGGACCAGACCGCGGACCTTCAGCAGCGGCTCGGCGTCGGCCGGGGCTGCCACGGAGGTCCCCTTCTGGAGCGGGATCTTCTTGTTCTGGTCGTCAGTCGTCTCGGTCATAGCTTCGGCGCAATCTCTTCGGTCCAGATACGCTCCCGCTCCTCCTGCGACATATGGCAGGCGGAGGAGTGCCCTCCCCCATTGGCGGGGGTGCCCCCACTGCCGGCCTCGCGCAGCTCGGGGCGGACCGTACGGGTGAGGTTGTCCTTCGGCACGTCCGCATACGGGCAGCGGGGGTTGAAGGCACAGCCGGACGGGACGTTGATCAGGCTGGGCGGGGAGCCCTTGACCGGGATCAGCCGGTCCGTCTGCTCCCGGTCGATGCGCGGCATGGACCCGAGCAGGCCCCAGGTGTAGGGGTGCTGGGGCTCGTAGAAGACCTTCTCGGCCGGGCCGCGCTCGACGCACCGGCCGCCGTACATCACCAGCAGATCGTCGGCGAGCTCGGCGACCACGCCGAGGTCGTGGGTGATGATGATGACCGCCGAGCCGAACTCCTTCTGGAGGTCGCGGATCAGGTCCAGGATCTGCGCCTGGACGGTGACGTCCAGTGCGGTGGTCGGCTCGTCCGCGATCAGCAGCTCGGGGTTGTTCACCAGCGCCATCGCGATCATGGCGCGCTGGCGCATACCGCCGGAGAACTGGTGCGGATGGTCGTCGACCCGCTTGTCGGGCTGCGGGATGCCGACCCGGTCGAGCATCTCGATCGCCCGCTTGCGCGCGGTCTTCTTGTCCACGTCGTGGTGGACCCGGTACGCCTCCATGATCTGGTTGCCGACCGAGTAGAAGGGGTGCAGCGCGGACAGCGGATCCTGGAAGATCATCGCCATCTCGCGGCCGCGCAGCCGGCGCACCTCGTCCGGATCGGCGGAGACCAGCTCCTTGCCGTCCAGCCAGATCTCGCCGGACATCTCCACCTTGCTGCGCTGCTGACGCGAGGCACGGTGCAGGCCCATCACGGCGAGCGAGGTGACGGACTTGCCGGAGCCGGACTCGCCGACGATGCCGAGCGTCTTGCCCTTCTCCAGGCTGAAGTTCAGGCCGTCGACGGACTTCACCAGCCCGTCGTCGGTGCGGAAGTGCACCTTGAGGTCGCGTACCTGGAGGAACGGCGCCGGTGCCTTCTCGGTGGTGGTGGCCGCGGCGGCCCCGGCCGCCGCGGTCTCGGTCTTGTCCTCGGAGGAGTCGGTCACGAGAGCCTCACCCGCGGGTCGACGGCGGCGTACAGAACGTCCACCACCAGATTGCACATGACGATGAAGAACGCGGCGAGCAAGGTGACGCCGAGGATGTTCGGCAGGTCGTTGGAGTTGATCGCCTCGACGGCGAAGGCACCGACGCCCTTGAGCGAGAAGACCTGTTCGGTGATCAGCGCACCGCCGAGCAGCAGGCCCAGGTCCATGCCGAAGACCGTGATGATCGGGGTGAGCGCGGCCCGCAGACCGTGCCGGACGACCACCTTGCGCTCCCGCAGGCCCTTGGCGCGGGCCGTACGGATGTAGTCCTCGCTCAGCGTCTCCAGCATGCCGGCCCGGGTGAGCCGGGCGTAGAGCGCGGAGTAGAGGAAGGCCAGGGTGACCCAGGGCAGGACCAGGGTCCGGGCCCACAGGAACGGATCCTCCAGCAGCGGTACGTAGTCGCTGCGTTCGAAGATCGGCCACTGGTAGGTGAACAGGGCCAGCGCCAGCGCGCCGGTGAAGAACATCGGGAGGGAGACGCCGGCCAGCGCCACGCCCATCGCCATCCGGTCGAAGAGCGAGCCGGGGCGCAGCGCGGAGAGCACACCGGTGGCGACACCGGAGACGACCCACAGCACGGCGGCGCCGCCGGCCAGCGAGAGGGTCACCGGAAGCCGGGACTGGATCTCCGGCCAGACCTCGATATGCGTTTTGAAGGAGTAACCGAAGCACGGCACATGGCACTTGGCCGCTTCCGGACCGAATTTGTAGTCGACGCCGACGAAAATGCCCTTGAGGAAGTCCCAGTACTGCTCGTACACGGGCTTGTCCAGGCCGAGATTCTTCTTCACCGCGGCGATGTCCGCGGGCGTGGGGGCCTTTCCGATGTACTGCTGGGCAAGCTGGTCGGTGCTCTGCCCGGCCAGCTTCGGCAGCAGGAAGAAGATGCCGAAGGTGACCGCGCTGACGATCAGCAGCAGAATCACTGCGCTGATCAACCTGCGGATGATGTACGAGAACACGGGGATGCGGCCTCGGCGCCGCGGGCCGGCCGGGGCCGGCCCGCGGACACCAATGCCTTCACCTGCCTTCCAGGGCTGCTACTTCTTGACGCCGATGTTGAGGTAGTCGTACTGACCGCTGAAGGCCGAGGTGGACACCAGGTTGGTGGCCTTGGGCGAGCGGTACATCAGGACCTTGAAGTAGGTGAGCGGAACGATCGCCGCCTGCTCCATCGTCTTCTTGTCGATCTCGGCGTACGCCTTCTCGCGGGCCGCCTTGTCGGTGTTGGCGATGGCGCTGTCGAGCAGCTTGTTGATCTCCGGGTCGTCCAGCTCCGACAGGTTGGTGTTACCGGACTGGCTGATCGCCTTGCCGTTGAGGATCTGCTGGAGGTAGCCGTAGCCGGTGGGGAAGTCCGAGCCCCACTGCATCATGATCAGGCCGACGTTGTTCTTCTTGTTGAACTTCGGCACACCGGCGTAGTCCGAGAAGTACTTGCTGGTCGGGTAGGACTGGATCTTGGCGGTGACGCCGATCTTCTTGAGCGAGTCGATGACCGTGGTGGCCGCGTCGACCTCGTCCTGGCGGTCGTTGCGGGCCAGGATCGTGGTCGTGGTCTTGCCGGCGCCGCACTTGTCCCAGTGCTTCTTGGCCTCGGTCAGATCCAGCTTGTCGCCGTCGTACTTCTGCGGGTACAGGTCGTACTTCTGGTAGCCGTCGATGTCGGTCGGCAGGACCGTGGAGGCCAGCTCACCGCGTATCGGACCACCGAGCGAGGTCTGTACGGCCTTCTTGTCGATGGCGTATTGGACCGCCTTGCGGCACTCGATGTTGTCGAACGGCTTCACCTTGGTGTTGAGCGCCGTGTAGACGAGCCGCTGACCGAGCGTGTTGTCGGTGTTGGCCTTCTCCTTGGGGTCGGTCAGGAGCTGGGCCTGCGTCTGCCCGTCGACACCACGGCCGGCCAGGTCCACCAGGGTGTTACCGGACTTGAGGTCCTTGTCGATGGTCGACTGGGCGACCTTCAGGTTCAGGACGATCTTTTCCGGCAGCTGCTTGCGCAGCGGGTCGGTCTTCGCGGACCACTGCGGGTTGCGGACCAGGGTGAGCTTCTTGCCCTCTTCGTAGCTCTCGAACTTGTACGAGCCGGTGGACAGCACGGACTTGGTGTAGTCGGCGCCCTTGTCCTTGGCCTGCGGGACCGGAGCGGTCTGCGGGGCGCTGACGAGGTAGTCGAACTCGGCGAACGGCTTCTTCAGGTGGAAGACGATCGTCTGCTCGTCCGGCGTCTCGATGGACTTCAGGCCGTCCTTGCTCTTGTCCTTGTAGGGACCCTTGTAGCCGCCGTCGTTGTCCTTGAGGAACTGCTGGAAGTAGTTCGGGCCCAGCGAGAGGGTGTCGCGCGCGAAGTTGCTGCGCTCGACGGCGTACTTGACGTCCTGCGAGGTCACCTCGGAGCCGTCGTCGTACTTGACGCCCTTGCGGATCTTGTACGTCCAGGTCTTGCCGCCGTCGCTGGGCTTGCCCATCGACTCGGCGAGGTCCGGGACCAGCTCGTTGCCCTTGGGGCCGGGGCCCGGCTTGAACGTGGTGAGCGGGCGCGCGTAGAGCCGGCTGAAGTTGTAGATGAAGGCGTAGTACGTGTTGCCCGGGTCGAACGACTCGGGGGCGTCGCTGATCGCGTAGGTGACCGTGCCGCCCTTCGCGTCCGAGGCGTTGACGATGCCCTTGGTGGCGGCGTTCGCCTCGCCGGAGCCTTCCGAGGAGCCCTTGCCCCCGCTACAGCCGGCCAGCAAAAGGCCCGCACTGGTGATGGCCGCGACAGCCGCGACCGGAACTGACCTTCGCATGGGTCGGTGTCCCCTTCGTTCGTCGAGAAACGTCGTACGTCGGTACGTCGGTACGTCGGTATGCCAGAACTACAGAACTGCGAAAAACGCTGGTGAGACTTCTGAGCGGGTGCCAGGCACGGCCATCAGCGGCTGCGCGGATCCAGCGCGTCCCTCAGACCGTCACCGAGCAGGTTGAACGCCAGCACGGTGACGAAGATCGCGAGGCCGGGGACGATCATGTACTGCGGGTCGACCTCGTAGTACTTGACCGCCTGGTTGAGCATGCCGCCCCAGGACGCCTGGGGCGGCTGGATACCGACGCCCAGGAAGCTCAGCGCCGCCTCGAAGAGGATGTTGGAGGGGATCAGCAGCGTCGAGTAGACGATGATCGGACCCACCAGGTTGGGCAGCAGCTCCCGGAAGAGGATGAACGGACCGCGGGCCCCCATGCCGCGGGCGGCGTCCACGAATTCCCGCTCGCGCAGCGACAGCGTCTGCGCGCGCACGATCCGCCCCATGTACGGCCAGTTGAAGAAGCCGATCACGAAGATCAGCACCGAGATGTGCAGCGGCAGGCCCTCCAGGCCGAAGGCGCCGCCCTGGAGCGAGGCGGAGATCGCGATGGCGAACAGCAGCAGCGGGAAGGCCAGGAAGACGTCCATCATCCGGCTGATGAAGGCGTCCACCCGCCCACGGTAGAAGCCGGCCACCACACCGAGGACGGTGCCGATGGCGACCGACAGCAGGGTCGCGCCGAACGCCACGATCAGCGACACCCAGGAGCCCTCCAGGATCCGGGCGAGCAGATCGCGGCCGAACTTCGGGTCCACACCCAGGGGGTGGTCCCCGCTCATGCCGCCGAAGTCGCCCTTGGGAAGCGTGGTGTTGGGGTCGATCAGCGACTGGTTGGGGTTGTTGGGATCCAGCCCCAGCAGCGCCTGGATCGGGCGGGAGAGCGCGGCGACGGCGATGAGCAGGATGACAACGATGGCACCGGCCACCGCGACCTTGTCCCGCCGGAAGCGCAGCCAGGCGATCTGACCGAGCGAGCGCCCCTCGATCCGCTTTCCTTCCACGCCTTTCAGCACCGCTTCCGGCTGCGCCTCAGCAGCTGCTCCGGTGGTCTCGATCGGTGCGGTCACGGTGCCTTTGACCCCTCTCGGCCGACAGTGGCCGGCCCATGCCCCGCCGCGGTAGCGGCCTTGTTCACATCACTGGTGCAAGTCATGCAGGCATCGCGGAAGTTCGCGTTTTATGGAAATTCAAAAGGTGCGACGCCGTTCTCGGATGACGCTCGCACAAAGGACCGATGACCCTTTGCTTGCCGGGAGTCTTCATCCGATTCGCGATCAGTCACCAGCCCTGAAGGGGAAAGGATGCGTAACTGTGATGTGATCCGCGGCATTCCGTTATACGGACAAAAGTTCGGGCTGAGCGGTGTGTATACGCGTGAGAAGGGCGCTCAACGGCGGGGCGCATGGGGCGAATTCACCGCAAGCCCGGCGCCGGGCGGCGGCGCCGGACGTCAGTACGGACGCGGGTAGCCGTAGCCGTAGGAGGGCGCGGGGGCCTGCGGCTGGACGTAGCCGTCACGGTCGAAGAAGGGGCGCGTGGAGGCCCGCATCCACATGCCGACCGGGTCGTACTCGTCGTTCATCGCGACCGTGGAGACGGGCAGACCGTCCGGAACCGCGCCGATCGACTGCTGGATCATCAACCGCACCGAATCCACCGCTTGTTGGCCGGTGTCGTACAGATCCAGACCGATCGCCAGATACGGGGCACCCAGCGCGGGCTGCACCCAGGCCCGGCGCAGCGAACGGACGGCGGGCGTCCGGTGGGCGTTCTGGGCGAGGAGCGCGTAGAACTGCGGGATGTCGATCACCGGCTCCGAGATCCGCAACGGCCCGGCGGGCAGCCGGTCGAGACCACCGGCGATCCGGCGCAGATCCAGCCAGGGGATGCCGACGCCGCCGCCGGGAGCATGCGGATTCAGCCACAGGCCCCAGCGGTCGGGGAAGAGCGCGGCGGCGATTTCGGTACCGGTGACCACCTCGTGGTCGCGGTTCCAGCCGGAGGCGGCGAGCTCGGGCGCCGAGGTCACACACGGCGCATAGCCGAGGCCCTCGACCTCCATGTTTCCGTACTGCGCATCGGGCATACCGGCCCGGCCCTGCCAGAGCAGCATCCAGACCTGGCCCGCGGCGAGCGATTGCAGCAGCGCCTCATAGGCGTCGTAACGGCCGGGCGAGACCTGCTGAAGCAGCTGCTCCAGCTGCCCCGCCGCCGCCGGCCCCTGATGCGCACCCGCGCTCACGTGGTCCGTCCCTTCTCTTCAGCAGGGCACGTGGGGG
Source organism: Streptomyces sp. NPDC127097 (assembly GCF_042724075.1). Taxonomy (NCBI): domain Bacteria; kingdom Bacillati; phylum Actinomycetota; class Actinomycetes; order Kitasatosporales; family Streptomycetaceae; genus Streptomyces; species Streptomyces sp. NPDC127097. The sequence continues at coordinate 47,995 of NZ_JBHXFI010000008.1, read as the reverse complement.
TGCGCCCGCCTGTCATCCAACCAGCTTAGGGCGTGCCCTACGGGTGGTCCCGGGAGTAGAAGGGGCGTACCCGCTCCAGCATCCAGTCGGCGACCGGGTCGCCCTGGGCGAGGTCGAGCATGACGAGTTGTACGGGCCAGGGCAGCGGTACCGCGCCGAGCGCACGTCCGAGGGCTGACAGTACCGTCTCGCGGGCGGTGCCGTCGTGCAGCGCGGTGGCGTCCGCCGCGACCTGAACACCGACGAACAGCGCGGGCGTGTCGCCCTCGACGCTTGCCAGGGCACGCCGGGCAGTCAGGACAATTCCGGCACCGGAGAACTCCAGCCCGGCCGAGGCCAGGAAGTCCACCGGCTCGTCCTGCCAGTCCGGCTCGAAGAGCCGCACCCGGCCACCGCTCGGCAGCCCCTCGAACTCCGGCTGCCCCAGCCGCCGCTCCCGGCATAGTTCGGCCACCGCGGGCGGCGGCAGCGGGACGCCGACCGTGCCGTCGGGGTTGACCGCCATGCCGATCTGCGGCGGCAGCCCGCGGGCGAACTCCCGGGCCGGGGCGACGGTGAAGGACATGTGCGAGCCGATCACCCGCAGGAATTCCTGCTCGGAGCTGTAGACCGGGACGTAGTGCGCTCCGTCGAGCTCGACGGTGGGCAGATCGAGGCCGCGGGCACCGGGGCCCGCGCTCTCCGGGCCGCCGCCTTCGGGCAGCGGCACCCACAGCCGGCTACGGCCGAGGACCTCGACGATCCGGCCGCCGGCGCCCGGGTGTCCGACGGACGCGGACAGCACCTCTTCGAGCTCGTTCGCCGGCCAGGCCAGCTGCGGTATCCCCTGCTCCGGAAATGTCATTCGTCCCACCCGTTCCAAACCGCGCCATCTGGCCAAAGACCCTAGACGAGAAGACGCGCGGTGTGGTGTGCGGGGGCGTGCCCGGGCGCATCAGTGGAAGGCGAGGGTCTCCAGTGCGCTCGCCGCCCGCCGGTCGAGGAGGACGGCGGAGCCGAAGCCCTCCGGCAGCCGGGCCGACTCCGCGGCGCCGACCAGCCGCCCCACCGCCCCGCGGTGCCGGGCGAAGGCGTACCCCGACACCCCGCGACCCCGTGACTCCTGGCCGGAAAGCGCCACCTCGGGCGCCACATCGAGCAGCACCAGATGCGCCCCGCGGCCGCCGCGCCGCGCCGCGCGCGCGATCCAGCGGCGCACCCACGCCAGCGTCCCGCAGTCGTGCACCACCACGCTGTCGCCGGAGCGCAGCGCACGGCCCAGGGCCAGATAGTGGGCGGCGCGGACCAGCGGGCGGTAGAGGCCGTACGGCAGCCGGCGCAGCCTGCCGTGCTCCCAGCGCTCCCGGACGTCCTGCGAATCGATGCGGTGGACGACGGCGCCGTGCCCGTCCAGCGACGGCACGACCCGGTGCATCAGGGTGCTCTTGCCGCTGCCCGGCAGCCCGGAGACCACCACCAGGTCGCCGGCCGGGTACCGCAGCTCGGTGGCGCCGGGCGGGCGCCGCTCGCCCCGGAGGTCCACGACCGCGGTGCGGCGTCCGGGCCGGATGACGGCCCGCCGCGCACGGCCGGTCCGGGACATGGCGGCGGACGGCGCCGTCGGCACGACGTCCGGGGGCACGACCCCTGAAGTCGCCCCGAATGCCGCTTCGCTGTGCACCGTGATCGCCCTCCCCGCCCGTTCTGGTCCGGTTCGCGTCCGTCCCCTACCCGCAGAGTGTCAAGAAAAGGTAATGCCCATCAAGGCGATTGTCCGATCTGCCCACGTGGTGGGCGGGGCGGCGGCGGGGGCTCCTTTATCCGGCGTTCCCGTGCAATGATGTGGCCGCCACGTGCACATCACAGCTCACCTGTGCACCGCCAACTGCATACCGGCCGCTTGAACCCGCGCGGGAGAGTCCCCGGCCGCCACGGCGGGGCGCCGAAGGAGCAAGTCCTCCCTTGAATCTCTCAGGCCCCTATACCGCACGGGCGAGGCAGATCTGAAAAGCGAGCCGCCGCCCGGCTGACGGGGCGGCTCCACCCAAGGTGCAAACCGGGTCCGTTCGCGGGATACCGGTGAACCTCTCAGGTTCCGATGACAGATGGGGAGAACGTCTTGTCACCCCTGCCTGGGAGCCCAGAACCATGACTGATGCCCCCCGCCGCACCGCGCTGGATGCCACCCATCGCGCGCTCGGCGCGACCATGACCGACTTCGCCGGCTGGGACATGCCGCTGCGCTACAGCAGCGAGCGGGACGAACATCTCGCCGTCCGTACCCGCGCCGGCCTCTTCGACCTCTCCCACATGGGTGAGATCACCGTCACCGGGCCGCAGGCCGCCGACCTGCTCGACTACGCGCTGGTCGGCAACATCGGCGGCGTCAAAACGGGCCGGGCCCGCTACACCATGATCTGTGAGGACAAGGGCGGCATCCTCGACGACCTGATCGTCTACCGCCTCGCCGACCAGGAGTACATGGTCGTCGCCAACGCCTCCAACGCCCAGGTGGTGCTGGACGCGCTGAGCGCGCGAGCGGGCGGCTTCGACGCCGCGATCCGTGACGACCGGGACGCCTACGCGCTGCTCGCGGTCCAGGGCCCGGAGTCCCCCGGCATCCTCAGGAAGCTGACGGACGCCGATCTGGACGGTCTGAAGTACTACGCCGGGCTGCCCGGCACGGTCGCCGGGGTGCCGGCGCTGATCGCCCGTACCGGCTACACCGGTGAGGACGGCTTCGAGCTGTTCGTCCGGCCGGCGGACGCGGTGGCCCTCTGGGAGGCGCTGACCGAGGCGGGCAAGGACGCCGGGCTGGTGCCCTGCGGGCTGTCCTGCCGGGACACCCTGCGCCTGGAGGCGGGCATGCCGCTCTACGGGCACGAGCTGACCACCGCGACCACGCCGTTCGACGCGGGCCTGGGCCGGGTCGTGAAGTTCGAGAAGACCACCAACGGCGGGGACTTCGTGGGCCGCGAGGCGCTGGCCGAGGCCGCCGAGCGCGCCGAGACCCGGCCGCCGCGCAAGCTGGTCGGGCTGATCGCCCAGGGCCGCCGGGTGCCGCGGGCCGGCTACCCGGTCGTCACGGCCGACGGCACGGTCATCGGCGAGGTCACCTCCGGGGCCCCGTCCCCCACGCTCGGCAAGCCGATCGCCATCGCCTATGTCGACGCGGCCTACGCCACGGCGGGCACGGAGGGTGTCTGCGTGGACATCCGTGGAAGCCATGAGCCGTACGAGGTCACCGCGCTGCCGTTCTACAAGCGGCAGAAGTAACCGCTCCCCTACGGCAGGCGGAGGCGCGCGCCCGCGCGTCTCACCGCGCACGACGTTCCCCCGGGCTTCGTCCGGGTGGTGCCCCCCTTCACGATCACACCCTCGCGTACAGGAGAATCGAGCCATGAGCAACCCCCAGCAGCTGCGCTACAGCAAGGAGCACGAGTGGCTGTCGGGCGCCGAGGACGGCGTCTCGACGGTCGGCATCACCGAGCACGCGGCCAACGCGCTCGGCGACGTCGTCTACGTACAGCTCCCTGAGGTCGGCTCCACGGTCGCGGCGGGCGAGACCTGCGGTGAGCTGGAGTCGACGAAGTCGGTCAGCGACCTCTACTCGCCCGTCGACGGTGAGATCGCCGAGATCAACGAGGATGTCGTCAACGACCCCTCGCTGGTGAACTCCGCCCCGTTCGAGGGTGGTTGGCTGTTCAAGGTGAAGATCAGCGGCGAGCCGGGCGACCTGCTCTCGGCCGACGAGTACGCCGCCTTCATCCAGAGCTGAGCCCCGGCTCTCCCTCCGCTCCCGGGCCCGCCCGGACGGGAGCCCCGACCGCCACCGCCCGCGCGGAAGCTCCCCCGGACGCCGTCCGGAGAGGCCGCCTCGCGCCCCTGACTCCCCAGGAACTCTCATGTCGCTTCTCAACAGCTCCCTCCACGAGCTCGACCCCGACGTCGCCGCCGCCGTCGACGCCGAGCTCCACCGCCAGCAGTCCACCCTCGAAATGATCGCGTCGGAGAACTTCGCCCCCGTCGCCGTCATGGAGGCCCAGGGCTCCGTCCTCACCAACAAGTACGCCGAGGGCTACCCCGGCCGCCGCTACTACGGCGGCTGTGAGCACGTCGACGTGGTCGAGCAGATCGCCATCGACCGCATCAAGGCGCTCTTCGGTGCCGAGGCCGCCAACGTGCAGCCGCACTCCGGCGCCCAGGCCAACGCCGCGGCCATGTTCGCGCTGATCAAGCCGGGCGACACCATCCTGGGTCTGAACCTCGCCCACGGCGGGCACCTGACCCACGGCATGAAGATCAACTTCAGCGGCAAGCTCTACAACGTGGTGCCCTACCACGTCGACGAGAAGACCAACCTGGTCGACATGGAGGAGGTCGAGCGCCTCGCCAAGGAGCACCGCCCCAAGCTGATCGTCGCCGGCTGGTCCGCCTACCCCCGCCAGCTCGACTTCGCCGCCTTCCGCCGGATCGCGGACGAGGTCGGCGCCTACCTCATGGTCGACATGGCGCACTTCGCCGGTCTGGTGGCGGCGGGCCTGCACCCCTCCCCCGTGCCGCACGCCCACGTGGTCACCACCACCACCCACAAGACCCTCGGCGGCCCCCGCGGCGGTGTGATCCTCTCCACCCAGGAGCTCGCCAAGAAGATCAACTCCGCGGTCTTCCCCGGCCAGCAGGGCGGTCCGCTGGAGCATGTCATCGCCGCCAAGGCCGTCTCCTTCAAGGTCGCCGCCTCCGACGACTTCAAGGAGCGCCAGCAGCGCACCCTGGACGGCGCCCGCATCCTGGCCGAGCGTCTGGTGCAGGACGACGTCAAGCAGCACGGCGTCTCGGTCCTGTCCGGCGGCACCGATGTCCACCTCGTCCTGGTCGACCTGCGCGACTCCGAGCTGGACGGCCAGCAGGCCGAGGACCGCCTCCACGAGGTCGGCATCACGGTCAACCGCAACGCCATCCCGAACGACCCCCGCCCGCCGATGGTCACCTCCGGCCTGCGCATCGGCACCCCGGCCCTGGCCACCCGTGGCTTCCAGGCCGAGGACTTCCGCGAGGTCGCCGACATCATCGCCGAGGCCCTCAAGCCCAGCTACGACGCCGACGCCCTCAAGGCCCGGGTCACCGCGCTCGCGGACAAGTTCCCGCTCTACCCGTCGCTGTGACGCGTCACCTCCGCTGAACCCCCGCCCGCCGCCATCCGGCGGGCGACGGGCCGCGGAGCGTGAGCCCGGGGCCGACCGTCCCGGGCTCACGGCCGCCGGCCCTCCTCCCCCCTTCCGCAGGTCCCGGCGGCTTACGGTGAGACCTGCGGCACACGATGCCGGCACGGCGGACGGCGACAGCCCCGCCGGCGGACCGGTCCACCGGGCCCCGGCCCCCACCCGGACCCGGAAGCCGGGCCCCCGCCCGCGCGGCCACCGGGCCCTCGACGGCCCGGCCCTCGCGCGGCCGGCTGCCGGCTCCGTATCCACCCCGACACCAACTGTTACCCCTGACGACGGGCACCCGAGGGTTTCCGTCCGACGGCGCTGCGCCGCGTCCGCGTTACGCTCGACAAACGGCGCAGAAACCCCCTCCTGCCCCATTGCTCCACCGTCCACCACGAGCAGACAAGGGAGTCCGCCCCCGTGGCCATCTCCGTCTTCGACCTCTTCTCCATCGGCATCGGCCCCTCCAGCTCCCACACCGTCGGCCCGATGCGCGCCGCCCGGATGTTCGCCGGACGCCTCAAGAAGGACGGCCTGCTCTCCCAGACGGTCCGCGTCCGCGCCGAGCTCTTCGGCTCACTCGGCGCCACCGGCCACGGCCACGGCACCCCCAAGGCCGTCCTCCTCGGCCTCGAAGGCCACTCCCCCCGCACCGTCGATGTCGAATCCGCCGACGACGAGGTCGAGCGCATCCGCAGCACCAAGCGGCTGCGGCTGCTGGGCGCCGAAATAGGCAGCGCCCACGAGATCGACTTCGACGAGTCGGCCGAGCTGATCCTGCACCGCCGCCGCGCGCTGCCCTACCACGCGAACGGCATGACGCTCTTCGCCTACGACGCCGCGGACGCCCCCCTGCTGGAGAAGACGTACTACTCGGTGGGCGGCGGCTTCGTCGTCGACGAGGACGCCGTCGCCGGCGAGAACCCGATCGTGCCGGACGACACCGTCCTGACCCACCCCTTCCGCACCGGCGACGAGCTGCTGCGGCTGGCCCAGGACACCGGCCTGTCGATCTCCGCCCTCATGCTGGAGAACGAGAAGGCATGGCGCACCGAGGACGAGATCCGCGCCGGGCTGCTGGAGATCTGGCAGGTCATGCAGGCGTGTGTGACCCGCGGGACGAGCCGTGAGGGCATCCTGCCCGGCGGTCTGAAGGTCCGCCGCCGCGCCGCGCACTCCGCCCGGCAGCTGCGCTCCGAGGGCGATGCCACCGCCCGCGCGATGGAGTGGACCACGCTCTACGCGATGGCCGTGAACGAGGAGAACGCGGCCGGCGGCCGGGTGGTGACCGCCCCCACCAACGGCGCGGCCGGCATCATCCCCGCCGTCCTGCACTACTACATCAACTTCGTGCCCGGCGCGGACGAGGACGGGGTCGTCCGCTTCCTGCTCGCGGCCGGCGCCATCGGCATGCTCTTCAAGGAGAACGCCTCCATCTCCGGCGCCGAGGTCGGCTGCCAGGGCGAGGTCGGCTCGGCCTGCTCCATGGCCGCCGGCGGCCTCGCCGAGGTCCTGGGCGGCTCCCCCGAGCAGGTCGAGAACGCCGCCGAGATCGGCATGGAGCACAACCTCGGCCTGACCTGCGACCCCGTCGGCGGCCTCGTCCAGATCCCGTGCATCGAGCGCAACGGCATGGCCGCCGTCAAGGCCGTCACCGCCGCCCGGATGGCGCTGCGCGGCGACGGCCGCCACCACGTGTCCCTCGACAAGGTCATCAAGACCATGAAGGACACCGGCGCCGACATGAGCGTCAAGTACAAGGAGACGGCGCGGGGCGGCCTGGCCGTCAACATCATCGAGTGCTGACAGGTACCGGGCCCGGGCGCGGTGGCCGACATCGCGCCCCGGCCCGGCACCAAGCCGGCATTCCCGGGGGCTATCTGCCGATCTCCCAGGCGAAGGGCGGGAGTTCGCGGGCCCGGGAGTAGACGTCCAGGGCCTGGGGTGCGGGGACGAAGGGGTGGACCCGGGCGCCTTCGAGGCCGGCCAGCAGGCGGGCGCAGTGGTGGACACAGCCGGCGGACTCCCGGCCGTGGCGGTCGACGATGGTGGCCGCGTCCCGTGGTCCCTCGCACGGTGTGGGGTCCTTGGCGGCGGCGGCCGGACAGCGCCCGTGGGACGCGGCGTGCGCGCCGGCGGTGCGCCACGGCGGCGGGGTGTCGAGTGGCTGGTTCATCGGTGCGTTCCCCCTGGTGGTGCGGTGGTACGTGCCGTGAGCGGCGCCGTGGCCGGATCGCTTCGCCGTCCCGGCGCCCAGGACAGTGCTGCTCGGCCCGGGACACGTCCATGCCGCCTTGGGGAAGACCTGGTCCGATCGTCAGCTATTCATGGGAATGGGTACCGCGGGGCGCGGCCGGGCGCCGGGCCGTGTGGGCGCGGGGCGTGGACCGGACCGGTCAGGCGCGGTCCGGCCGGCGGAGGGCGAACGGCTCCAGAAGCAGCGCGAGGGCGAGCAGCCCGGCCGCCAGGAACCAGCCGCCGAGGACATCGCCGGGCCAGTGGACGCCCAGGTGGACGCGGGTGAGGCCGACGCCGGCGGCCCAGAGGGCGAGCACCACGCACCAGGTGCGGGCCACGGCGGGGCGGGCCCGGCGGGCGATGCCCCAGGCCAGGATTCCGGCCGCCAGCGCCGAGGTGGTGGCGTGGCCGGAGGGGAACGCGTATCCGGAGGCGGGGCCGGTCCAGTCGACGACCGGCGGGCGGGGGCGGGCGAGCAGCTCCATCAGGCCGTAGCGGATCGCCTGGCCGGCGGCGAGGACCACGACGGCACAGCACACCGCGCGCAGCCGCCCGCGCACCCGCCGGCCGGCCAGCAGGCCGGCGAGCACCGCCATCAGATACGGGACCGGACCGCTGCCGGTGGCGGTCAGCGCCCCGGCCAGGGAGTGCGCCGGCTCCCCGCGGTGCGCGGCGGACCAGCGGACGGCGGCCTGTTCGGCGGCGAACGGAACGCCGTGCCGTACGGATACGGCCACGGCCGTGGCGGCGAAGAGCGCCGCACAGACCGCGGCGACGGTGAGGAGGACGGCGGTATCGCGGCGCGGGACCGGCGCCGGCCGTGGCTCCGGCGCTGCCGGTTCCGGTCCCGATTCCGGTCCCGATTCCCGTCCCGAGGCGGTCACCGTACGGCCGCCGGAGAGTGCAGGCGGGTGTCTTGGAGGCTGGTCCCGGCACACGGTGCGACGGCGGTGGCGAGCGCTCCGGGCTGCGCGGGCAGGGAGCCGACGGCGGCCGCGTCCACGGCCTGGGCGACCCTTCTCACCCGCGGAAAGGCGGCGGCTACGGCCATGTCGGCGGCCCCTTTGACCATGGGTTGCGGGCCTGCCGTGCGACCGGCCCGACCGACTACCGTCACAGAGACGGTCTACGGCACTGTAACGGTCTACGGCACTGTAGACGACGAACAGGTGGAGGGCGTGCCATGGCGGAGACATCACCGGTGCGGCGGCGCCCGTCCGGCGAGCTGGAGGCGAGCGTGCTCGCGGCGCTGTGGGCGGCCGAGGGCCCGCTGAGCCCCGCCGAGGTGCAGACCGCCCTGGGCGGGCGGCTCGCGCGCACCACCGTCACCACGATCCTCACCCGACTGCACGACAAGGGGGCGGTGTCCCGCTCCCGGGCGGGCCGGGGCTTCGTGTACTCGCCCATAGAGGACTCCGCGGGGCTCACCGCCCGGCGGATGCGCCATGAGCTCGACAAGCAGCACGACCGCGGCACCGCGCTCGCCCGCTTCGTCTCCCAACTGACCGGCGAGGACGAGGAGTTGCTGCGGAAGCTGCTCGGAGGGGCGGGGGACGGCGCGCGCCGGGGGCCGCAGCCCGGGGCCGGGGACGCTTCCTGATCCGGCCCCCCTCAAGGGGTGACGCCGGTTCCTAGGAGCCCGGCCCCCCGGTCTCCGCATGGGCGCCGCCGCCGGAACCCGTGCTGCTCCCCGGCCCCGCCCCCGTCCCCGTGCCGGTGCCGACCGTGAAGCCCAGGGTGGCGCCCCCTCCGGGGCGGTGGGTGGCGAAGGCATGGCCGCCGTGGGCGGTGGCGATCTCGCGGACGATGGCGAGGCCGAGGCCGGAGCCGGGCAGACCCCGGGCGGCCGCGGCGCGGTAGAAGCGGTCGAAGACCCGGGTGAGGTCGGCGTCCTCGATCCCGGGACCGCGGTCCAGGACCTCGATCCGGGCGCCCGTGACCACGACCTCGATCGGCGCCGTGCCGCCCGCGTCGAACTTGGCGGCGTTCTCCAGCAGGTTGGTGAGCGCACGGTGCAGCGCGGCGGGCCGGCCCTCGACCACCGCCGGGCGCACGGTGCGTACGGTGATCTCGCGGCCGGTGCGGCGGCGGGCCGAGGCGGCCGCCTTCTCCGCGACCTCGGCCAGCCCCACCTCGGCGAGCGGGTCGTCGTCCCGCTGTCCGGCGGCCAGATCCACCAGCTCATTGACCAGATCGCTGAGTTCCCGGGCCTCGCCCGCAAGATCGGCCAGCAGCTCCTCGCGGGCGTCCGGCGGCAGTTCCTCGAACCGCTTCAGCAGCGAGATGTTCGTACGGAGCGAGGTCAGCGGGGTGCGCAGCTCGTGGCCGGCGTCCTGGACGAGGCGCTGCTGGTCCTGGACGGCGCTGGCCAGCCGGCCGAGCATGTCGTCGAAGGCCCGGCCGAGCCGGGCGACCTCGTCGCGCCCGGCCACCGGCACCGGGACGTCCAGCCGCCCGTGCTCCGCCACGCTCTCGGCGACCGCGGTCAGCCGTACCAGCCGGCCGGTGATCCGCCGCGCCAGCCACCAGCCGCCCGCACCGGCCAGCGCGATGACCACGGCGGCCAGCAGGGCGGTGCGCTGCTGGAGCGCGGAGAGCAGATCCTCGGTCTCGCTGAACTTCTGGGCGACCTGGACCGCCCCGCGGCCGCCGCCGAGCGCGACGGTCGCGACGTGGTACTCCTCGTCGCCGATGTCCGCCTCCCGCTCCGCGTGCAGGCCCGCCCGGTCGTCGTCGGCGATCCGGCGCTCCGCGGCACCGGCCGGGAGCACCGGGCGCCCCCGCTCCACGATCTGGCCGCCGGCCCCCAGGATCTGCACCTCGGTACGGCTGGGCCGGGTGAGGTCGTCGCGCGGCCCGTCGTGGTCGGGGTCGGCGGTCGCGTAGTCGGCGGGCCAGAACGGCTTCTCCTGGACCTGGGTCCGCAGGTCCCGTACGACCTGTGAGAACACCGACTTCTCATCGACCCGTACCAGCCGGGCCGCCGCGTCGTAGCTGAGGAAGCCGACGAGGACGGTCACCGCCGCGGCGCCGGCCGCGAACGCCACCGCGAAGGCGGTGCGCAGACTGGCCGGCCTGCGGGTGCGCACCCAGGCCGCCGACCCGCCGCGCCGCCAGGAACGCAGCCGGGCGCACAGCCGGACCCACAGCCGGCGGCGGCCGGCGCGCGGACCGCTTCCGCCGCGGGTGCCGCTCCCGGCGCGGTCACGGGGCCCGGACATCTCAGTCCTCCCGCAGCACGTAACCGACGCCACGCACCGTGTGGATCAGCGGGCGGCTGCCCGGGACGTCGACCTTGCGCCGCAGATAGCCCACGTACACCGCGAGGTTCTTCGAGCCCGGCCCGAAGTCGTAGCCCCAGATCCGGTCGTAGATCGTCGAATGGTCCAGCACGATCCCGGCGTTACGGGCCAGCAGCTCCAGCAGCTCGAACTCGGTCCGGGTCAGCTCCAGCTCCCGCTCGCCGCGCCAGGCACGGCGCGAGGGCCCGTCGATCCGCAGATCCGCGGCCTCGACGACACCGCTGTCCGCCACCCTGGCCTCGTACGCCCCGCCCGCCTCCGCGCCCCCACCCGCCTCGCCGGGCTCCTCGGCAGCGTCCGGACCGGTCCCCGGCCCCGCGCCGTCGTCCGCCCCGGCCGCCCCGGCCGTCGTCCGCCGCAGCAGCGCCCGCAGCCGGGCGAAGACCTCCTCGACCTCGAACGGCTTGACCACGTAGTCGTCCGCCCCGGCGTCCAGGCCGGCGATCCGGTCCGCGGTCTCGACCCGGGCGGTCAGCATCAGGATCGGGGTGCGGTCCTGCTCGGCCCGTAGCACCTGGCACACCTGGAGCCCGTCTATCCCCGGCATCATCACGTCCAGCAGGATCACATCCGGCCGCTCGCGGTGCGCGGCGGCCAGCGCCTGGATGCCGTCGGCGACGGCCGTGACCTGGTAGCCCTCCAGGGTCAGCGCACGCTCCAGCGCGGTCCGGATGGGGCGGTCGTCCTCGGCGAGCAGTACGGAATGGGTCACCCGGCAAGTCTGCCAAGGGCCCGGCGGTGCGCGGACCGGCGGCCGGTGGGGCGGCGGCTTTCTTACCCGGCTCTCACCCCTGGTTCTTACCGGGCTCTCACCCGGGCCACGCCATCGGCTTACCCCGTGGCGACACGGTGGCCCCGTGCCGGACGGGCCGGTCGCGGCGACCGGCCGCGCAGGTACCGGCCGGTCGGAATGACTCGGCACACCTCGGGGAAGACACCACACCGCATGAAGATCACCCTCCTGCTGCACAACGCCTATGCCATCGGCGGCACGGTCCGCACCACCCTCAACCTCGCCGCCGCGCTCGCCGACCGGCACGACGTCGAGATCGTCTCGATGCTGCGGCACCGCGAGGTCCCGCGGTTCACCGTGGACCCCCGGGTGCGGCTGATCCCGCTGGTGGACACCCGGGTCGGCAGCGAGGACATGGCCGACCCGCTCTTCGGTGAGCCCGCGCGGGACTTCCCGCTCGCCGAGAAGCGGCACCACCAGTACAGCCGGCTGGTCGACGTCCGCGCCGCGGAGCTGCTGCGGACCACCGACGCGGACGTGCTGATCGGCACCCGGCCCGGCATCAATGTCTACCTGGCCCGGTTCGGTCCCCGCCGGGCGCTGCGGATCGCCCAGGAGCACCTCCGGCACGACGCGCACAGCAAGCGGCTGCGCGCCGAACTCGCCCGCCACTACCGGACGCTGGACGCCGTGGTCACCACCACAGAGGCGGACGCCGCCGTCTACCGGGCACGGATGCCGCTGCCCGGCGTACGGGTGCTGGCGGTGCCCAACATCGTGCCCGCGCCGGCCGGTCCGCCGTCCGAGGGCACCTCGAAGGTGATCGCGGCGGCCGGCCGGCTGGTCCGCGGCAAGCGCTTCGACCTGCTGATAGAGGCGTTCGCCGGGGTCGCCGCCAAGCACCCCGACTGGCGGCTGCGGATACACGGCGGCGGCGCCGAGCGGGCCCGGCTCCAGGGGCTGATCGACGGGCTCGGGCTGGGCGGGCAGGCCGAGCTGACCGGGCCGCGCTCACCGATCGAGGCGGAGTTCGCCAAGGCGTCGATCGTCGCCTCGGCCTCGGACGCCGAGTCGTTCGGCATGACCCTCGTCGAGGCGATGCGCTGCGGGGTGCCGGTCGTCAGCACCGACTGCCCGCTGGGCCCGGCCGAGATCATTCACGACGGTACGGACGGGCTGCTGGTGCCGCGCGGCGACGGCCCGGCGCTGACCGACGCCCTGCTGGAGCTCATCGAGGCCCCGCAGCGCCGCCGCGAGATGGCCGCGGCCGCGCGGGAGAGCTCGCACCGCTACGACCCGGAGCCGATCGCCGAGCGGTATCAACTCCTCTTCGGGGAACTGCGGTCCACGCGCGGACGGCGGGCCCGGCAGCGCGCCATGGCTCGGATCCGCGCCCGCGCACGACGGCTGCTGCGACGCGCCCTGCGGCACTGAGGCGACCGCCCCGGATGGCGGGGCCGGTCCGGCCGGCGGGACCGTTCCCGCCTCAACTTGACCGCGTCACAAGGAACTTCCCGTCCCTTCTCTGGCGTCCCCGGTAGCGAACATGCTGAACTGCTGGAAACGAACGGAATCGCACGGAACGCGGAATCACTGGATCACTTGATCACGGGATTGCTGGATCGCTGGATCGCTGGATCACAGCACGGGATCACCACCGGATCACCGAATTGCCGATCACCGGACGCCCGGAACACGGCAACGCAGTTGGCGCTTCGAGCAGTTGACGCTTCGAATCCGCAGGTCCGAGGGCAGGAGGCCGCTCATGCTGCATGGTGTCGATGTCAGCTCCTACAACACCTCGTATTCCACCGAGGGGCTGGACTTCGTTTTCGTCAAGGCCACAGAAGGCCGCTCCTACATCAACCCGCACCAATCGGCGCAGGCGTCAAAGGCCCGTAAAGCGGGCTGCGTGGTCGGTTTCTACCACTTTCTGTGGCCGGGCAATATCGCCGCCCAGGCGAAATACTTCGTCGAGAAGTGCGCCTCGGTCCAGGGCGACATTCTGGCCTGCGACTGGGAGCGCACCGGCGAGGGGACCTATGCGAGCAATGCGCAGAAGGACCAGTTCCTGCGCGAGGTGAAAAGGCTGCGCCCCACGCACCGGGTGATGCTCTACTGCAACCGCGACTTCTGGCTCCACCACGACACCACGTCCTACGCGGCCGACGGCCTGTGGATCGCCGACTACGTCACCGCCGGGCACCCGCGGATCAAGGCGAAGTGGCGCATCCATCAGTACACCGACCACCCACTGGACAAGGACGTCGCGGACTTCTCCTCCAAGGCCGCCCTCAAGAAGTGGGCGCACCCGGCATAAGGTTTCCTACCGGCACGCTGATTCGCGTCGCCGGGCACCGCACGCGAGCGGGCGGAAAACGCTGCGTACGGGGCACAGGAACAGCGCGTCACGACCACCGCGCGACGCAGCACGAGACAAGAGGAGCATCCGTGACCGACCCGGCGTCCAAGGCCCTGCAACAGGAGATCGCCCGGGATCTCCAGGTGACCGCGTCCTTCGACGCCGAGCAGGAAATCGAGCGCCGGGTGACCTTCCTCACAGAGCGGCTGACCTCCACGGGCCTGCGCTCGCTCGTCCTGGGCATCAGCGGCGGCGTCGACTCCACGACCACGGGCCGGCTCTGCCAGCTGGCCGTGGAGCGGGCCCGCGCCGCCGGGCACGACGCGACCTTCTACGCGATGCGGCTGCCGTACGGCGTCCAGGCGGACGAGAAGGACGCCCAGCGGGCGCTGGAGTTCATCCGCGCCGACCGTGAGCTGACCGTCGACATCGGCCCGGCCAGCGACGCGGCGCTCCAGGCCGCGCTGGACGGCGGGCTCACCTTCCGCGACGCCCACCACCAGGACTTCGTCCAGGGCAACATCAAGGCCCGGCAGCGCATGATCGCGCAGTACGCGGTCGCCGGTGCGCACGACGGCCTGGTCGTCGGCACCGACCACGCGGCCGAGGCGGTCTCCGGCTTCTTCACCAAGTTCGGCGACGGCGCGGCCGATGTCGTACCGCTCACCGGACTCACCAAGCGCCGGGTACGCGCCGTCTCGGCGGCACTGGGCGCCCCGAAGGAACTCGTCCACAAGGTGCCCACGGCCGACCTGGAGACGCTCGACCCGGGCAAGCCGGACGAGGACGCGCTCGGCGTGAGCTACGACCAGATCGACGACTTCCTGGAGGGCAAGCCGGTCGACGCCGCAGCCGCCCAGGCGATCGTCCGCCGCTACCACCTCACGGAGCACAAGCGGGCACTGCCGATCGCGCCTTGAGGGGATGCGTGCCGGCGGGCTGGGGCGGGGCCGGGCGGACGGGCTCGCAGCGCCGCCCCGCCCCGCCCCCGCACCGTCATGTCATGGCCCGGCTAGGGGACCGTCATCATCCCGGTGCTAAATCGTGGGTGTGAGCGGGCATGCATCCGGCCATGGGAAGCCGCGAAGTGCGATCGGAAGATCAACTGTCAGTGGGTCCGCCTACGCTCCGGGACATGGGTTACGCAAACCTGCGCGAACTCCAGACCGCGCTGACCACCGCCTCCGACCTTGCCTCGGCCATGCAGTCCGCACCCACCCGGCGTGACGCGGACCGGCTCGTCGACGTCCTCCGCCAAGCACTGACCGCCGCCAGCTCGCTGGGCTCGGCGACCGGCCCGACCGGCTGCGCCCTGCATCCGCACGGTGCGGTCGACCCGTTGTACGGCGACCCGGAAGATCCCCTTCCGCCGGGCTACGGAAAGTGCCTGCTCTGCAACGACCGCCGCCGCCGGGCGGACGCCCACCCTCCGCACACCCGCCCGTATGCCCGACCGCATCCGCGCTGGCGGAGACGCCTCAGTGCCTAGAGCCGGTGGCTGCCGGGGGCCCGGGAGGGGCCCCGGTGAACGGGGCAGGACTACCATCCGCGCATGCGACCTGCCACATACAGCGATGAGGATCTAGAGCAGCACTCTCTCCAGCGACGGGTGCCCGACGACGGGCAGCGGTCCGGGTTCGAGCATGACGTCGACCGGATCCTGTACTCGACGCAGTGGCGGGCGCTGGCCGGCAAGAGCCAGGTGGTGGCGAGCGCCGAGCTGGGCGCGTACCACACCCGGCTGACGCACTCGATGAAGGTGGCGCAGCTCGGCCGGCGGATGGCGGAGCGGCTGGAGCGGCAGTACGGCGGGCCGAATCCGGCGCTCGTCGAGGCGGCGTGCATGGCGCATGACATCGGCCATCCGCCCTTCGGGCACGCGGGTGAGCTGGCGCTGCGCGCCACGATGGACGAACTGCACTTCGCGGACGGTGTGCTCGACAGCTTCGAGGGCAATGCACAGACCCTGCGGGTGCTGACCTTCCTCGCCGCCCACAAATACCCGGGCCACCGCGGGCTGCATCTGACCCGCGCCTGTCTGGACGCCGCCACGAAGTACCCGTGGGAGCGGGCGCCCGTCGACCAGGATCCGGCGCGGCATGTGAAGTGGGGCGTGTACGTCGCCGACCGGGAGGCGTTCTCCTGGGTGCGGTACGGCCGTACGGACACCGCCGTACCGGTCGAGGAACAGGTCATGGACTGGGCGGACGATGTCACCTACGCCTGCCATGACGTCGAGGACTTCTACCGCACGGGCCTGATCCCGCTGGCCGCGCTGTTCCCGCCGGACGGCGCCGCGGGCAGCGACACCGAGCGGGAGACCCGCCGCTTCCTGGACTATGTGCAGGCCAAGCGGGCGCGGGCCGGCGAGGCGTTCGACCGGGCGGCCGCGCTGGTGATGATGGAGGACATCGGCAAGCGGCTGGCGGTGCCCGCCCCGTACAGCGGCAGCCATGAGGACGCGGTGGCGGTCAATCGCCGCACCGCGGATCTGATCTCGTACTTCACCCGCGGCATCGAGCTGGAGGTGGGCGGCGCGGCGGCGATCCGCTACGGGGCGCAGCTGGTGATCCCGGCGGACCGGCGTGCCGCCTGTGATCTGCTCAAGGAGCTGGTGTGGTGCTATGTCATCGACCGGCCGGCGCTGGCCACCCAGCAGCACGGCAAGCGGCGGGTGGTGAGCGAGCTGCTGCGCTGGAGCCATGACGCCCCCGAGCTGCTGCCGCCGGACCGCGCCGAGGAGCTGGCGCTGCACGGCGACCGGCTGCGGGCCGCCGCGGACCATGTCGCCTCGCTGACCGAGGATCAGGCGCTGGCCCTCCACCGGCGGCTGTCCGGCACGGGCCTGGGCTCGGTCAACGACAACGTGTGGCTGTGAGGCCGGGAGCCGGCACCGCGGGCCGGTGAACCGGCCGGGGCCCGGGAACGACGGGGCGGTGAACCGCCGGGGGGCCGGGAACGACGAGGCGGGAGGACGGGGCTGGGGCGCGCGCTGCCCCGCCTCCCGCCCGTCGGGCCACGTCGGCCCGTCCCCCAACGGCCGGTCCCCCAACGCCCCGTCCCGCCCCCCTACTCGCCCCCCTCCCGCTTCTTCTCCGGCCGTAGCGCGAGCCGGCCGAGCACCCCGGCGACGACCAGCGCGGCGATCGCGATCAGTACGGCGTCCGGGACGCCGTTGCCGATCCGTGTGGCCCACTCCTCGGCCCGGAATTCGCTGTCCGCGTCGAGGATGCCGGGCAGCGCGCTGGTCCCGTTGAAGCGCAGGAACAGCACGCCGATACCGATGAAGAACACCCCGGACAGCAGCGAGGTGGTGTGCAACCGCAGCCTGCCGAGGGTGAATTCACGGCCCCGCAGCCAGCCCCGGGTGCCGAGCTTGCAGCGGTCCCACAGCAGCGCCAGTACGAACAGCGGCAGCGCCATGCCCAGCGCGTAGACGGCGAGCATCGAGGCGCCGTACACCGGTGAGCCGCTGACCGCCGTCACCGTCAGCACCGCGCCGAGGATCGGCCCCGCGCAGAACCCGGCCAGGCCGTAGACACAGCCGAGCAGGAAGGTCGAGACGGCCGACCGCGGGGTGATCCGCGCGGCGGCGGCCTGGGCGCGCCGGGAGGCGAAGCCCAGGCCGAGGATCTGGGCGAGGCCCATCGCGATGACGACCCAGCCGCCGACGGCGATCAGCAGATCGCGGTGGCCGTTGAACAGCCGGCTGGCCGCCGTACTGGCCGCGCCGAGCGGCACCAGTGTGGTGGCCAGTCCCAGATAGAACACGCCGGTACGGGCGACCAGCCGGCCGGGCGTGGACAGGGAGTACGCGAAGAACGCCGGCAGCAGCAGTGCGCTGCACGGGCTGAGCAGCGCGAGCGCGCCGCCCAGGAACGCCGCGAGATAGCCGATGTCGGTCATTCGCCGGCTCCCTTGTCCGCCGTGCCGTGCTTCGCCCGTGCCGCCGCCTCCTCGATGGCCTGTGCGAAGACCTCCTGGGGCTGGGCCCCGGCCACCGGACGGCCGTTGACCAGGAAGGACGGGGTGGACTGCACCCCGAGCTGGTAGCCCTCGTCCTGATCCTTCTTCAGCGCCCGCTCGGCGTCCGCGCTGTTCATGTCGGTACGGAACTTGTCGAGGTCGTCCACGCCGCTCTTACGGGCCATCTCGACGAGCTTGTCCTCGGCGAGTGCCGCGCCCTTGCGGGTCTTGGCGTACAGCTCGTCGTGCAGCTGCCAGAACTTTCCCTGCTGCCCGGCGGCCCAGGAGGCGCGGGCGGCCCGCTCGGAGTGCGCGCCGAAGACGGTGAAGTTGCGGAATTCGATGCGCAGGGTGCCCTTGTCGACGAACTTCTTGATCAGGCCGGGCTGGGTCTCCCGGGTGAACCGGCCGCAGAACGAGCACTGGTAGTCGGCGTATTCGACGAGGACCACCGGGGCGTCCTTCTTGCCGATGGCCAGCGGGTCGCCGTCCGCGCGCCGGCTGGTCCGCTTGGCGAGGTCGTCGAACATCTTCTGCTGGGCGGGGTCCACCTGGGGGTCGGTGGAGGCGGCGGCCTCGGGCGCATCGGTGCGGCCGGTGTCGCGGTCGCCCTCGACGGACGAGCCGACGGCGACGGCGAGGGCGATCAGGGCGACGACGAGGGCGATGACCGCGCCGACGGCGGCCAGTTTGCGGGTGGGAGAGGCGGAAACGGGCATGCGGAAGCTCCAGACGTACGGAGGGGGAATTCAAGGCCGGGTGCGTCGGGGCAGCGGCCTATATCCGCAGTACGGGGAGGAGCGCGGTGTGGTCGATGACGGACGCGCTGTCCGTCGGTGGCCGGGCGAGCGCGCACTGCGCGGGCAGATCCACGGCGAGCGGCCCCGGGCCGACGGTGGCGGGGGCGAGGGGCTCACCGCGGTGCGGTGCGGGCAGCGGGACGGTCTCGTCGGGCCCCGGCGCATGCCGGTCCGAGCACCTCTTGGGCGCCTTGGCGACGGCGAGCGGGGCGGCGGGGTCGAGCCGCGGGCCGTGCTGCGCGGTGGCCGGAGGGGCGGTGGCCTGGCGCGCGGTGGCGGTCCGGTCCGCCGGGCCCGTGGTGTCCGGGGCGGCCACGGGCGTCGCGTCACCCGTCCGCCGGTCCGCCGCGGCCGTCGCCGCCCGGCCCGCCAGCCATGCCTGGTCGCCGCCGATCCGGCACAGCAGCGGCCCGAAGGTGACGGCGAGGAGGAGCAGCAGCGTCAGCGCGGCCGACCGGCGCACGGAATGCATGTCCCTCCCTCTCCGTACCTCGCACGAGCATGAACAACCCATCCTACGGATCGTCCCCGCGCGAGCGGAGCACCGCCGGAGCCCGTCGCCTGTCGCGGGCCGACCGGCCGGGCCGGGGCCCGGTGTTCAGCGGTCGGCGATCCGCATCTCGAACCAGGTGGTCTTGCCGCGGGGCAGCAGATCCACGCCCCAGCGTTCGGAGAGCGTGTCGACGAGGAAGAGACCGCGGCCGCTGAGGTCCATCTCCTGCACCGGCATGAGACACGGCAGTCCGCGGGACGGGTCGCGCACCTCGATGCGGATCCAGCCACGGCGGCGCAGCATCCGCAGCCCGAAGGTGCGGGCGCCGGTGTGCCGTACGGCGTTGCCGACGAGCTCGGAGACGAGCAGCACGGCATGCTCGGCGAGCTGGGGCGTCAGGGACCACTGCTTGAGGAGGACGGCGGCGGTGAGCCGGCGGGCGATACCGGCGGACTGGGGGCGGGAGGGGAGCCGGACCTCACCGAGGGTCGGATCGCCGGCCGGTTCGGCTGCCGCGGACACCGGTCTGCGGGGAGCCGGGGTCCGGTCCCGGTCCCGGTCCGCGCCGGGGGTGCCCCGCCCTGCGGCGGCCGGTTCGCTCCGCGGCCGCGGCTGCTCCATTCCTTCGAGGCCCGCCATGCCCCCCATCATGGCCGTTACTTGACGGTCACGAAGGTGGAACCGACGGAATCCGCTGTCCGGAATCGCCGGTTCCATCCCCGCGCCGAGACATATGCCAAAGGCAGTTAAGGTTCCGGGTCGCACCTGCTGACCTGCGACGACGCTCGGCATCCACAGGGCGGACGGAAAGCCTCAACAAGGCTGGCTTAAGGCGTAATTAAGTGATGCATCATTCCCCCACAAGGGGCATCACGTCCCGGCCAAACCTCAGATGTCCCGTCAACACCAGTTGTTTCAGCGGAACTTGGCCTTGCCCGGACCTTCCTCGACGAAGCTGCGCATGCCGGTCTCCCGGTCCTCGGTCGCGAACAGCCCCGCGAACCAGTTGCGTTCAATGGTGAGGCCGGTGTCGATGTCGGCCTCCAGACCA
Source organism: Streptomyces sp. NPDC127097 (assembly GCF_042724075.1). Lineage (NCBI taxonomy): Bacteria > Bacillati > Actinomycetota > Actinomycetes > Kitasatosporales > Streptomycetaceae > Streptomyces > Streptomyces sp. NPDC127097. The sequence continues at coordinate 27,861 of NZ_JBHXFI010000008.1, read as the reverse complement.
CCGTCGACCGATTCCTTCGCGGCCCGCAGCGCCAGCGCGGGACCGGCCGCCAGCCGCGCGGCCCAGGCGTGCGCCTGCTCGTAGACCTCGGCGGCCGGCACCACCCGGTCGACCAGACCGAGGGCGAGCGCCTCGTCGGCCTTCACCTGACGGCCGGTGAAGATCAGGTCCTTGGCCTTGGACGGGCCCACCAGCCGCGCCAGCCGCTGGGTGCCGCCGGCGCCCGGGATGAGCCCCAGCAGGATCTCCGGCTGACCGAGCTTGGCGTTGTCGGCCGCGATCCGGAAGTCGGCACAGAGCGCCAGCTCGCAGCCGCCACCCAGCGCATAGCCGGTGATCGCGGCGACCACCGGCTTGGGGATCCGGGCCACGGCGGTGAACGAGTCCTGGAGCGCCTTGGACCGCACGACCATCGCCGCGTGATCCATGACCTGCATTTCCTTGATGTCCGCGCCGGCCGCGAACACCTTCTCCCCGCCCCAGATGACGACCGCGCGGACGTCATCGCGGCGGGTGGCCTCCTCGGCCAGCTCGCGCAGCCGGTCCTGGGTGGCGATGTCCAGTGCGTTCATCGGCGGACGGTCCAGGCGGATGGTGCCGACGCCGTCGGCGACCTCGAGATTCACAGTCATGCCGGAAGGTTAGTACGCGTTAACGACGCCGGGCCCGGTGCACTCGGTCACAGTGCAGCGGGCCCGGTCGCCTTCCGGCCGTCCTACGGGGCGGCCTACTGCTCGGCCTTCCACTTCTCCCAGGACATGTTCCAGTCGCTGAAGCCGTTGTCGGGCTGGATCGTTTCGTCATGCGAGTTCTTGACGACGACCACATCGCCGATGACGGAGTTGCGGAAGAACCACGCCGCCGGGGTGGAGCCGTCACCGCCGCCGCGCTGGTCGAACAGGCCCACACAGCCGTGGCTGGCGTTGCGGGTGCCGAACGCCGCGCGGCCCGACCAGTAGTTGCCGTGGATGAAGGTGCCGGACGTGCTCAGCCGCATCGCATGCGGCACGTCCTTGATGTCGTACTCCCCGCCGAAGCCGACGGTGTCCCCGTTCATCCGCGTCACGAGGTGCTTCTCGCTGATCACCATCTTGCCGTTGTACGTCTCGGTGCCCGGCGCGCCCGAGGTGATCGGGATGGTCTTGACCGTCTTCCCGTCGCGGACCACGGTCATCTGCTTCGACTTGGCGTCGACCGTGCTGACCTGGCTGCGGCCGACGGTGAACGAGACCTCCTTGGCCTGGGTGCCGTAGACACCGGGCCGGCCCTCGACGCCGTTGAGGTCGAGCTTGAGGGTGACCTTGGTGCCGGGAGCCCAGTACTTCTCGGGGCGGAAGTCGAGCCGGTCGTTGCCGAACCAGTGGCCCTCGACCGGGACCGACGGCTTGGCGCTGACCTTGATGGCGTCCTCGACGGCCTTGGGGTCGGTGATGCCGCGGGTGAAGCGGATCGAGACCGGCATCCCGACGCCGACCCGCTGGCCGTTCTCGGGGCTGTACTGGCCGATGAAGGTGTTCTTGGGGACGAGGGTGGTGAAGCCGGAGTGCTCGGCGGCCTCCCGGCCCTGGCCGTCCACCGCTATCGCGTCGACGGTGTACTTCGTCGAGGCGCCCAGGTGGCCGCTCGGCTTCCACATGGCGCCGTCGCCCGATATCTTCCCGTCGACCTCATTGCCCTTGCCGTCCTTGACCTTGACGGACTTGAGCCGGCCTTTCTGGGCGGTCACCTTCAGCGCGCCGCTCGTGGCGACCTCGTCCGCGCCGTCCTTGGGCGCTATCGTCACGGCGGCCTGCGAGGCGTCCTTGTCCCCGCCCGCCTTGCCGGCCTTCTTGCCGTCACCGTCATCGCCACCACAGCCCGCCACCAGCAGCAGCACGGCGGCGAGCAGCACGGCGAGCGGGCCCCCGCTCCGGTGCGGCCACCGACGCCGGCGAGCCGGCACCCCCGAATTCGGCTGGACGTTCACGACTGGCCCCTTTTCCCCTCGCACGGCCCGCGGTCCCCCGCCCGCGGATGCGGACAGCCGCGCGCTTGCCGTTAGATAACCACACCGCGGTGACAGTGAACTCCCCGTGAATGTCACTGTTTAGTCCCAAGTGCGGGGGTGGTGCGGGGCACTTGCCGCGGACGGCCGCGCGCGGGTCAGCGCAGCGCGGTCCCGGCCCGCCACAACCCCCACGGCATGTTCCAGCCACCGAGGCCGTTGTCCGGGGCGACCGTGCGCTCCGGGGAGTTGTGCACCACCACGGTGTCGCCGACGATCGAGTGGCCGAAGAACCAGCCGGCCGGGGTGTTCGGGCCGCCGCCCTTGATGTCCTTCAGCCCGACGCAGCCATGGCTGGTGTTGACGCCGCCGAAGACCTCGGGCGGCGCCCAGTAGTTGCCGTGCAGGAAGGTCCCCGACCTGGTGAGGCGCATGGCGTGCGGCACGTCCGGGATGTCGTACTCGCCGCCGAAGCCGACGGTGTCGCCGTCCATCCGCGTCATCGAATGGCGCTCCAGGATCACCATCCGCCCGTTGTACGTGGGGCTCTCGTCGTCGCCCGCGGTGACCGGCAGCACCGCCACGACCCGGCCGTTCTGCCGCACGGTCATGGTGTGCCGGGCGGCATCGATGGTGCTGACCTGATCCCGGCCCACCCGGTAGCGGACGGTGCGGCGCTGGGTCCCGTAGGCGCCCGGGGCGGCCTTCACCCCGCGCAGCCGCAGCTGCACGGTGATCTCGGTGCCCGGCCGCCAGCGGTCGCGGGGCCGGAAGTCCAGCCGCCGGCGGCCGAACCAGTGGGCGGCGATCTCGACGCCGGGCCGGGCGCTGACCCGGACGGCGCGTTCGACGGCCGCGCGGTCGGCGATCGGCCGGCTGAAGACCATCGAGAAGATCAGGCCGGTGCCCACGGTGGCATCGCGCTGGGGCGAGAAGTGGCCGACGACGTGGCGGGCGGGGGCGGCCGTGGTGAAGCTGGTGTGGCGGGCGAAGCGGCGGCCGGCGCCGTCCAGCGCGACCGCGTCGACGGTGTACTTCGCGCCGAGCCGGAGGCGCCCGGGGGCGGGCCGCCAGGTCAGGCCGTCCGGTGAGATCCGCCCGGCGACGGGCCGCCGGGCGGCGTCACCGGTCCGGCTGACCGCCACCCGCTCCAGCCGCCCCGCCGGCACCCGGACCTCGAACCGCCCGTCGGCCCGTACACCGCGCGCGCCGTTGTGCGGGACGACCGTGATCGTCCCCTCCGGGGAGGGCGGTTTGCCGCCGGTGAAGACCTCCGGGTCCCCACAGCCGGCCAGTGCCGCCGCCCCGGTGAGCCCGGCCAGGACGACGAGGGCGAGACGGGTACGGCGGGCCGCCCGCACCGCCGTGCCACGGGCCGCGCGGCGCCCCGACCGGTCCGGCAGCCGCACCCGGGCGCCGCCGCGGCGCTTCGCTCGGTCCCCTGCTCGGTCCTGCTGATGGGCGGTCATATACCGCATTGTGCTGGATGATGCCTGAGTAAGGACGTATGCCGCGTAACGGGATGTCATCGGCGGAACGGTGCGGCGCGCGGAGCCTCCCACGGGAAGCGTGCGGCAACGCCCGGTTGCGGGAAGAACAACGGGGAGGGCGGACACCCGCACGGCCGGACTCCCCAGCGCACGCTGGTGGGCACCGCCATGCCGGGACCCACCGCCCGACCGAGCCATGAGCCGCAGGAGGCGGGCACGTGTCGAGCGCACCCGAGCAGGAGGCAGTGGCGGACGAACCACTCGCCCCACCCGCGGACATCCGTCCCGGCAGCCCCACTCCCCTGGGGGCCCGTTACCGCACCGCCCCCGATGGCATCGCCGGCACCAACTTCGCCCTGTGGGCGGGCGGCGCCGAGGCGGTCGAGCTGTGTCTCTTCGACGACGCGGAGCGCGAGACGCGCCATGCGCTGACCGAGCTCACCCATGAGATCTGGCACGGCTTCCTGCCCGGTGTCCGCCCCGGGCAGCGCTACGGCTACCGGGTGCACGGCCGCTGGGACCCCTGGTCCGGCGCCCGCTGGAATCCGGCGAAGCTGCTGCTCGACCCGTACGCCAGAGCCGTGGACGGCGACTTCGGCACCCGTACGGAGGGGGCCGGCACGGGGGCCGCGCTGCCCGCCCCGCTGTACGGGCACGTCCGCGACTGGCCGCAGCAGCAGGTCGCCGACACCGTGCGCGACGACCGGGACTCGGCGCCGTACGTCCCCAAGGGCGTCGTGGTCGGCGACGACACCGGGGGCGAGGGCGGTGCCGACGAATGGCGGGACGACCGCCGGCCCAAGACGCCCTGGCCGGATTCGGTGCTCTACGAGCTGCATGTACGGGGTTTCACGATGCGTCACCCCGGTATCCCGGAGCGGCTGCGCGGCACCTACGCCGGGCTGGCGCACCCCGCGGCGCTGGAGCACCTCGTCCGGCTCGGGGTCACCGCCGTCGAACTGCTGCCGGTGCACCAGTTCGCGCACGAGGACCACCTGGTGCGCCGGGGGCTGCGCAACTACTGGGGCTACAACTCCATCGGCTACTTCGCGCCACACGCCGGATACGCCGCCACCGGTACCCGGGGGCAGCAGGTCGGCGAGTTCAAGCGGATGGTGCGGGCGCTGCACGACGCCGGTATCGAGGTGATCCTCGACGTCGTCTACAACCACACCGCGGAGGCCGGTGAACTGGGGCCGACGCTGTCCCTCCGGGGCATCGACAACCGCGGCTACTACCGTCTGGCGGACGACGCCCGCCGCTATGCCGACTACACCGGCTGCGGCAACACCCTGCACGTCGTCCAGCCCCAGGTACTACGGCTGATCACCGATTCGCTGCGCTACTGGGTCACCGAAATGGGCGTGGACGGCTTCCGCTTCGACCTGGCGGCCGCGCTGGCCCGCTCCATGCACGACGTCGACATGCTCTCCCCGTTCCTCGCGGTGATCGCCCAGGACCCGGTGCTGCGCCGGGTCAAGCTGATCGCCGAGCCCTGGGACGTGGGCAACGGCGGCTACCAGGTCGGCGCCTTCCCGCCGTTGTGGACGGAGTGGAACGACCGCTACCGGGACACCGTCCGGGACTTCTGGCGCGGCGCCCAGCACGATGTCCGCGATCTGGGGTACCGGCTCTCCGGATCGAGCGACCTCTACGCCTGGGGCGGCCGCCGCCCGTACGCCTCGGTCAACTTCATCACCGCACACGACGGCTTCACCCTGCGCGACCTGGTCAGCTACGAGCACAAGCGCAACGCGGACAACGGCGAGGGCAACCGCGACGGCACCCATGACAACCGGTCCTGGAACTGCGGCGCCGAGGGCGAGACCGACGACCGGGCCGTCCGCGCGCTGCGCCACCGCCAGCTGCGCAACCTGCTGACCACCCTGCTGCTGTCGACGGGCGTACCGATGCTGGTCGCCGGTGACGAGATGGGCCGCACCCAGCACGGCAACAACAACGCCTACTGCCAGGACAACGCGACCAGTTGGCTCGACTGGTCGCTCCTGGAGGACCCGGAGTGGCGCCCGCTGGCCGGGCTCGTCGCCCGGCTCATCGCCCTGCGGCGGGCCCATCCCGTCCTGCGCCGCCGGGCGTTCTTCTCCGGCCGGCCGCATCAGCAGGGCGGTCTGCGCGACCTCGCCTGGTTCACCGCGGACGGGACGGAGATGACCGAACAGGACTGGTACACCCCGGGGGCCACGCTCGGCATGTACCTCTCCGGGAACGACATCTCGCAGCGCGACGCCCGCGGCCTCCGGATCGTCGACGACAGCTTCCTCGCCGTGCTCCACGCCGGCGACCGGCCGCGCCCGTTCACCCTCCCCGGGCCGCCCTGGGCCGGCGGCTACGAACTCCTCGTCGACACCGCGCGGGAGGAGCAGCCGGGGGCCGCGGAGGCGCCCTACGCGGCAGGCGCGCCGATCACGCTCGGCGGGCGGTCGGTGCTGTTGTTCCGGGCGGTGCCGGACTGAGGCATACGGCGCGGCGGAGCCGGGCGGATCGTCGGCCGAAATCCAGGTGAGCGTTGTCAGTGCCGCGCCTTACGCTCGCGAGTGATGGCTGATACCGCGCAGACGACGAACCGGACCGACCCGACCGACTTACCCCGGCGCTCCGCCGTGCGCTCGCTGGTGCGGCTGTGGCCGTTCGCCCGGCCCGTGCGGGCGCGGCTGTTCACGGCCGCCTTCGTGGCGGTGCTCGCCTCCTGCGTCAGCCTGGTCATTCCGCTGGTGCTCAAGTGGCTGGTGGACGGGCCCGTGGCGGAGCGCGATCCCGGCGGGGCGTGGCTCGGCGGCGGGTATCTGCTGCTGCTCGGGCTCGCGGAGGCGCTGCTGTTCGGGCTGCGGCGCTGGCTGGTGGCGCGTCCGCTGGCCGGGGTGGAGGCGGCGATGCGCGAGGCGCTCTACCGCCATCTCCAGCGCCTTCCGGTCGCCTTCCACGACCGCTGGCCCTCGGGCCAGTTGTTGTCGCGCGGCACGACCGATCTCCAGACGCTGCGGTTGTTCCTCGCCTTCCCGCTGACCTTTCTGCTGGTCAACGGCGTCACCATCCTGGTGGGCGCGGTGCTTCTGCTGGCCCAGCGGTGGTCGCTGGGGCTGGTGCTGCTGGCGCCGGTGCTGCCGCTGATGGTGCTGTGCTCCGTCTTCGAGGCGAAGTACGGGCACGCGGCGCGCCGGACCCAGGACCAGCTCGGCGACCTGACGACGGTGGTCGAGGAGTCGGTGCTCGGCATCCGCATCATCAAGGGTTTCGGGCGCCATCGCAGCCAGGCCGAGGACTTCCGGAAACTGACCCGCGCGCTCCGTACGTCCGAGCTCCGCAAGGCGCGGTTGCTGGCGTGGATCTGGGGGTGCAACACCACCCTGCCGGAGCTCGCGCTCGGCGGCGCGCTGGTGCTCGGCACCCTCCAGGTGGCCGACGGCGCGCTGTCCGCGGGCACCCTGGTCGCCTTCCTGTCCACCGCCCTGGCGCTGCGCTGGCCGGTGGAGTCGATCGGCTTCCTGCTGGCCATGAGCAACGAGGCGGCGGCGGCCACCGACCGGTACTTCGAGGTGCTGGACGTGCCGGCCGTGGACGAGGCGGCGGGGGGCGTGGCGGGCCGCGACGCGGGGGCACGGGATGCGGCGGCCCGGGACGCACGGGCCTCGGACGCACCAGCGGCGGACGCTCGGGCGGCGGACGCACCGATACGGAACACGCCGATACGGCACACCCCGGAGCCACCCGCCCCCGGCGGCCTGGTCTTCTCCGGCGTGCAGTTCCGCTACCCGGACGCGCCGGCCGACTCCCCGCCACTGCTCAAGGACATCACCCTGCACATCCGGCCCGGCGAGACGATGGCGCTGGTCGGGGCGACCGGCAGCGGCAAGACCACGCTCACGGCGCTGGTGCCGCGGCTGTACGACCCCACCGCGGGCCGGATCAGCCTCGACGGGCGCGATCTGGCGGCCCTCGGCCGGGACGAGGTCCGTGCGCTGGTCGCAATGGCCTTCGAGGAGCCGACGCTCTTCTCGGCGACCGCCGCGGAGAACGTCCTGATGGGCGGCGAGGGCGCCCAGGAGAGCGACCTCCGGCGGGCGTTGGAGGTGGCGCAGGCCGCCGGCTTCGTCGACGCCCTTCCCGAGGGCGCGGCCACCCAGGTCGGCGAGCAGGGCCTGAGCCTGTCCGGCGGGCAGCGGCAACGGCTCGCCCTGGCCCGTGCCGTGGTCGGCCGGCCGCGCTTCCTGATCCTCGACGATCCGCTGTCCGCCCTCGATGTGCACACCGAGGCGCTGGTGGAGGCGGCCCTGCGGCAGGTCCTGGCGACCACCACGGCCCTCGTCGTCGCCCACCGGCCTTCCACGGTCCTGCTCGCCGACCGGGTGGCCCTGCTGTCCGACGGCCGGATCACCGCCGTCGGCACCCACCACGCACTGCTCCGGGACCACCCCGAGTACGCCACGCTGATGTCCGGCGACGGAGAGGGCGCCCGATGACCACCACCACGACCGGCCGCCCGTCCGACAACCCCGAGGACCGCCCCGGCCCCCGGCCCGCCCCGGAGCCCCCGGAGTCCGCGGGCCTCGCCCCCGACGCGCTCGCCCAGGACGCGCTGCCCGCCCCCAAGGGGGCCGCGCGCACCCTCCTCGCCTCCCTGCTGGCCCCGCACCGGCGCCGCGTCGGGCTGGTGGCCGTCCTGCTGCTGCTCCAGCAGGCCGCCGTGCAGGCCGGTCCGCTGCTGGTCGCCTACGCGCTCGACCGGGTGGTGCCGGCGCTGCGGGCCGGCGACCACGGACCGCTGTTCGCCGTGGCGGTGGCGGCGGTGCTGTGCGCGACGGTGTCCGGCGGGCTCCAGTTCGGCTTCATCGAGCTCAGCGCGCGGGTCAGCCAGGATGTGCTGCTCGATCTGCGCGGCCGGATCTTCCGGCACGGCCAGGCGCTGAGCCTGGACTTCCACGAGCGCTATACGTCCGGCCGGCTGATCTCCCGCGCCACCACCGATGTGGAGGCACTGCGCGAACTCCTCGACGAGGGGCTGCAAGAGCTGATCACGGTCTTCCTCTCGTCGGTCTACATCACCGTGATGCTGCTCTGGCTGGACGGGGGCCTGGGTGCCGCCGCCCTCGCCTCCGCCGGGCCGCTCGCCCTCCTCGTCCGCTCCTTCCGGCACCGTTCGCACCGGTCCTACGGCGCGAAGTCCACGGCGATGGCGGCCGTCATCGTGAAGTTCACCGAGACCCTCAACGGCATCCGGCCGGTGCAGGCGTTCCGCCGCGAGCGCCCGAACGACGCCGCCTTCGCCCGGCTGAACCACCGGCACGCACGGCTCAACGGCGACACGCTCCTGGAGATGGCGCGCTATGTCGTCGCCTCCCGGGTGGTGGCCAATATCGCGGTCGCCGCGATCGTCCTGTGGGGCGCCTACCGCGTGGCCACGGGCGGCCTGGCGCTCGGCGTCCTCGCCGCCGCGGTGCTCTATCTGCGCCGGCTGTACGACCCCATCGACCGGCTGGGGATGTTCCTCAACTCCTATGAGTCCGCGGCCGCTTCGCTCCACAAGATCGCCGGACTGCTCGCCCGGCGCCCCGGCGTCCCGGAACCGGCCGCCTCGGCCACGCTGCCGCCTGTCGTGGCCGGCCGGCCGGGCCGCGAGGTCACCTTCCACGGGGTCCGCTTCGCCTACCGCACCGGCGGCGAGGTGCTGCCCCGCTTCGATCTGACCCTCGCGGCCGGGTCGACCGTGGCCGTGGTGGGTGCCACCGGCGCGGGCAAGTCGACCCTCGCCAAGCTGCTGGCCCGCTTCTACGACCCCACCGAGGGCCAGGTGCTGCTCGACGGCGTCGATCTGCGTGAGCTGTCCACGGCCGCGCTGCGCCGGGGCGTCGTCATGGTCACCCAGGAAGCGTTCCTGTTCTCCGGCACGGTGGCCGACAACATCGCCCTCGGCCGCCCGGACGCCACCCGCGAGGAGATCGAACGCGCCGCGAAGGCCCTGGGCGCCCATGACTTCATCACCGCCCTGCCGGACGGCTACGACACCGATGTCCGCAAGCGCGGCGGCCGCATCTCCGCAGGCCAGCGCCAACTGGTGGGCTTCGCCCGGGCGTTGCTCGCCGACCCGGCCGTGCTCATCCTCGACGAGGCCACCAGCTCCCTGGACATACCCGGCGAACGCGCCGTGCAGCGCGCGATGGACACTGTCCTGGAGGGCCGTACGGCCCTGGTGATCGCCCACCGCCTCTCGACCGTCGACATCGCCGACCGGGTCCTGGTCATGGCCGACGGCCGGATCATCGAGGACGGCCCGCCGGACGAACACATCGCCGCACGGGGCCGGTTCGCGCAGCTGCACCAGGCGTGGCGGGACAGCGTGGGGTAGGGCGGCAACGACGCGAGGGGGCGCCATGAGGAACGGGGCCGCACGGGGGCCGGGATTCCCCGACCTCCGCAGTGCCGGACGCTATGTGTGGTGGCTGGTGGTCAGTCAGCGGGGGCGGGTGGCGGCGGGCGCCACCTACGGGAGCCTGTGGATGGTCGGGCTGATGCTGCCGCCCTATGTGCTGTCCCGGGCCATCGACGAGGGGCTGGTGCCGGGCCGGATGCCGGTGCTGCTCGGCTGGGTGGCGGTGCTGCTCGGGGTCGGGGTGGCGAACGCCTGGCTGGCGGTCATGCGGCATCGCACCATGACCAGGATCCGGATGGACGCCACCTTCCGTACGGTGCGGGTCCTGGTGGCGCACACCCTGCGGCTGGGGGCCGCGCTGCCCCACAAGGTGACGGCCGGGGAGGTCGTCATGATCGGGATCGGCGATGTCGGGGTGATCAGCCAGACGCTGACGATGACCGGGCCCGGTGTCGGCGGGGTGCTGGCCTACGGGGTCGTCGCCGTGCTGCTGCTGACCGTCTCGCCGCTGCTGGCCGGGGTGGTGCTGCTGGGTGTCCCGCTGCTCGCACTGCTGGTCGGGCCGTTGCTGGGGCGGTTACAGGGAGCCGAGTCGCGATACCGCAAGCGGCAGAGCGGGCTGGCGGCCCGGTTGACGGACCTGGTCGGCGGGCTGCGGGTGCTCAACGGACTGGGCGGCAAGGACGTGTTCGCCGAACGTCACCGGCGCGAGGCGCGGGAGCTGCGGGACGAGGGCTACCGGGTCGGTGCGGTGACGAGCTGGGTGCAGGCCCTCGGGGTCGGCCTGCCGACGCTGTTCCTGGCCGCGGTGACCTGGCTCGCGGCCAGGATGGCGGCACAGGGGACCATCACCGTCGGCGAGTTGGTAGCCGTCTACGGATACGCGGCGGCGCTGGTGGTGCCGGTCTCGTTCTTCATCGAGGGCGGCTACGACCTCACCCGTGGGCTGGTCGCGGCCCGGCGGGTGGTGCGGTTCCTGCGGCTGGAGCCGGATGACGCGGAGGGCTCCGGGGGCACGGCCGGGGACGCGGCGGGGCGCACGGCCGGGAGCGTGGCCGCCGGGGACGCCCCCGACACCGGGAGCGTGGCCAGGGACGCCCCCGACGCCGGGAGCGCGGCCGGGGACGCCCCCGAGGCCGCGTCCGTGCTGCGGGATCCGGCGTCGGGCGTCGAGGTGGTGCCCGGTCTGCTGACGGCGGTGGCCGCCGCCCGGCCGGGCGAGTCGGCGGCGGTGGTCGACCGTCTGGGCCGGTTCGCGGATTCGGCCGCCACCTGGGGCGCGGTCCGTCTCGACCAGATCCCGCTCCCGCAGGTCCGCGACCGGATCCTGGTCGCCGACAACGAAGCCGACCTGTTCGCGGGGACGCTGCGCGAGGTGGTGGCCGGGCGCCGGGACCGCACCGAGGAGGCGATCGGCCGGGCCGTCCGGACGGCGCTGGCCGAGGACATCGTCCGCGGGCTGCCGGACGGGCTCGACTCGGCGGTCGAGGCGCAGGGCCGCAATCTCTCCGGCGGGCAGCGGCAGCGGCTGCGCCTGGTGCGGGCACTGCTGGCCGACCCCGAGGTGCTGCTCGCGGTGGAACCGACCTCCGCCGTCGACGCGCACACCGAGGCCGGCATCGCGGCCCGGCTGCACCGCGCGCGGGCGGGCCGTACGACCGTCGTCACCAGCACCTCGCCCCTGCTGCTGGACCGGGCCGACCGGGTGTACTTCCTCGTCGGCGGCCGGGTCGCCGCCGTCGGCAGCCACCGTCAACTCCTGGCCGAACAGCCCGGATACCGCCGCCTGGTGGCCCGCGGCGAGGACAAGGACGGTACGGACGAAGACCGTACGGACGAGGACGGCACGAACGGGAGCGGCACGGACCTGCCCCGCACGGACAACGGCACAGCCCCCCGCCGCCCCGAGGCCCCCGTGACCAAGGAGGACGTGTGATGACGGCGACCGCTACCCGGCCCGCACGGCCCGAGGACGCACTGCCGGGTGGTGCGGCGCTGCCGGTGGCCGATCCGGCCGCCACCCGGCGGGCGGCGCTCCGGCTGGTCCGGCGGGACGGCCGGGCCGTCGCCCTGATGCTCACGCTGAACGCCCTGGCGGCCGGCGCCGGACTGGCCGGCCCCTGGCTGCTCGGCCGGATCGTGGACACCGTGCGCTCCGGCGGCGGCGTGCACACGGTGGACCGGCTGGCGCTGGTCATCCTGGCGTGCGGGGTGGCACAGCTGCTGCTGGCGCGCTACGCCCGGTACGTCGGGCACCGCTTCGGCGAGCGGACCGTGGCGCGGGTCCGCGTGCAGTACGTGGAGCGGGCGCTGGCGCTGCCGGCCGCCGTCGTGGAGCGGGCCGGTACCGGCGATCTCACGGCCCGTGGGACAGCCGATGTCACCTCGGTCGCCCGGGCGCTGCGGGACGCCGTGCCGGAGGTGTGCGTCGCCGCGGCACAGGCCCTGTTCCTGCTGGGGGCGGTGGTGGTGCTCGATCCGCTGCTCGGCCTGTGCGGGCTGGGCGTGTTCAGCGGGGTGTTCGCGGTCCGCTGGTATCTGCGCCGGGCGCACGGCGCGTATCTGGCGGAGGGCGCGGCGACGTCGGCGCTCGCCGAGCTGCTGGCGGCCACCGCCGCGGGCGCGCGGACGGTCGAGGCGCTGGGGCTCCAGGAGCGCCGGACGGCGGCGAGCGAGCAGGCCGTCGAGCGCTGCCGCCGCACCCGCACCCGCACGCTGTTCCTGCGCAGTGTGCTGCTGCCGGCGGTGGATGTCGCCTATGTCGTCCCGGTGGTCGCCGTCCTGCTGGCCGGCGGGGCGCTGCACGGGCGGGGCGGGATCAGCCTGGGCGTGGTCATCACCGCGGCGCTGTATCTGCGGCAGCTGTCCGACCCGTTGGCGACGGTGCTGTTCTGGGCCGAGCAACTCCAGAGCAGCGGCGCCGCGTTCGCCCGTGTCGAGGGGCTGGGCCGGGCCCCGCGGACGAGGACCGCCCCCGCCGCCCCCGCCGCCCTCCTCCCACACCCTGCCGCGGAGTCCTCCCCCACCGTCCCCGCCGACGACCGCATCGAGGTCACCGCCGTCCACTACGCCTACGGGGCCGGGGGTCCGGGCCCGGCCGCGGACCGGGATGTCCTGCACGGTGTGGACCTGACCGTCCGCCCCGGCGAACGCCTCGCCGTGGTCGGCCCCTCGGGCGCCGGGAAGTCCACCCTGGGGCGGCTGCTGGCCGGGATCGACGCGCCGCGGCACGGCTCGGTGACGGTCGGCGGGGTGCCGGTCGCCGCGCTGGATCCGGCCGCGCTGCGCCGCCAGGTCGTCCTCGTCACCCAGGAGCACCATGTGTTCCTGGGCACCCTCCGGGACAATCTCCAGATCGCCGCGCCCGACGCCGGGGACGCCGCGCTGGGTGCCGCACTGGCCGCCGTGGGCGCGGAGTGGGCCGCGGAGCTGCCGGCCGGCCTGGACACCGAGCTGGGCGCCGGCGGCCGGCGCCTCGGCGGCTCCCAGTCGCAGCAACTGGCCCTGGCCCGTGTGGTGCTGGCCGATCCGCACACGGTGATCCTGGACGAGGCGACCGCGCTGCTCGATCCGCGGACGGCCCGGCACACCGAACGCGCCCTGGCCGCCGTCCTGACGGGCCGTACGGTCATCGCCATCGCCCACCGTCTGCACACCGCCCACGACGCGGACCGGGTGGCCGTCATGGAGGAGGGCCGGCTGACCGAACTCGGCACCCATGACGACCTGGTGGCGGCGAACGGGGCCTACGCCGGCCTGTGGCGCTCGTGGCACGGCTAGGGCGTGTCCGTGGAAGACCTCCGTCCGGGCCGGTGCGGCCGCCCCGGCTCGTACGGACGTTCAGTCCTCCGTCCGGCTTCCGGACACCGATTTCGGGCAACGGACGGTTTCCGGCCAATTAGTTGAACGGAGCCTGACAACGAGCCGCTGACGGTGGGACTCTTCCCGGCAACCGCCGCACGGGCCCCCACAGCACCACACCCCGCGGCCGGAAGTTCCACCCGCACCACCCGTTCCACCCGTTCCACCCGAACACCCAGCACCTCACGTACGTCTCCCCCCACACGCTCCAAGAGTTCTGCCTCGCTCTGCCCGGACGGCCGTTTCGCCGCCCGGTCCCCCTCGGCCGCAGCGTCATGTGGCGGCCACCGCAGAAGGAGTCAGTGTGAGACGCACCCCCCATGGACGCGCCGTCGCGACCGGCGCACTGGTCGCCGTCACGGCGATGCTGGCCGTCGGCGTTCAGGCCGGTACCGGCACGGCGGCCGCCCCGCGGCCGGGCAGCACGCATGCCACCCCCGATCCCGGCGCCCTGCCGGCCAAGCTGTCCCCGTCCCAGCGTGCGGAGCTGATACGGGCAGCCGGCGCCACCACCGCCGAGACCGCGCGGCAGCTGAAGCTCGGCGCGAAGGAGAAGCTGGTCGTCAAGGACGTCTCGAAGGATGTCGACGGCACCGTTCACACCCGCTACGAGCGCACTTACGACGGACTGCCCGTCCTCGGCGGTGACCTCGTGGTGCACGAGAGCAAGGGCGGCACGTTCAAGGGCGTCACCAAGGCCGTCCGCTCCCAGCTGAAGGTCGCGAGCACCACCGCGAAGGTGAAGCCGGCCGCGGCCGAGGCGAAGGCCGTCAAGGCGGCGCAGGCCCGCGGTTCGGAGAAGACCGAGGCCGCGAAGGCCCCGCGCAAGGTGGTCTGGGTCGCCGACGGCAAGCCGCTGCTGGCGTACGAGACGGTGGTCGGCGGGCTCCAGGACGACGGCACCCCCAACCAGCTGCACGTCATCACGGACGCCACGACCGGCGCCAAGATCTTCGAGTACCAGGGGATCGAGAACGGCGTCGGCAACACCCAGTACAGCGGCAAGGTCACCGTCGGCTCGTCGGGCTCGGCGCCGAACTTCTCGCTGACCGACCCCACCCGCGGCAACCACAAGACCTACGACCTCAAGCACGGCTCGTCCGGCACCGGTTCGCTGTTCACCGACGCCGACGACACCTGGGGCGACGGCACCCCGCAGAACGCCCAGACGGCGGGTGCCGACGCTGCCTTCGGTGCCCAGGTGACCTGGGACTACTACAAGAACGTGCACGGCCGCAGCGGCATCAAGGGCGACGGCGTGGGCGCCTACTCCCGGGTGCACTACGGCAACAGCTACGTCAACGCCTTCTGGGACGACGGCTGCTTCTGCATGACGTACGGCGACGGCAGCGGCAACGCCGCCCCGCTGACGTCCATCGACGTGGCCGGCCACGAGATGTCGCACGGTGTCACCGCGGCCACCGCCGACCTCACCTACAGCGGTGAGTCCGGCGGCCTCAACGAGGCGACCTCCGACATCTTCGGTACGGCGGTGGAGTTCTACGCCAACAACTCCTCCGACCCCGGTGACTACCTCATCGGCGAGAAGATCGACATCAATGGCGACGGCACCCCGCTGCGCTACATGGACAAGCCGTCCAAGGACGGGGCGTCGGCCGACTACTGGTCGAGCAACGTCGGCAACAAGGACGTGCACTACTCGTCCGGTGTCGCCAACCACTTCTTCTACCTGCTGTCCGAGGGCAGCGGCCCGAAGGACATCGGCGGCGTCCACTACGACAGCCCGACCTTCGACAACCTGCCGGTCCCGGGCATCGGCCGGGCCAACGCCGAGAAGGTGTGGTTCAAGGCACTCAGCCAGTACATGAGCGCCAACACCAACTACGCGGCCGCCCGCACCGCCACCCTCAAGGCCGCCGCCGACCTGTTCGGCGAGGGCAGCGCCTCGTACAACACGGTCGCCAACACCTGGGCGGCGGTCAACGTCGGCGCCCGCGTCCCGGACGGCGGCGGCGTCACCGTCACCAACCCGGGCAACCAGACCAGCACCGTGGGCCAGGCGGCGAGCCTCCAGATCAAGGCGACCAGCGGCACCGCGGGCGCACTGACCTACGCGGCGACCGGGCTGCCCGCCGGGCTGTCGCTCAACGCGACCACGGGTCTGATCTCCGGTACGCCGACCACGGCCGCCACCAGCAATGTGACGGTCACGGTCACCGACGCCGCGAAGAAGACCGGCACCACCGCCTTCACCTGGACGGTCAACGCGGCCGGCGGCGGCAATGTCTTCGAGAACGCCGACGATGTGCAGATCCCGGACGCGGGCTCGGCGGTCACCTCGCCGATCAACGTCGGCCGCAGCGGCAACGCGCCGAGCACGCTGAAGGTCGCGGTGGACATCGTGCACACCTACCGCGGTGACCTGGTCGTGGACCTGGTCGCCCCGGACGGCACGGCCTACCGGCTGAAGAACGCCAGCGCGTTCGACTCGGCGGCCAACGTGAAGACCACGTACACCGTCAACGCCTCCTCGGAGAAGGCCAGTGGCACCTGGAAGCTGCGGGTCCAGGACGTCTACTCCCAGGACACGGGTTACATCAACGGCTGGAAGCTGACCTTCTGACCGGAGGCAGCACTCAGCCGTCACTTAGGTGTGACATAGGCGGGTCACAGATCTCGCCACCGCACAACTGACACACACGGCACGCGCGTTGGGCGTCGTTCCCTGAAATCCGGGGGCGGCGCCCAGCTCCGTTATGCGAACGGCGTGTCCCTCTCTACGGACAATTTTCAGCCAATCCCCGAACACCCTCCTGACATGCACGCGTTCGAATGGCAGTCTTCCCGAACGCACGTCACACCCGCATCGCTTTGCACCCCCACCACTTGGCAAAGTTGAAGGAGCACGCGTGACCCCCCGCATATCCCGTAAGACCCGTGTCGTCGGTACCTCGATCGCCGTTGCCGCCCTCGTGGCCGCCGGCATCACCGCTGGTACCGCCGGCGCCTCCCCCGCCCAGCCCCCCACCGCGGACGGTTCGCCCCTCAAGCTCACCGCCTCGCACCGCGCGGAACTGCTGCGCGACGCGAGCGCGACCAAGGCGCAGACCGCCAAGGAACTGGGCCTGGGCGCACAGGAGAAGCTGGTCGTCAAGGACGTCATCAAGGACGCTGACGGCACCACGCACACCCGCTACGACCGCACCTACGCCGGCCTGCCGGTGCTGGGCGGCGACCTGATCGTGCACACCGCCAAGGGCGGCGCGGTCAAGAGCACCACCAAGTCGACCGAGAAGTCGGTCAAGGTGGCCTCCACCACGGCGAAGATCGCCCCGACCGCCGCCGCGAAGTCCGCCCAGGGCACCGCGGTGAAGTCGCTCAGCGCGAAGAAGGCCGACGCGCAGGCGCCCAAGAAGGTCGTCTGGGCCGCCTCCGGCACCCCGACGCTCGCCTACGACACCGTCGTCAAGGGCGTGAAGAAGGACGGCACCCCGAGCCGGATGCACGTCATCACCGACGCCAACAGCGGCAAGAAGCTGTTCCAGTACGACGAGATCCGTACCGGCAAGGGCGAGAGCGAGTACAGCGGCAGCGTCGAGCTGGGCACCTCCAAGGAGGGCAACGGCTTCACGCTGACCGACAAGGAGCGCGGTGGCCACAAGACCA
Source organism: Streptomyces sp. NPDC127097 (assembly GCF_042724075.1). Taxonomy (NCBI): domain Bacteria; kingdom Bacillati; phylum Actinomycetota; class Actinomycetes; order Kitasatosporales; family Streptomycetaceae; genus Streptomyces; species Streptomyces sp. NPDC127097. Next base: position 10,514 of record NZ_JBHXFI010000008.1, on the reverse strand, counting down.
CCAACCTCGAGAACGGCGAGTCCGGTGACGGCAAGGCGTTCACGGACGAGGACGACAAGTGGGGCACCGGCAAGCCGGACAACCCGCAGACCGCCGCCGTCGACGCGCACTACGGCGCGGGCGTGACCTGGGACTACTACAAGGAGGTGCACGGCCGCAGCGGTATCAAGGGCGACGGCAAGGGTGCCTCCTCGCGTGTCCACTACGGCAAGAGCTACGTCAACGCCTTCTGGGACGACAGCTGCTTCTGCATGACGTACGGCGACGGCGAGGGCGACAAGGCCCCGCTGACCGCGCTGGACGTCGCGGCGCACGAGATGTCGCACGGTGTCACCTCCGCCACCGCCAACCTCACCTACAGCGGTGAGTCCGGCGGCCTCAACGAGGGCACCTCGGACATCTTCGGGACCTCGGCCGAGTTCTTCGCCAAGAGCGAGAAGGACCCGGGCGACTACCTCATCGGCGAGAAGATCGACATCAACGGTGACGGTACCCCGCTGCGCTACATGGACAAGCCGTCCAAGGACGGTCAGTCGCAGGACAACTGGGACTCCAAGACCGGTGACCTCGACCCGCACTACTCCTCGGGTGTCGCCAACCACTTCTTCTACCTGCTGTCCGAGGGCAGCGGCCCGAAGGAGATCGGTGGCGTCAAGTACGACAGCCCGACGGCGGACGGCAAGAAGGTCGAGGGCATCGGCCGGGACAAGGCCGAGAAGATCTGGTTCAAGGCCCTGACCGAGTACATGACCTCGAACACCGACTACAAGGCCGCCCGTGAGGCGACCGTCAAGGCCGCCACCGACCTGTACAAGGCCGGCAGCGCCGAGGTCAAGGGCGTCGAGGCCGCTTGGACCGGTGTCGCCGTCAAGTGACGCAACGTGCGGGAACGTGCTGATCGTCCCGGGGTGATCTGACCCCGGCGCGGGCGGTGTCCGGAGATCTCCGGGCACCGCCTTCGCGCGTGACGGGGGCGGGAGTTCACCCGCCCGGGATGACGGAACGGTCCTCAGCAGGACGCCTCCGGCCCGTTCTCCTTCCGCGCCCGGGCCCGGCCGTAGCTCCATGCGCCCGCACCCACCAGCACCGCCGCCCCGGCCCCGTACAGCGGCAGCCAGAGGGTCGTCGTGGCGGACAGGCAGTCGGCGACGGCCACATGACTGCGGGCCTGCTGCGCGCGGGCCAGCGCGGCCCGGTCGCGACCGCTCAGCTGCGCCAGCTCCGCCTCCGTCCGGAGGCTCTCGTACCTGCCCAGTTCACCGCACCCGCTGCGGGTCCCCTCCATCGGGAACAGCCACGCCCAGCGCTGGAGCATCGGCGCCAAGGTGATCGCGAGGCACAGACCGACGGTCAGCGCGAACGCGGTCAGTTTCCGCAGATACGCGGTGCGGAGGCCGGGCGTCCAGGCCGGCAGTGCGTAGAAGGAGCAGACCACCGCGAGCAGCGTCACCCCTACGTAGGTGGCGAACCACTGCCAGGAGCCCTGCGCGAGAGCGGCCGTCAGCACGGCGGCGAGGGCGATGCCGATGACCCCGGCCTCACCGCCGGCGGCCCGGCCGGCGCCGGGGCCTGCCGGTTCCCGGGTGCCGTGCGGGCTGGGCTGGTTCACGGGCCGCTCCTGCGGGTCGGAGGCCCTCAGCATCCGGCACCCCGCGCCGCCGGCCCCGGCACCGTGCCGGACGGGCCCGGGAGCCCGCCCGGTTGGGGGAGGAACCGCACACCACGGCGGCGCGGCCGGGAGCAGGCCGGAGCACCCTGCCCGCCGCTTAGTCTGACGGTATGACTGAGTCCCGCGGCGGCCCGCCCGTCAGCCGTACCAGGGTCCTGCTCGCCGACGACGAGCCCTTGATGCGGGCCGGTGTGCGCGCGATCCTCGGCACCGCGCCCGATATCGAGGTCGTCGCGGAGGCCGCCGACGGCCGCGAGACGATCGACCAGGCGCTCCGGCACCGGCCCGATATCTGTCTGCTGGACATCCGGATGCCGCGGCTGGACGGCCTCGGGGTCGCCGCGGAGCTGGCCAGGGCGCTGCCCGCCACCGCCGTCGTGATGCTGACGACGTTCTCCGAGGACGAGTACATCGCCGGCGCCCTCGGCTCGGGCGCGGCCGGCTTTCTGCTCAAGTCCGGCGATCCGCGGGAGCTGATCGCCGGGGTGCGGGCCGTCGCCGAGGGCGGCTCCTGCCTCTCGCCGTCCGTCGCCCGGCGCGTCATCTCGCACCTGGGCGGCGGGCAGTTGGGCCGCGGAGCGGCCGCCCGCACGCGGGTCGCCGAGCTGACCGGGCGGGAGCGCGAGGTGCTCGGGCTGGTCGGCGCCGGGCTGTCCAACGCGGAGATCGCCCAGCGGCTGTTCCTGGTCGAGGGCACCGTCAAGGCGCATGTCAGCGCGATCCTCGCCCGGCTGGGCTTCCGGAACCGCGTCCAGGCGGCGATCCTCGCGTACGAGGCGGGCCTGGTCCCGGCGTCATGACGCCGTGGACGCGCCCGGACGCCCGGCGGCTGCGCGCCCTCGCCCCCGCGCTGGGACTCTGGCTCGCGCTGTGCGGTCCGGCGGCGCTCGTCGTCGCCTCCCTCGACGGCGCCCAGCGGTGGGCCACCGCGGCCGCTTTCCCGCTGCTCGGCGTCTGTGTGCTGCTGCACCGGCGCAGTCCGCTCACGGCGCTGGCGCTGCCGATCGCGCCGAGCCTGGTGATCTCGCTGGATCTGTTCACCACCGGCTACTGCGTCGCGCTGGCGGCGTTCGGCTATCTGGCCGGGGTCCGGCTGTCCCGGGCCCGCCCGGCGCTGTGGTTCTTCTCCGCCGTGGCGGCCGGCGGGCTGCCGCTGGCCGCGGTGGTGGGCCGCACGGTGTGGCCGTGGTTCTCGCTGCTGTTGACGCTGCTGCTCAATGTGGTGCTGCCGTGGCTGCTGGGCCGCTACCGCCGGCAGTACGCCGAACTCGCCCGTACCGGCTGGCAGCTCGCCGAGCGGATGGAGCGCGAACAACAGGCCGTCGCCGATCGCACCCGGCTGCGTGAACGGGCCCGGATCGCCGGCGACATGCATGACTCCCTCGGCCATGACCTGGCCCTGATCGCCCTGCGGGCCGGGGCGCTGGAGGTCGATCCGCGGCTGGACGCGGACCGACAGGCGGCTGCCGGTGAGCTACGGGCCGCGGCCGGGACGGCGACCGAACGGCTGCGGGAGATCATCGGCGTGCTGCGCACCGATGACGAGAGCGCGCCCCGGGTACCGGCGGACGAGAGCGTGGCGCGGCTGGTGGAGCGGGCGCGGGCGTCCGGGATGACGGTGACCCTGGAGCAGGCGGACGGCACCGGGAACGGCACGCTTCCGGCCATGACCGGACACGCCCTGCACCGCGTCGTCCAGGAGGCGCTGACCAATGCCGCCAAACACGCCCCCGGCGCGGCCGTCCGGGTGCGGATCGGACGGGCCGACGGGCAGGTGCAGGTCACGGTGGCCAACACCGCGGGATCGGCCGGTCCGGGGGCCGGGCCGGTCTCCGGCGGCAGCGGGCTGGTGGGACTGGACGAGCGGGTACGGCTGGCGGGCGGCGCGCTGCGGGCCGGCCCCACCCCGGAGGGCGGCTTCATGGTCTCGGCCCGGCTGCCGACCGCCGGCGGCGCCCGCCCGGAAGCCTTCGCCCGCCCCGAACCCACCGCGGCCCAGCGGGAGTTGGCGCACGCCCGGCGGCAGCTGCGGCGCCGGCTCCGGCAGATGGTGGCGGCCCCGGTGGCGCTGCTGGCGGCCGTAGTGGTGCTGAGCAGCATCTACCACCTGGTCAGCCCGTCCTGGACGGTGCTGGAGCGGCAGCACTACACGGCGCTGCGCCTCGGCGCCGACCGCTCCCGGGTGGCGTCCCAGCTGCCGTTCTTCGCCCTGGACGCCCCGCCGGACGGCACCCCGCCGCCCCCGCACGACTGGACCTGCGTCTACTACAGCGTCCGCCCCGGCTCCGACTCCGCCTACGAGCTCTGTTTCGGCGACGACGAGCGGCTGGTCAAGAAGAGCGTGGTGAAGCGCCGGGACCGCTAGGCGGCCGCGCCGGGCGCCATTCCGTAGGCCCGCCGGACCGGCCCCGCCGAAGCCGACCCCGCCGGCGCCGAACCCGCGGACCGGCGCCCGCAACTCGCCCCCGTCACAGGCGCCTTCCCCCGCCGTCCCCCGCCCGGACTCCGCTCCGATGCCTCCTACCGCCCCGTCCGCCGATATGGCTGATTCCACCCCCTCATGCGCTCTTGTACGGACTCCCTCCTGGAGAGAGGCTGCGGTGTGGCGCCGATGGGCCCCGGCGCGGCACCGGACATCCGCACACCGCAACTCCGCTGTGATCAGACCGAGTTGAGGAGGCGAACGCCGACCGTGTCAGCGCAGCGCCGCAGTCGTCCGCGCGGGGGCGGGAAGGCGTCCGCCGGGTCATGGCGGGCGCATGATGACCGGCCGCCGGTGAGGCCCGTTCCGCCGCGCGTCCCGGTCGTCGTCCGGGGCGGGGCGCCCCGTATCCGTCCGGCACCCGCGGCGCCCACCCGCACCGGGTCCCGCGGGGGAACCGCCGACCAGGGGCCGGGGAAGCACCGATCCGCCCCGCCGTGCCATCCGCCAGCCGAGTGAAAGCGGACAGGAGCGCCCATGCCCGCAGCCGGTCCGCCTGCCGTGAAGCGGATACAAAGGACAAAACCCTGCAAAGCACCACAAGCCCAGGTGAGCCCATGATCGGTCGCATTCCTGTTCTGGACATCCGCCCGCAGATCGATTGCGGCCGCCGCCCGGCCAAGGCCGTGGTGGGTGAGACCTTCGAGGTCTCGGCCACCGTCTTCCGCGAAGGGCATGACGCCGTCGCGGCGAATGTGGTGCTGCGCAATCCGGCCGGGCGCTGCGGCCCCTGGACGCCGATGCAGGAGCGGGAACCCGGCACCGACCGGTGGAGCGCCGAGGTCACCCCCGGCATCGAGGGCCGCTGGACGTTCACCGTCGAGGCATGGTCCGATCCGGTCACCACCTGGCGGCGGCATGCCGCCATCAAGATCCCGGCGGGCATCGACACCGAGCTGATGCTCGCCGAGGGTGCCGAGCTCCATGAGCGGGCGGCGGCCGAGGTCCCCAAGAGCGACGGGCGCGAGGCGGTGCTCGCCGCCGTGGACGCGCTGCGCGACGCCGGGCTGTCCGCCGCGACCCGGCTGGCCGCGGCGCTCACCCCCCAGGTCACCGAGGCGCTGGCCCGCCATCCGCTGCGCGAACTGCTCACCGTCTCGCGTCCGATGCCGCTGGTCGTCGAGCGCCGGCGGGCGCTGTTCGGCTCGTGGTACGAGCTCTTCCCGCGCTCCGAGGGCGCCACCGTCACCCCGGACGGCACGGCCGTCAGCGGCACCCTGCGCACCGCCGCCGACCGGCTGCCGGCCGTCGCCGCCATGGGCTTCGACGTGGTCTACCTCCCGCCCGTCCACCCCATCGGCACCGCCTTCCGCAAGGGCCCCAACAATGCGCTCACGGCCGGCCCGGACGATGTCGGCTCCCCCTGGGCCATCGGCTCACCGGCCGGCGGCCATGACGCCCTCCACCCGGACCTGGGCACCTTCGACGACTTCGCACACTTCGTCCGCACCGCCCGTGACCTGCGGATGGAGGTGGCCCTGGACTTCGCGCTCCAGTGCTCCCCGGACCACCCCTGGGTCACCCTGCACCCCCAGTGGTTCCACCACCGCGCGGACGGCTCGATCGCCTACGCGGAGAACCCGCCGAAGAAGTACCAGGACATCTACCCGCTCGCCTTCGACACCGACTTCCGCGGGCTGGTCCGCGAGACCGAACGCGTGCTGCGCTTCTGGATGGCCAAGGGCGTACGGATCTTCCGGGTGGACAACCCCCACACCAAGCCGGTGGCCTTCTGGGAGAAGGTGATCGGCGACATCAACCGGACCGATCCGGACGTGCTCTTCCTCGCCGAGGCGTTCACCCGCCCGGCCATGCTGCACACCCTCGCCGAGATCGGCTTCCACCAGTCGTACACCTACTTCACCTGGCGCAACACCAAGCAGGAGCTGACCGACTACCTCACCGAACTGACCGGCGAGAGCGCTTCCTACCTGCGGCCGAATTTCTTCGTGAACACCCCGGACATCCTGCACGCCTACCTCCAGGAGGGCGGCCGCCCCGCCTTCGAGGTACGCGCCGTACTGGCCGCCACCCTGTCCCCCACCTGGGGCGTCTACGCCGGATATGAGCTCTGCGAGTCGACGCCGGTACGCCGCGGCAGCGAGGAGTACCTGGACTCGGAGAAGTACCAACTCAGGCCGCGCGACTGGGATGCGGCGGCCAGGGAGGGACGCACCATCGCCCCCCTGATCACCACGCTCAACCGCATCCGCCGCCGGCACCCTGCCCTTCAGCAGCTGCGCAATCTGCGCTTCCACCACGTCGACAACGAGGCCGTCCTCGCCTACTCCAAGCGCGAGGGGCACGGCGACCGGGCCGACACGGTGCTCACGGTGGTCAACCTCGACCCGCACCACACCCACGAGGCGACGGTGTCGTTGGACATGCCGGAACTCGGCCTCGGCCGGCACGAGTCCTTTCCGGTGCGCGACGAGCTCACCGGCGATACCTACCACTGGGGCAGGGACAACTATGTGCGCCTGGAGCCGGGCCGCTCTCTCGCGCCCGCCCATGTGCTGTCGCTGCGACCGTCCTCACCGATCGGAGGGTCACCCAATTGATCGTCAATGAGCCTGTCCCCGACACATTCGAGGACACCCCGGCGAAGGACCGCGATCCCGACTGGTTCAAACGGGCCGTTTTCTACGAAGTCCTGGTGCGCTCCTTCCAGGACAGCAACGGCGACGGCATCGGCGACCTCAAGGGCATCACGGCCAAGCTCGACTATCTGCAATGGCTGGGGGTGGACTGCCTCTGGCTGCCGCCGTTCTTCAAATCCCCGCTGCGGGACGGCGGTTACGATGTCGCCGACTACACCGCGGTGCTCCCCGAATTCGGTGACCTGGCCGATTTCGTGGAATTCGTGGACGCCGCACACCATCGCGGTATGCGGGTCATCATCGACATGGTGATGAACCACACCAGCGACCAGCACCCGTGGTTCCAGGAATCGCGCACCGACCCCGAGGGGCCGTACGGCGACTATTACGTCTGGGCCGACGACGACAAGCAGTACGCCGACGCCCGCATCATCTTCGTCGACACCGAGGCTTCCAACTGGACCTTCGACCCGGTCCGCAAGCAGTACTACTGGCACCGCTTCTTCTCCCACCAGCCGGATCTCAACTACGAGAACCCGGCGGTCCAGGAAGAGATGATCTCCGCCCTGCGGTTCTGGCTGGACCTGGGGATCGACGGCTTCCGGCTGGACGCGGTGCCGTATCTCTACGCCGAAGAGGGCACCAACTGCGAGAACCTGCCGGCCTCGCACGCCTTCCTCAAGCGGGTCCGCGCGGAAATCGACGCGCATTACCCGGACACCGTACTGCTGGCCGAGGCCAATCAATGGCCGGAGGACGTCGTCGACTACTTCGGCGATTACGGCGTCGGCGGCGACGAATGCCATATGGCCTTCCACTTCCCGGTCATGCCGCGCATCTTCATGGCGGTACGCCGCGAATCGCGCTATCCGGTCTCGGAAATCCTCGCCAAGACCCCGGCGATTCCGTCCGGCTGCCAGTGGGGCATCTTCCTGCGCAACCACGACGAGCTGACCCTCGAAATGGTCACGGACGAAGAGCGCGACTACATGTACGCGGAGTACGCCAAGGACCCGCGTATGCGGGCCAATATCGGCATTCGCCGGCGACTGGCCCCGCTGCTCGACAACGACCGCAATCAGATCGAGCTCTTCACGGCCCTGCTGCTTTCCCTGCCGGGTTCGCCGATCCTCTATTACGGCGACGAGATCGGCATGGGCGACAACATCTGGCTCGGCGACCGGGACGCGGTGCGCACTCCGATGCAGTGGACGCCGGACCGCAACGCCGGCTTCTCCTCCTGCGACCCGGGCCGGCTCTTCCTGCCGACCATCATGGACCCGGTCTACGGCTACCAGGTCACCAATGTCGAGGCCGCGATGAGTTCACCCTCCTCGCTGCTGCACTGGACCCGGCGGATGATCGAGATCCGTAAGCAGAATCCGGCGTTCGGGCTCGGCAGCTACACCGAGCTGTCCTCCACGAACCCGGCGGTGCTGGCCTTCCTCCGGGAGGCGCCGGGCACCGGCGGCGCGGACGACGACCTGGTGCTGTGCGTGCACAACTTCTCGCGCTTCGCCCAGCCCACGGAGCTGGACCTGCGGTCGTTCAGCGGCCGCCATCCGGTGGAACTCATCGGCGGGGTCCGCTTCCCGGCCATCGGGGAGCTGCCCTATCTGCTGACCCTCGCCGGCCACGGGTTCTACTGGTTCCGGCTGCGCAGAAACGCAAGTCAGCCGGTGCCCTGACCGGGCACGGGCGCCGGAAAGACGCCCGTACGCGGCCACCTGGCACGTACGGGCGTTTTTTGACCTTTCGCTCGGGCAGCCTCCCTACTACCGCACGGGCCGGGTGAGCCATCGTCGGTCCCCCCGGCTCGGGAGGGGCCCGCCGCGCAGCGGAAGCAGCGCACGCCGGAAGACCGCTGCCGTACGGACGCTCTCGCCCGCCCGGGCGTGTCCGCAAGGTCCCGTCGTCCGCCGCGAGCCGGACGGGACCTTGCGGATACGCCCGAGCCCCGGACTCCGTCTGGGGGTACCCCCACCGCGCCGCCGCACAGTCAAGGCCGCATTCCGGGACACTTCGTCCTATATGTCGTGTGCCCGGGGAAAGGACTCGACGCCATGTCGGACACCGCCTCGACCCGTGCCACCCGCAACACCCCAGATCGCCGCCCGCTCGTCTCGGCCCCCGATCTGCTGTCCTCGCTGGTTCCGCTGCTCGCCGACTGGGTGCCACGCCAGCGCTGGTTCGCCGGGAAGGGGCGGCTGGTCACCGGCTTCACCCTGCTCTCGGCGACCGAGCTGCTGCCGTGCACCGGCGACGGCACCGCACCGGGCCTGCTGCAACTGCTCGTCCGCGCCCAGCAGAGCGCGCCACCGAGCCGTACCCCGGCCGGCGGCGACCGCTACCAGCTGCTGCTGGGAGTGCACCCCGCGCCGCCGCCCCAGCTGGCGCCCGCGGTGGTCGGGCGCCCCGGCGGCGGACCGCTGCGCGGCCGCACCGTCTATGACGCGCTGCTCGACAGCAGGCTCTGCGGGGTGCTGCTGGAGCGGCTGCGGGTCCCGGGCCGGCTCGGCGCGCTGCGCTTCTGCCGGGAGCCCGATGCCGTCATCCCCGCCGGGCTGCCGGGCCGGCCGATCGCCGTCGAGCAGTCCAACTCCTCGATCGTCTACGGCGATTCCTTCATCCTGAAGGTCTTCCGGCGGGTCGAGCCGGGCATCAACCCGGATCTGGAGCTGCCGCGCGCCCTCGCGGACGCCAAGTGCGCACGGGTGCCCGCGCCCGCGGCGTGGTTCGAGTCGGCGGCCCCCGACGAGGGCGGCGAGCCGACCACGCTGGGCGTGCTCCAGCCCTTCCTGCCGGGCTCGGCGGACGGCTGGCAGCTGGCGCTGAACGCGCTGGCCGTACGCGCCGACTTCACCGGCTCGGCGCGGGCGCTCGGCCATGCCACCGCCGAGGTGCACACCGCGCTCGCCCAGACGCTGCCGACCACCGAGCTGCGCCGCCCGCAGCTGGAGGTGATCGCGGCCCAGATGACCGAGCGGCTGACGGCCACCGCCCGCGCCGTGCCCGTGCTCCAGCCCTACCGGGCCCGGTTGCGTACCGCCTTCGACGCGCTGGCCGCGGTCGGTCACGACGGCCGCAGCTGGGCCGCCCAGCGCATCCACGGCGATCTGCACCTGGGCCAGACGCTGCGCTCCGCCGACGAGGGCCGCTGGTCGCTGATCGACTTCGAGGGCGAACCGGCCCGCCCGCTCGCCGAGCGGCGCCGGCCGCAGCCCGCGGTGCGTGATGTCGCGGCGATGCTGCGCTCGTTCGACTATGCCGCGCGCAGCGGACCGGCGGGCGGCGACCCCTGGTCGCTGGAGTGGGCGCGGCGCACCCGGGACGCCTTCTGCCTCGGATACGCCGAGGCCGGCGGGCTCGATCCGCGCTCCGCGCCCGAACTGATGCGCGCCTACGAGACCGACAAGGCCGTCTACGAAGTGCTCTACGAGGCCCGGCACCGGCCCGACTGGCTGGCCGTCCCGATGGCCGCCGTCCGGCGCCTGGCGGCGGGCGGGGAGCGGGCCATGGGAAGGGACGGGACCGGCCCGGCCCGGGCCACCGGGCCCGACGGCCGGGGGTGAGGGCCCGCAGCCGAACCGCCCCACCGCCGCCCGCCCGTCCGTCCCCGAGACCTGACCCATGCCCCGCCCCGAGGAGGCCCTCTCGTGACCGCCCGCCCGTCACCCGCCACCACCCCGGCCGGAATGGCTGCGCCATCCCCCTCCGCCTCTCCGTCACCCGCCACCACCCCGGCCGGAATGGCTGCGCCATC